>JAWOHY010000190.1:0-16471 GCA_046484945.1 Bacteroidales bacterium
GCAGGACGCCAGTTGCACCGGCGCTCGGTTTCCTGCTCCTGGTTGCGAAAATTGTTCATTAACATCCGCATAACGGGGTCGTGGGTTATTCTCATCAGTGTCATAGCGTTTAAATGTTTCGTGTTTTTTGTTTTTTGTTTATTGCTGAATGAATTTTCAAATATCATTCCAGGGTAAAAAAAGGATGGAAAATTGAGAAAAAAGTGTCAATATGGCAGTAATAGGTAAAATAAACTGCCAAATAGGCGCAAAAAACTTTTTATTTCTGAACCCGAAACTCGAAACCCGGAACCCGGAACTCGAAACTCTAGTCTACCCGCAATCAAAATACCTTTCCACCAGCTTCATGATCTCGGTTTCATCATTTCCGATGTCGCGGCGCAGGGTCTGGTCGTTGAAAGATTTGAGGTAACGGATGATCCAGTTGATCATCCCTTCGGAGAATATACCATATTTGAGATAGATGTGCTTCTGTTGTTCCATAGCTTCGGCCGATTTCCAGCAGGAATCGGGCAGTTGCGCCAGGTCTTTCACCCTGTCTTTGTGCTCATCATGGAAGATATTGACATCGACATAGGTCTTTTCGGCATAGGCCAGGGGGTCTTTCATTCCGGCCAGGCCGTGACGGGCTGCAACGGCCAGCGCCGCCAGCAGCAGATACACGTCGGCCGATCCGTCGGCGCCGCGGTACTCCACCGTCTGTTTATCATAGAAACTGGCCTTGGGGGCCTCCTCCAGCGGGTTCGCCATGTGCACCATGTTCACGTTGCCCGTCCACCCCAGCGGCACCCTTACCAGCACCGAGCGGTTGCGGTCGCCCCAGCAGATGTTCGTCGGCGCCTCCTGGTGCGGCACCAGGCGGAAATAAGAGGTCGGGTTGATATTGCCGAAAGAGGTCAGCGACGGGGCCAGCTCCAGGAAACCGGCGATCATCTTCCGGGCGGGATCGCTCAAACGGCCCTTTGCCGGGTCGATCATCACATTCTTGCCGTCCTTCATCAGGCGGGTGTGGACGTGCAACCCGCTGCCGGCCTTGCCAATGGTGATCTTCGGCGCAAATGAGATCCGCACGCCGTACTTATAAGCCAATGACCGCAGGATCCACTTGGCGACCAGCAACTGCTCGGCCGCGCTCTCCAGCGGGCAGGGTAAAAACTCCAGCTCGTTCTGTTCATACAGGTCATCGCCCACTATAAAACTGCCCACCTCCGAGTGGCCGTATTTGATCTGTCCCCCTGCCTGGGCTATGGCCTCCATGGCTTCGCTTCGCAAATGCTCCCACTTGGTGAACGGGGTCGATTCGTGGTAGCCCCGCTGGTCGACCGCCGGGAAAAGATCTTCCTTCGGACTGATCACATAATATTCCAGCTCACCCATCGCCTCCAGCTCATAACCGGTCTCTTCCTTAAGGGCCCGGTCGGCCTTTTTCAGTATATATTCCGGGGAGCTCTCCAGCGGCTCGCCATCCTTGTTGAAATATGAACAGAGAATATCCAGCGTCGGGATTTCCGTGAAAGGGTTCACAAATGCGGTGCGGTACTTCGGGATCACGTACAGGTCGCTGGATCCTGCCTCAATGAATGAAAACAGGCTCGAACCGTCCACCCGCTCCCCCATCGTCAGGATCGTCTCCAGGTGTTCCCGGCTGTTGATGATGAAATTCAGCGTCTTCAACCGCCCGTCCCATCCGACATACCGGAAATTGATCATCTCGATGTTGTTGTCTTCTATATATTTCATGATATCCTGCAGCGTAAACTCCGAAGCAGGCTTGTTCAGGTATTGCACCAGCGGGTTGGGGTTCATTTCCGAATAGAATTTCATGGTAAAACGTTTGGTTTGGTATCAGATAAAGGACAGCAAATTTATAAAATTTTCCTTTATCTCTGCGGATTAAACGGCTAGTTTTATTTTATTACTTTTTATTGTTTTATTTCAGAACATTTTCTAACTTTGCATCAAAACACACTTCATTAATCTTATCATGAGCGCCAAATTATCTCAAAAACAAATAGGTCGACGGATAGCCGAACTTCGTAAAAAGAAAGGGCTGTCCCAGGAAGACCTGGCGGGGAGGATTAACATTTCCCGACCTTCCCTGGCCCAGATCGAGTTGGGTAACAGGGGAGTGGATATTCTGGAATTGCAAAGCCTGTCATTCGTTCTTGGTTTTTCACTGGATGAATTCATGTCTGATAAATTCCCTGCCGGTCAATACAGCAGCGATTCACTGGGGACCAAAACAACCATGGTGGAGGAGCGTAATTCAAGCCCATATTTCCATGTGCAAAAATTTAAAAATGTATTGCTCTATATGCTAGAAAAATGCGCAGGAAAACCAAATGTCGGCGAGACGGTTCTTTTCAAACTGCTGTATTTTACGGATTTTAATTATTATGAAATTTTTGAAGAGCACCTCACTGGGGCCACATACCGGAAATTGCCATTTGGCCCGGTTCCGCATCAGGCGGATGCTATCATCAATAAAATGCTGGAAGAAGGCATGTTGCAAAGAATTAAGACCGATTTTCACGGGTTCCCCCAGACACGTTACCTGCCTTTGATCAAAGCAGACCTGACAACACTGAAAGCCAGCGAAAAAGAGTTAATTGACCGGGTGTTAAACCAAATGAGTGATTGGTCAGCCTCAGTTATCAGCGCTTATTCCCATCACGACCTGCCCTGGGAGGTTACGGATGAGGGAAAAGATATCAATTATGAGCTCGCATTTTACAGGGAAATACCCTATTCAGCAAGGGTTTATGACGAAGACAGGGAATAAAAATGAAGATTGAAAGGCTCCCCGAATTCAGGAAAGATATGAAGCGACTGCTGAAGAGATACCGCACACTGAACGATGATCTGGAGGTTGTTATGACAATCTTAAAGAAAAAACCAGACGAAAGGCCGCCGTTCAGTTATCGAATTGAAGGCCTGGGTTTAGAAACATGTATTATAAAAGTAAAAAAAATCGCCTGTAAATCCCTGAAAGGTAGCGGTGTAAACTCAGGGTTTCGTTTGATTTATGCTTATTTCCCATATGGTCAAAGAATTGTTTTCATCGAACTTTTTCACAAAAATGAAAAGTTAAACGAAGACAGAAAACGAATTCTCTCAAATTTTAATTAAACAACATCCACGAAACACGAAACACGAAACACTCACCTCTCCCGATACTTCCCCAGCACCTCCTGAGCGGCAGCATAGGGACTGATCTTGCCGGCAAGGATCTTGGCTTTGAGGACGGGGAGGGCGGCCGATACTTCGGGGTGATGGTAAAACTGCTGCCGGATGACTTCTTCCACCGAGTCCTGGAAGGCCTGCAGCGCCTGTTCGCGCCGGTGCTGGTCGAAATAGCCGGAGGCTTTTGTCAGTTGCTGATATTTCAGGATCATATCCCAGATATCGGTGATTCCTTTTCCCTCTGTCGAAGAGGCCGTCACCACGCTGGGACTCCATCCCGAGAAGGGTGGCGGAAACAGATGGAGGGCGTTCTTAAACTCACGCTGTGTGAGTTCTGCCCGGTGGATATTGTCACCGTCGGCCTTGTTGATGACGATGGCGTCGGCCATTTCCATGATGCCGCGCTTGATGCCCTGCAGCTCGTCGCCGGCGCCGGCGATCATCAGCAGCAGGAAAAAATCGACCATGGAATGGACGGCGGTTTCAGACTGCCCTACGCCGACCGTTTCGACGATGATCACGTCGAATCCCGCCGCTTCGCAGAGGATGATCGATTCGCGCGTATTGCGGGCCACGCCGCCCAGGGTACCCGAAGAGGAGGAGGGCCGGATGAAGGCTTTCGGATCGTTGGCCAGCTCTTCCATCCTGGTCTTGTCGCCCAGGATGCTCCCCTTGGTACGCTGGCTGCTCGGATCGATGGCCAGCACGGCGATCTTGTGGTTGAGGCGGGTAAGTTGCTTACCGAATGCTTCGATGAACGTGCTCTTGCCGGCGCCCGGCACACCGGTGATGCCAATCCTGACCGACCGCCCTGAATAAGGCACACACCCGGCAATGATCTGCCGGGCAGTCTCCTGGTGGCGGGGCAGGGAACTCTCCACCAGCGTGATGGCCTGGCTCAGCAAAGTCCGGCTCCCCGAAAGTATGCCCTTGATATAGTCTTCCGCCGGGCGTTTCCCCGATCCCTTGCCACTGAGCTTCTTCGCAGCCTCCGGGTTCACCGAAGAAGGCTGATCAATGCCCGCCTGCACCCGCAGGGCCGACTCATCATGATGTTCCTTTTCAACCATCATTCAAAATTAAGAGATTTTCCGCCCGGTTGAGATATGATTCCCGTTTTTTTATAACTTTGCAGCCCTCATTTTGTTAACTCTCCGTAGCTCAGTTGGCAGAGCAGCTGACTCTTAATCAGCGGGTCCCAGGTTCGAGCCCTGGCGGGGAGACACTGTTATTGCAATGAACGATCAACCCGAATCAAAACAAAAAGTAGTCAGGCAATTTTTCCTGACAAACCTGGCGCTCCGGAATAAAAATTCGGTTTACCTGCTCATCTTTATCTTCTTCGGTTTTGGAATTTATTCCTATAATTCCATGCCCAAGGAGCTTTTCCCCGATATTGTCATTCCCACCGTGATGGTGCAGACGATATATCCGGGAAACCCGCCGCTCGATATGGAAAACCTGGTCACCCGCCCCATCGAAAAAGAGCTGGAGGTGATCAAAGAGGTAAAAGAGATCACCAGCACCTCTTCGCAGGATGTGTCGGCCATTTTTGTGGAATTCAACACGGATGTGGATATCAAACAGGCTGTCCTGGATGTGAAAGACGCAGTCGATAAAGCAAAAAGCGAACTCCCTGACGATCTTCCGCAGGATCCCATAGTCATAGACATCGATTTTTCCGAATTTCCCATCATTTACATTAACCTCTCCGGTGATTACAGCATCACTGAGTTGAAAAAGTATGCCGAATATCTTGAAGATGAGATCGAAACCTACCCTGAAATTTCAAAAGTCGATATCATCGGCCTGAATGAACGGGAGATCAGCATCAATGTCGATCCCTTCCGGATGGAACAGCTCGAGATCAGTTTCGATGACCTGGAAAATGCGGTGGGTTATGAAAATATTTCCATGGCAGCCGGCCAGCTCAAAGAGGGCCGTTACCGGCGCTCCGTCAGGATCATCGGCGAATTTCAGAGCGCGGGTGAGATCGGGGATATGATCGTCAAACACGAAAAGGGACATATCGTTTACCTGAAAGACATTGCTACCGTTGTCGACGGGTTTGAAGAGCCCAAAGCTTTTGCCCGTCTGAACCAGCAACCGGTGGTATCACTGCACGTCATCAAGAAGGGTGGGGAGAACCTGCTGTCGGCCACCGATAAAATATTCCGGCTGCTCGATCAATCCCGGGAAAACGGAACCCTGCCGCAGGGATTGAATATCACCCTCACCAACGACCAGTCGGACCTCATCCGGAAACAACTGAGTAACCTGGAAAACAGTATGATCCTGGGGGTCATCCTGGTCGTCTTCGTGCTGTTTCTTTTCCTGGGAACACGAAATGCCATGTTTGTGGGCTTTGCTATCCCCTTGTCCATGTTCATCTCTTTCTTTGTCCTTAACCTGCTGGGTTACAGGCTGAACATGATCCTGCTCTTCTCACTGATCCTGGCCCTGGGGATGCTGGTCGACAATGCCATTGTGGTGGTGGAGAACATCTACCGCTATCTGGATCGCGGTTATACCAGGATGGAGGCCAGCCGGCTGGCGACCGGCGAAATTGCCCGGGCGATCATCTCCTCCACAGCGACCACCCTGGCCGCCTTTTTCCCGCTCCTTTTCTGGGACAGCCTGATGGGAGAATTTATGAAACTGTTGCCGCTGACACTCATCGTGGTATTATCGGCTTCCCTGTTTGTAGCCCTGGCCATCACCCCCACCCTCACCTCCACCTTCATGCGGGCCGGCGACCAGTTGCCCAAACCCAAAACCAGGCGGACACTTATCATCGCCATGAGTTTGATCGCCCTCTCGGCAGTTTTATACATCTCCGGAAAAAATTCCCCGGGAACTATCCTGCTGATCTTCGGTTTTATCGGAATATGCCATCTCCTGTTTCTTTATAAGATAGCCAGGTGGTTCAAAGATGTGTTTCTCCCCTGGCTGGAGAGCCTCTACCTGAAAACGATGCAATACGTCATGGCTGGCCTGAGACCGTTACTTGTTATTGGCGCAACGGTCATGCTACTGATCTTCACGCTGTTCCTGCTGGCGGTGCGGCAACCGAAAATCGTCTTCTTCCCTTCCATGGATCCCCAGTATATCAATGTTCTCGCCACCCTGCCCGTTGGCACCGACATTGAGGTGACCAACAAATTCATGAAAACCATTGAAGATGATGTATATGAGATACTGGTCCCCTTTGAAGATATCGTCAAATCGGTATTGACAACCGTTGGCAGCGGCGCCAAAGGTGAAAACGAGTTCCTGGATATCTCGGAAACCCCTCACCGCGGGATGATCACCGTGACTTTTGTCGACTATGAACTGCGGGGCCGTGTCAACACAATGGATGTCATGCGGGAAATGACCGATCAACTGATCGGAAAGTATCCCGGGGCCCTTGTTTCTGTAGAGCAACAAAGCGCAGGCCCGCCGGTAGGGAAACCGATCAATATCGAAGTGACCGGTATGGATTTCGATCGGTTGATCGCCCAGGTAGACCATTTGATTCAAACGATCGAGACGGCAGGCATCGACGGGATTGAAGGGCTGAATATCGATCTTGACCTGGGAAAACCGGAAGCCATCGTGCACATCGACCGCGACCGGGCCAGGCGTTACGGTCTGTCCACCGGCCAGATCGCGGGAACAATCCGGACCGCCCTGTTCGGCAAAGAGGTCAGCAAACTGAAAGACGGGGAAGACGAATACCCCATCCAGTTGCGGCTCGATGAGCAATACCGTTACAATATGGCCAACCTGCTGAACCAGCGGATCACCTTCCGTGACCAGGCCAGCGGAAAGATACAGCAGGTGCCGATCTCTGCCATCGCCGACGTGAGTTACGGCAGTACCTATGAATCGGTCAGGCGAAAGGACCTGAACCGGATGGTGACGATTTACTCCAATGTTGTCAAAGGTTACAATGCCACCGAAATAAACAATCAGCTGAAAGACCTGCTTGCCCGTGAAACGATGCCCCCGGGATACAACTATAAATTCACCGGCGAACAACAGGAACAGGAAGAGTCGATGGCCTTCCTGGTCAGGGCATTGTTCATTGCCCTGTCACTGATCCTGATCATCATGGTCAGCCAGTTCAACTCCATCGTCAAACCATTCATCATTATGCTCAGTGTGCTGTTCTCGACCATCGGGGTTTTTGGCGGCATTTCAACCTTCAGAATGGACTTTGTGGTCATTATGACCGGAATCGGGTTGGTATCACTGGCAGGTATTGTCGTGAATAATGCCATCGTGCTGATCGATTACATTGACCTGCTGAAACGCCGCAAACGCAGGGAGCTGGGTATGGAGGAGGGCGCCATTCTCCCGCGGGACATTGCCACGGAATGCGTGATTGAAGGTGGCAGAACACGCCTTCGCCCGGTCCTGCTCACGGCCGTCACAACGATCCTCGGACTGTTGCCGCTGGCTTCCGGCCTGAATATCGACTTTATCTCATTTTTTGAAACCTTTAACCCAAAAATCTACTTCGGCGGGGATAATGTCGCCTTTTGGGGACCCATATCCTGGACCATCATTTTTGGCCTGACCTTTTCGACTTTCCTGACCCTGGTGGTAGTCCCTGCCCTCTATCATGTCCTCGCAATGGGCAAAGTATACCTGCACAGGTTCCGGTAAAATGGATGGATTCATATTACTCTCCTGATTTACAACATGCTGTCCCATTTATTCAAGTGTGATCCGGAATAATTTACCATCACATGCAACCATTTGAAAACATTTCTTGTCTTCCTCATACATTTACAGGTCGTATTGTACCTGTGTTATCGTAATTGTATCAGTTCTTTGACATCCGGTTTTTACGGTTCAGGTAAAATTTATACTGGTTCTTCATAAAAAAGAAAAAATCTTTTGTATGTTTGTATCAGATATAAAAGGTGAATTCAATACATGGTTCCCACAATCCTGAACCGGTAAGGGGCTTAAGTTTATAGATGTACACCGAAAAGGAACTGATCGATAGGTGCCTGGAGAACGATCCGAAAGCCCAGGAATACCTGTACAAGCGTTTTTCATGCCGTATGTATGGAGTATGCCTGCGGTTTGCCCGGAACACGCTTGAAGCAGATGACATCCTCCAGGAAGGCTTTATCAAAGTTTTTTCCTACCTGAAAGATTTCCGGTTTGAAGGTTCGCTCGAAGGATGGATCAGGAAAATCATCGTCAATACAGCCATTAATTATTACAAAAGCAAGCAGAACGAGTGGAACGAAACCAGCATCGATAAGTTTGCTTCCAACCAGGCTGCGGCAGAAGATATTCTGGATAAGATATCCGTAGGTGACCTTTTACAGTTGATCAGGGAATTGCCGGAAGGTTACCGGCTGGTATTTAACCTGCATGTGATGGAAGGTTATAATCACCAGGAAATAGCCAAAATGCTGAATATTTCGGAAAACACCTCCAAGTCCCAGCTGTCGAGAGCGCGCACGGCCCTTCAGCAAAGACTGGTGCAAAGAAAACCTGAATAATATGGCGGATCAATTTGATACATTTGATAAGAACGTCCGGCAGAAGTTCGAAAACTTCGGGCCCGAACCGCCTGCACATGTATGGGAAGGCATCAGGACCCGCATCACCGGCAATCCGCCGGCCAGCGGAGGCCCCGGTTTTGTCATGCCGCTGATCATCGCCGTTTCCATACTGATCTTCCTGGGCGGGCTGCTGTATCATTATCTCGGAGACAACCCTGCCGCCAACATCCTTGTCACGGAAGCAAAAGGCCAGTTCCTGCATGCCCCCGGAACCATTTCAAACAACCCGGCCTCCCCGGCTTCCCAGGCCCCTCTGCAGAATATCTCCGGTCCATTTGAAAATTACGCTGCCGATCAAAGCAGGCAAACCACTGCCGGAAGCCATAATGCAGCAGAAATCCCTGTCAGAGAACCGTTCCGGAAAGAAACCCCGGCCGGAAAATTAGATGCTGAGGAACAAGATCCGGCAGCCCCGGTAAGGCCAGGCCGATGGAATGACGGACTGCGCCACAAGCTCTCATCCGGTGATATCAGCTATGCCGATGCGGTCAGTTATAACCTGTCGCTTCGCGATATCAAAAAACTGAACGGATTCAGGGACTATGCCAGGAATAACCGTGCCAGCTGGTCGCTGGGACTGTATTTCCACCCGGAAGTGACCTCCTATAAAGAAAATGAGCTGGAAAATACCATCAGCTACGGATTATCGATACTGCCCCAGGTAAACCTGAACCGGTTCTTTATCCAAAGCGGATTCAACCTCCGGTCAACCTATGACAAGGGGGATTATGCCATCGACTACAACAAGTTCCTGGGTTCCTACGAGCACGTGTACCTGATCACTTTCGATTCGACGGAAAACGGCATTATCCCAACCTACCACACCGAAACAACAGCGGTTTATGATACCATCGATCACTATTCTATCTCTGAAACCCGTGTGAATTACACATACCTGGAAATACCAGTCCTGTTTGGATACCGCCATAGCTTCGGCAAGATTTCCCTGTTCGCCAAAGCAGGCCCGGCCGCATCTTTTATGATCGTTAAGCAATTGCCTGAAGCAATTGATCCGGAAGAAAACGCAAGAATTATCAACGTGGATTACCAGGTCCCGGTCAGATCAACCATCAACTGGCAGTTACAAGTGGGGGCGGGACTTGAATACCAACTCTCTGACAGGCTCGGGTTCAGCCTGGAACCCACCTTCCGCTTTGCCCTCGATCCGGAATATGATCTGCCTGCAAATGCCGGTGCGAAATCAATCACCTATGGAGTGAGGGCAGGACTGAAATATAATTTCTAAGTGCAAAGATCATGAAAAAGACATGGAAAATATTCAGAAGGAAGCCACCACTGCCAGTGGGCCTGGTCCGCCCTGCCCTGCTGGCTTTGCTAAGCTTCATGATCCTTGGAGCTTTTTCCCAGTTCAACTCATACCAGAATTATATCCATATTTCCGGACAGCTCACCAATGCCCTGACGGGCGCCCCCATCCCGGGCCATAATATTTACATCGTTTCCGATTCCCTTACCAATAACGGCTTCAGTTACTATGCCGTTACCAAAACCGATGTGAACGGATTTTACAGAGACACCATCGTGACTACCTCCTCAGACGGCATTATCAATATCCACCTGTATGACCTGACCAATACCTTGATCTCGCTCGACCGCTATTACCGGTTTGTCTGGGAAGATGAATTTCTGATCTTTGCCGACTTTTCCTTTTTCGATCCCAATTCCACCAGTGATTTTCAGGCGAATTTCAAGGCCATCCCTGATCCCGTTGAAGACAACCCGTTGAAAGTGATCTTCAGAGATCAGTCCATTGGCACACAGATCAAATCATGGGAGTGGGATTTCGGGGACGGTAACTTCTCCGAGATACAAGACCCGGAACATACCTATGAAGAACCGGGTATTTATATGGTCACGCTCACCATCAGCGCTCTCCCCGCTGAATATGAATATTTCCTGAAAAGCACCATCGTGAAACAAGTACAGGTTGGGGTTGGAAATTATTACCATCTGGGCGGACATGTCTTTGCCAACTATTTCCCGATTGATTACGGGCAGGCCTATTTGTATACCTACGATGACAATAACCAGCTCATCCCACTGGATACCACTTCCATCGACACCCTGGGCTACTATTACTTCTATGCCCTTCCCCCGGGTCATTATTTTACCAAAGCCAGGCTGCAGGATATATCCGAAATGTACGGACAGTTCATGCCCACATATATCGGGGATGTGTATGCATGGGACCAGGCCGAAATCATCCATCTGCAGAAACATCACTGGAATGCCCATATTGCTTTGTTACCCTCTGTCGGACTGACATCCGGCGAAGGCAAGATCATCGGTCAGATCGTTTATGATACCAATCTGCTGGCCGAAGGCATCATCCCTGCCGGAAATATCGAAATCCTTTTGCTCGACGACCGCGGTTATCACCTGACCTGCGGATTATCGGACATTGAGGGATATTTTATTTTCTCCAATATCGCCTATGGCACCTATCAGCTTTATCCTGATGTTACCGGCGTTCCTACCACCCCCATGTACGTGACGATTTCCGAAGAAAAACCGCTGGCCAGTGATATCAGCCTGGTGATCCTGCCAGGAGGCATTACCTTCTCCATAAACGAACCGGAATCTGCTTTCATCGAAGATTCATTCCTTATTTACCCCAATCCGGTGAAGGAACAGGCCTCGGTATCGCTCCATATGAAAAAAACCTCCCGGATCACCCTGATGGTCATAGATCTGCTTGGAAAGACCGTTCTCCGCGAAGATCACATGCTGTCAGAAGGCGCCCGTCATATCACAATTCCTGTCCGGAAATTACCGGCGGGATGTTACCAGGTGGTCATTATCCCGGAGGATAAAATGACCGTATCTGGCAAGCTCTTGAAATTCAACTAAATAGAATAAATAACATTATCCTGACATTTTTTCTTCGGGCGCCGGGCAACTTTTTTTGATTCCCGGCGTCTGATTTATTGAAGGTACCTGGAATGAATTCCGATGAACAAATCATAGCAGGATGCCTGGAAGGCAAGCGTAAAGCGTATAACATGCTTTTCAGGAAACATGCACCGGTCATGCTGGGGATATGCATGCGGTATTGCAAAAACCGTATCGATGCCGAAGACGTCATGCAGGATGGTTTCATCAAGGTCTTCACCCAAATCGGCAAATTCCGCGGGGAGGGTTCTTTTGAAGGCTGGATCAAACGGATCATGATCAACACGTCCATCGACAACTACCAGATAAACCTGAAACATGCATTCCATGCAGATGTCAGTGAATTGGAAGAGGCAGTCAGCATAGGAGATGATGAAGACCTGGAAAATGATATTCCTGATCATCTCAACATCGGTAATGATAAACTGATGCAAATGATCCAGGAACTGCCCGATGGCTACCGGGTCGTCTTTAACCTCTATGCCATTGAAAATTTCAGCCACAAAGAAATCGCCTCCCTCCTCGGTATCTCAGAAAGTACTTCAAAGACACAGCTTTTGAAAGCCAGGAAAGCGCTGCGTAAAAAAATAGAAGAAACCATTCGATATCAATATATTAACAGGGTTGCTATATGAACACGAAGAATAAAATCGATGATCTTTTTAAAGAGGCGATGGCCGGTCACAGGGTCGAACCATCCATCGGCCTGTGGCGAAGGATAGAAAGGCATTTCTTCCCGCCATCAAGGTTCAGCCCGTCCGGACTGCTCACATCCATCTTCCTGCTCATCATCGCAGGATCGATGCCCTGGATACTCATTCCTGCCAATAAGTATGAGGACAAGGAGCCCAACATCCCGGCAGAAAACACCCGCCGTGGTTACATGATCAAACCAGCCACCCTGACCCAATCCCTTTCCGATCAGTCGGATACAAAGCAGATTGCACAGGTCTTCTCAGTGGAGCCGGTCATTTATGAAGCATCCCCTGCCACTGCCTCTTCCCTGACGGATGCCGCCGATGCCGAAGATATTTACCTTGCATCAGCGAACGACCCCGCCAATGACCCATCCCTGCTGTCGCTGATCAGCACTATGAATGACCAGGAAACAATCCGCGAAAAGAAAACCGCTGAGCCTGTCGACAAATATACCCCGGAATGGATTCACCGGATGACCTCGCGCAAGACCGGATTGATGAATACAACCGTGACCAGCGAAGATTTACCGGAATCCCGGGAAAACCATATTACTTCAACCTTCTCCCCTTACTACGAAAGATCGTATTTCAAAACAACGGAATTATCATTTGGCGCCAATTTCGTCCCAACAGTCGTTTTCTACGACCCCAACCCCTCCAACCAGATGCTGGGAGGCGAAGCCATTGCCAGGATTGACATGTCAGGCTTCCGCATCAGCAGTGGTATCGGATACAGCCGGATGCAGGACATCGGATCTTACAGGATCGACTATAAATCATACGACAGTGTGGGGTATTTTCTGGACGTTGTCTCCTTTTCCGTTGATCCGAAAAACCCGGATAACATGGTTCTTCTGCTCAGAGAAGAGGCCATCTATGATTCCGTGCCGCACTTTACGATCACGGAAAAGAATAACAGCTATTCTTACATTGATATTCCCCTTTCATTGGGATATACATTTCTGAACAAGGGAAGAATTTCCCTTACGGTTCAGGCCGGGATGAAGTTTTCCTGGTTGGTCAACAAGAATGAACCGGTAGTTGATTTCAATGTGTCAAACGGAGAACTGATCGGTGTCGAACGCCAGGTCCCGGCCAGGGCCAGCACCAACTGGAGATTCACCGCAGGTCTTGACATGGGATATCTGCTGACAGACAGGCTGAGCCTTCATTTAGAACCCGTATTTGAACAATATATCAGCCCGGTGTATAAAAAACAAACCGGATATAAACCCCGTAAACCCATCGTGACCGGGGTGAAAGCCGGTATCTTCTTCAAATTATAAAGGAATTTGTCATGAAAACGCTGAAATTGCTGACGTTAATCATATGGCTGCCGATGTTGCCCTTTATCATTCAAGCACAGTTTGCCGGCCATACAAATGGTTTTTTGAAGGATACCGGTTGCCAGGCTGCATTTACCGTCGAACTGGATTCAATGACTACCACACCTTACCGGTATATTTTCAAAGATGCTTCAACCGGCGACGTGGACCATTGGCGGTGGGATTTTGGTGATGGTCAGGAATCCTCGGAACAACATCCCATCCATCAGTTTGATGAGCCGGGCACCTATACTGTATGCCTGACCGTTTCCAATCAGAGTAACCCGGACACCTGTTATGATCAGATATGCCAGGAAATTTCCACCCGCGAATATTTCAGTCTTGGCGGGCTGGTTTATGCAGGTGATTATCCGCTCAATAATCCCAGCCACACTGCTGATACGGCCATCGCCTATCTCTACCGGGCTATCGGAGAACAATTACTTTATGTCGACGAACAGGTTTTTCATGATTATGGATATTATGGCTTCGGGTTCCTTTTACCCGGCTCTTATGTTGTTAAAATCGTTCTCCAGACAAATTCATCCCTTTACAACACTTATTTCCCGACCTATTCAGGCGACGTGATCAGGTGGCAGCACACTTCCGCCTTCACCATTGCCAATGAAGACATATTCTCCGCTGAAATCCACCTGGTTCCTGTCAGGTTTGTGATGTCCGGTACGGGGATTATCAGTGGCCAGGTTAAATTTGTGCAGGGTCAGGATGCCGCTTTGATGACCGATACCCGTACAACCGTCATACTCTTTGATCATACACAAACTCCCATGCGGTATACAGTCCCCGGTCCAGAGGGCAATTTTGAATTTACCGGCCTGCCTTTCGGCACCTATTTCCTCAGCGCCGATGCAACCGGTAAACCTTCCACCCTGGTAACAGTTACCCTTACAACAGGCAATCCTGTGGCTGACAACATTAACCTCACCGTCTTCGGCCCCAATGTACAGGGCATCCCCGATGATTTTCCCGAAGGGATCTCTGTAGCACCCCTCTATCCCAATCCGGTCAGGGATGTCCTGAACCTGCTGATCAACGCTTCGGTTCACATGACGGCAGATTTGAGGATCATAGATATGGCCGGCAGGGAATTTTATCATCATGCTGTTAAAATCATGCCCGGAAAAAACCACCTGCACATACCGGTGCATGACCTGCCGGAGGGCTTTTACCTGCTGAAACTGCAACCACAGAATTCGCATAAGCCATTCTCCGGTAAATTCATCAAATAGGTCGGGGCATCCCGTTTTCTTCATTACCTTTGACTCTTCAACGGGAAAGAATATCCTCCCGGATCATCGAATTATGAAGAGACCTTTTCTGCTTTTCTCATTTATTATGGTGTTTTTCATCACGGTGTCGCATGGTCAATGGCGACCGGGTGAAATGGAAGTCAGGGTAACTATTACCTCCCCTGAACTGGCACAGCAGCTGCATGACATGCAACTCAACGGCGATATTTACCATCACGAAGGATATGCGCTGCTGTATGTCACCCCTGCAGAGCTGGCAATATTGCAAGCAAAGGGTATCGGCTATGAAATCCTCAAGGAAGACCTCAACAACTATTACAGGAATTTCTGGCGGGAGCGCGACCAGTATCACTCCTATGAGGAGATCATCCAGGAAATGAACCTGCTGACAATAGCTTATCCTTCGATATGTAAAAAGATCAGTTACGGATCATCGGTGGGAGGCCGGGAACTGGTAACGTTGAAAATCAGCGATAATGTCGATGATGATGAAGATGAACCCGAGGTGATGTTTGACGGGGGGATTCACGGAGACGAGATTGGCGGACCGGAGAACCTCATTCGTTTTGCAAAGTTCCTCTGCCAGAATTACGGGGTGGACCCATACGTGACCACCTTGATCGATACCCGGGAGATATGGCTCTATATCATGGTAAACCCCGACGGGCGTGTCCATATGTCAAGATACAACAACAATGGGGTTGATCTGAACCGCGACTTTGGTTATATGTGGAGGGGTGAAGGATCCAGCACGGGGTATTATTCCCAGATTGAATCGAAAGCGCTGAGAAACTGCATGTATGAGAACCAGTTCGTGGTGCATACCTCCTATCACAGTGGCACGGTATTTCTTTCGTATCCATGGAGTTACCGTCCGGATCCCTGTCCTGACCAGCCGCATATTCACGCCCTGGGAATGGTGTATGCCAATTCATCCGGTTATACCAGCCTGACGGTGCAACAGGGATACTATGGGATGTACCCCATCAACGGCAGCACCAAAGACTCCTATTACGGCACCATGGGATCTGTGGGGTGGTCGATGGAACTTTCCATGAATAAGCAGCCGCCGCCGACGCAGATCCAGTATTATTACGAGATCAACGAACCGGCCATGCTGGCCATGATCGAGCACGCCGGCTTCGGCATACGGGGCATGGTTACCGATGCCGTTACCGGGGAACCGGTTCAGGCCGCTATTTATGTTGAGGATTCCTATCCGTCATATAACGATCCGGTGGTCGGGGATTTTCATAAGTACCTGGTGCCAGGCTCTTACAACGTGACAGCGATTGCCGGCGGCTATCAATCATCCACTGAATCTGTTACCGTAACAGCTAACAACGCTGCCACAGTTAATTTTTCACTGCAGCCCGGTGGCGGGAATTATGCCTACCGGGTGCCGGCCTGTTATATACCCAATAATAATTTTGATGATGAAGGCACCACTTACTTTGAGGTCACAAAATACCCGTTGCCCAGCGAGCAAAGCGCTTCCTGAAGCGGATGTT
>JAWOHY010000034.1:0-3623 GCA_046484945.1 Bacteroidales bacterium
GCCGGTAGTGCTCCCGCCGATGATGAAAGCATCGTACAGCGCGAACTCCGCCGTGTTGATCTCGGTAATGGTGAAAATATCAATGATCTCTTTATCAAACTTTGAATAGATCTTATACGCGGCCTCTTCCGTGTTGCCTTTCTTGGGCCAGTAAACCAGAGCGATTTTTTTCATGGGGATCGTGTTTTAAGGATGCAAAGTTAGGAAAAAGATGCGAACAGGGACTCCATCCCTATTGCAATGAGTCCCGGAAAACATCACAAAAATGCCGGATCGTTTCCTCTATAGGTGTAAATTCGAAATTCAGTGTCCTGAGGATCTTCTGATTGGAATATTCGTACCGCTGCACGGCTGTGCGCGCCGTTTCGCGGGTCACCAGCGGCTTGCGGCCTTTGATCCCCGACAGCACCTTCTCCACTCGCCAGCTCAGTCCGGCAAGCACCGGGCCTACCCCGATCTGCGGCCCTTTCTTTCCGAAACCTTCCGCGATCAGGTCGAACAGTCGCTTATAGGTTACATTTTCGCCGTTCAGGATGAAGCGCTCATTGCGGATGTCACTCTCCATCAACAAAACCATTGCCCAGGCCACGTCGCGAACATCCACAAAGCCATTCTGCCCCGGGGGATAGAACTTCAGGCCTTCCCACACCACGTTGAACAACCTGGAACTGCCCATCGACGGGCCTGCCACGCCCAGGATCACCGATGGGTTCACCACCACCGCGTCGAGCCCCTCTGCCACACCGCGCCATACTTCCCGCTCCGCGCCGTATTTACTGACGGCATAGTTGGAATTGTTCTTCGATGCCTTCCAGACCAGGTTCTCATCGATCACCTCATGCTGGCTTTCCGGCCGACCCAACGCTGCAATGGAAGACACATGACATAGCTTGCGGATGTTTTTCTCCAGGGCGGCATTGACTACATTGGCCGTACCCTCCACATTGACCCGCATTAGCTTCTTGCGGTCGCCGGGTAAAAAAGATACCAAAGCAGCGCAGTGATACACCTCCGTTATCCCTTCCATGGCGTCTTCCAGGGAGAAAATGTCCAGGATATCGCCCTCCACCCATTCGATCCGGTTGAACAGATCACCGGCATTTTCAGCATAACGGTCAAACACGTTACGGATCATGGTCAGATCGGAGGCAGGGCGTTTCAAAGCCTGCACCGTGCTGCCTTTCTTCAGCAGTTCGAGAATTAGGAAAGAGCCGACAAGGCCCGTGGCACCGGTTACTAAAATCATTCTGTAAAATTAGAAAAATCCTGCTTTTTATTATTAACCGCAAAGGCGGCAAAGGGTTTTCGCGAAGGCACGCGAAGGATTATTAACTTTTTGATAATATGACCCTTTTTATTCCATCTTTTAAGTGACGAACATTGAAATTCACAAGCAGCCCAAGTTTGCAACCCGACAGCTTCATGTATGTCAATATCTGGGCGTAATGTACTTCATTCAAGGCGTCAACGGATTTGATCTCCACAATAATCATATTTTCTATCAGTAAATCTATCCGATAGCCAATATCAAGCTTGACCTCATGATAAATAAGTGGTAAAGGCTTTTGCTTATCAACAATTCTACCTTGTTGTTTTAATTCATAAAATAAACATTCTTCATAAGAACTTTCTAATAAACCCGGGCCTAAAGCCGAATGAACCCTGAAAGAACAGTCCAGGATCTGTTTAAAAACTTCTTCACAATTCATAGTACCCTCCTTTCTTGTTTAATCTATACCTTTGCGCGCCTTCGCGACAACCCTTCGTCGCCTTTGTGGTTAAACACGATATCTATTAATACCGGAAAAGCTTCAAATATACCCGCCCCTGTTAATAAAAAAGCATATAATCATTAAATTTGCCGCAAATACACACTCATGAACTTCATCGACGAGCTCCGCTGGCGTGGCATGGTCCATGATATGACCCCGGAGATCCACGACCTTTTCAACTCCGGCGAAATGGTCACAGCCTACGTTGGCATCGATCCTACGGCCGATTCGCTGCACATCGGCCACCTGGTGGGCATTATGATGCTGAAGCACCTGCAGCTGGCCGGCCACAAGCCGCTGGCCCTCATTGGCGGCGCCACCGGCATGATCGGCGACCCCTCCGGCAAATCAGAGGAAAGAAACCTGCTCAGCGAGGAGACGATCCGCCATAACCAGGACTGCATCCGGAAACAACTGGCCAAACTGCTGGACTTCGACAGCGGGAAAAATGCCGCGGAAATGGTGAACAATTACGACTGGATGAAGGAATTCAGTTTCCTGGGCTTTGTGCGCGACGTCGGCAAGCACATCACGGTGAACTACATGATGGCCAAGGATTCGGTGAAAAAAAGGCTCGACACGGGCATCTCCTTTACCGAATTCACCTACCAGCTCGTACAGGGCTACGATTTTCTTC
Organism: Bacteroidales bacterium; assembly: GCA_046484945.1. Taxonomy (GTDB): domain Bacteria; phylum Bacteroidota; class Bacteroidia; order Bacteroidales; family JAGOPY01; genus JAGOPY01. The sequence goes on from JAWOHY010000034.1 coordinate 2,410, forward strand.
ACCTCTACGAGCACAAAAACTGCAAATTGCAAATGGGCGGCTCTGACCAGTGGGGCAATATCACTACCGGCACCGAGCTGATCCGGCGTAAAGTTGGCGGCGACGCCTATGCCCTCACATGCCCCCTGATCACCAAAGCCGACGGCGGCAAGTTTGGAAAAACAGAGGAGGGTAACGTCTGGCTCGACCCGGCCCGCACTTCTCCTTACAAATTCTACCAGTTCTGGCTGAATACTTCCGATGAAGATGCTGAGAAATATATCAAAATCTTCACCCTTTATTCTCATGAGGAAATTGAACAAATGATCGCCATGCATAAGGAGGCCCCGCACCTGCGCGAACTGCAGAAAGCCCTGGCAAAAGACCTCACCTGCCGCGTCCACTGCGAAGACGATTACCTGGTTACAGTAGAGGCATCGGCCATCCTGTTCGGCGCCGGTACTACCGAAACGCTGAAAAACCTGCCGGAAGAGCTTTTCCTGTCGGTTTTTGAAGGGGTGCCGCAAAGCGAAATATCCAAAGAAAAGCTCACCGCCGGCATCCCGGTCATCGAATTCCTGGCTGATGAAACAGGCATATTCCCTTCCCGCGGCGAGGCGCGAAGGACCATTAAGGAAAACGCGCTTTCCATCAATAAGCAGAAGGTCGGGGATGATAAGATTGTCGGAACGGATGATTTGCTGAACGGAAAGTATATCCTGGTGCAGAAAGGGAAGAAGAATTATTTCCTGGTTATTTCGATTTGAATAATTACCACTAAGGCACTAAGGGCACTGAGAAGCACTAAGAAATTCTCAGTGGTCCTAAGTGATCTCAGTGCCTTAGTGGTTATTCAAAACTTAATGATTCCCCAACTTAAACCTTAACACTCAAACCTTAAACCTACTCTGTAACCTCCCACGTAGCCCCCTCCTTCCCGTCCTTGATCTGTATATTGATCTTGAGCAGCTTGTCCCGGATCTGGTCTGAGGTGGCGAAATCTTTCTTCGCCCTGGCTTCGGCCCGGATGTCAATAATGGTCCCCATCAGGCCGTTGATGATCTCGTCCTTCTTCCCCGATTGTTCTTCCGGCACCAGGCCGAGGATATCCACCAGGAATGTGCGGTAGGTCTGGGCCAATACAACCATATCCTGATCCGGCAACTTCTCCTTGCCCTCCTTCACCGCGTTGATCATCCGCAGCGCTTCAAACAACTGCGCGAGCACCACCGGGC
>JAWOHY010000045.1:0-20255 GCA_046484945.1 Bacteroidales bacterium
ATAAGGAATTATTAACGGTCATATTCCGGCATCCAGGCTTCTGTCAGGCATGATCTCACCAAGCTCCCTCAATGCCTGAAGGGTTTCCGCGGCTTCCTCTTCATCGAGCAGTGACAATGCCGTTCCGACATGCGCCAGCACATAATCGCCCACTTTGGCTTCGGGCAGGAATTCAAGGCAGATGTCCATCATCACCCCGTCGAAATCCACTTTCCCCATCTTCAGTGGAACTTCCTGATCGATCGATATCAATTTTCCCGGTACGGCTAAGCACATATAAGATTGTTTGGGAGGCAAAGGTAGGAATAAGTTCTGAGTTTTGAGTTTTGAGTTGTGGGGGGCTGACTTAATCTTAACTTAATATAGAGTTAATTATACCTTAAAAGGAATCTGATCACGAATATGTTCCTTTGCCATAAAATTAAACCATAGATTATTATGAAAAAAATTCTATTACTCAGTCTTTTAATCTCATTACTCGCATTCAATGCCTGTAATGATGAAGATGATTTCCAACTGCCAACAGTAAATGCACCGGCTCTCACGAACGTTGAGACAGAGGCCAGTGTAGACCTGTCTTTTAATTTCACGGCTGAAGCAGGCTTTAAGTCGTCAACCGTTGAAGTGACCAATGGCACATTTACCATAAAAACTGATGGTGTTGCGGGAGCTACTGCCGGCACCATCGAGATCACATTTACTGCTGGCGCAACAGCCGGGGCAGGGTCTGTTATGTTAGGTGTAACGGATCAGGAAAACCAGACAGGATCGGCCACTGCTGTCATTGATGTGGTAACAGAGCAGATCATTTTTAATGTTCCGGGAAACATAACGGAAAACACCACCTGGGAGACCGGCAAGGTTTACATACTTCAGAGCCGGATTGCGGTTGTGTCCGGTGTGACCCTTACCATTCAGCCCGGTGTAATCGTGAAGGGAGAAGCCGGCACCGGCGCCAATGCGACGGCATTGCTGATCGCCCGCGGGGGTAAAATCATGGCAGAAGGAACTGCCGATCAACCCATCATTTTCACAACAATCGCCGACGAAATCATGCCCGGACAAATTGCCAGCCCCAACCTTGATCCTAACCTGGACGGTTTATGGGGTGGATTACTGGTTCTGGGCAATGCCCCAATCTCTGCCGATGCTACCTCAGTGCAAATTGAAGGCATCCCACCCTCAGATCAGAATGGCCTTTATGGTGGAGATAACCCGACGGATGATTCAGGGATAATTCGTTACATTTCAATTCGTCACGGCGGCTCCAACATAGGGGAAGGAAACGAAATCAATGGCCTGACCCTTGGTGGCGTGGGATCGGGAACTATTATCGAGTATGTTGAGGTTGTGGCAAACCAGGACGACGGCATCGAATGGTTCGGTGGCACAGTTAATGTTAGTAACGCCCTTGTCTGGAACTCCGGTGATGATGCAGTCGACACTGACCAGGCCTGGGCCGGAACACTTGATAATTTTGTCGTCATTTGCGGTGACAACACAGATCATGCTTTGGAAATTGACGGACCGGAAGGTTCATACCTGGATGCCCATACTGTTAAGAACGGGTCCATTAAAGGTCACCCCGCTTCAGAATTGGGTGATTTTCGTGATGGCGCAAGGGGAACCTTCGAAAACATTTACTTCTTTGACTTCCCCGATCCTGCCATTTCCGGCCGTGGTGACCTGTCGTTATCAGGCGATGCAAGCCTGGCCAATTTCGCAAATGGTATCCTGAACTTCAGCAATCTACAGGTTACTCCCCCGGAAGGTGTGGCGTTAAGTGCCATTTTCAGAAACGGAACCGATGCGCATGCAACAGTAGTGCCGTTAGGTGAGAATACCGTGGGAGCTGATATGTCGAAATTCCAGGGTTGGACGTGGGCAGCATTAGCCGGTGAATTAAATGGATTTTAATACCATCACATCCTCAATATATTTTCCCAAAAACTCGCGGGCTGCATGGCCTGCGAGTTTTTAACATTTCTATGAATATCATTTATCGTAGCATTATGAATCGGGTCAAATTAATTGCCATCACATTCTTCTTACTGCTGTCCTGCTACTTAAATGCCCAGAATGGAATTCTCCGGGGAACTGTGTATGACGCTGTTACGGGTGATGTGTTGCCCGGTGTTACCATCTTTCTTGAGGGGACTACCCTGGGAACACTTACAGACCTGGATGGGAAATTCAACCTGAGCGCACCGGAAGGAACCTATGTTTTAAGGATTTCATTTATTTCCTTCGAAACACTAAATATCAAGGATTTGCAGATAAAAGCTGGTGAAGTGACACTGCTCGATAACCTTCAATTGAAAGAAACATCCGTTGAACTGGCCGAGGTCGTCATTACCGCCGATATCGTCCGGAATACTGAAGCCGCCATCCTTACCATCAAAAGGAAATCAGCCAATGTGATCGATGGCATCTCAGCGGCGAATTTCAGAAAAATCGGTGATTCTGATGCTGCTTCTTCCATGAAAAGAGTCCCCGGCGTTTCGGTAGAAGGAGGCAAATACGTGTATGTTCGTGGCCTGGGTGACCGTTATACAAAAACAATCCTCAATGGAATGGATATTCCCGGTCTGGACCCTGACCGGAATACCCTGCAAATGGATATCTTTCCAACAAACGTCATTGATAATATTATCGTCATCAAGTCTTTTACAGCCGACTTACCAGCTGACTTCACCGGCGGTGTCGTCGATATCACGCTAAAAGACTTTCCTGAGGAAAAAAAAGGAAATGTTTCCATCTCAGCGGGATATAATCCTTCCTTTCATTTCAACGAAAATTATCTGACATATGAGGGAGGAAAAACCGATTTCCTGGGATTTGATGATGGTGCCAGAGTAATTCCCGCCACAACCGACATCCCGTTTTTTTCTGAAGCTGTAAGCAATCCAAACGGTAAAGAAGGAATTCGATACCGGGAAATCCTGGAAAACTTTAATCCGGTCATGGCAGCACATCAGCAGAGAAACTTCATGGATTATACCATTGGATTATCCCTGGGGAATCAAGTGCCCGGAAACAAGGTGACATTGGGTTATAATTTCGCACTATCCTATAAAAATTATTCAGAATATTACGAGGATGATGAATATGGGCGATATGGCCTGTCTGGTGATCCGGATGTATATGAGATGGATGTCAGGGAATACCAGGTTGGCGATTATGGCATTTCGGGGGTTATGTGGAGTGGACTGGCCGGCTTCGCAGTCAAAACCCTGAGATCAAAATACAGGATCAATCTACTGCATCTCCAGAACGGAGAATCCAGGGCTGGCATTTTCGATTATACAGGTTCAGACCAGGGTAGTAATTTCACCGGATTCCAGCACAACCTCGACTATAGTGAACGTTCTCTTACCAATGTTCTCATCGACGGCAAGCATTCATTTCATGATTCCAAATGGAATATCGAATGGAAAATTTCTCCAACCTTATCCATCATGTATGAACCCGATTCCCGTTTCACAAGGTATATCGAACGAGGGGTAAATCTGGCCATCAGCACCGAATCGGGGTTCCCTGAAAGAATATGGCGCTACCTTGACGAAGTGAATCTATCAGGAGTTCTTCATTTTACCAGGGAATTAAACCTGGGGGATCAAAAAGCGAAATTGCAGTTTGGCGGAGCTTATACATATAAAGACCGTTCCTATGAAATCCTGAACTATGCCCTTAACATCCGCAATATTCCCCTGACGGGTGACCCCAATGAACTCTTCCTGCCTGAAAATATGTGGCCGTACAATGATATAATAACAAGAGGGACAACTTACGAAGCCGCTTTCATTCCCAATAATCCCAATAAGTTTGATGCAAACACCAGTAATATGGCAGGGTATCTCTCAATAGATTTCAACCTTTTTAAAAAGTTAAAAGCGATCACAGGGGTAAGGTTTGAGAATCAAACACAGCGTTATACCGGTCAGGACCAGCTGGGTACCATTATTCTGGACAATGATAAGCTGCTGGATGATCTCGATTTGTTTCCAACCGTTAATCTTATTTATTCTTTAAAAAACCAACAAAATCTTCGTTTGTCATATGCTAAAACAATAGCGAGGCCTTCCTTTAAAGAATTATCCTATGCTGAGATTTTTGACCCGATCAGTGGGCGTGTTTTCATTGGTGGCCTTTTCCGTGATGCCAATGATGTGATGGGAATAGAATACTGGGATGGCAACCTGGTCAGTACGATCATTCACAACTTTGATCTTCGCTGGGAATTATTTATGAAGGCAGGCCAATTAATTTCATTGAGCGGATACTATAAGAACTTTATTAAACCGATTGAGATTGTGCAATTCGCATCTCAGACAGGCTCATTTCAACCCAGGAATGTCGGTGACGCCAATGTTTTCGGCTCAGAACTGGAATTCCGCCTGAATCTCGACCTGATTGGCCATTACTTCAGCAATGTCAGTTTATCAGGCAACTTCACTTATACCTATTCGCGCATCAAACTCAGTAAAACAGAATATGATTCCCGGGTACTGAATGCCCGCACCGGGCAGATCATCGATGAATATCGCCCAATGGCCGGTCAGGCGCCTTACATTATCAATGTGGGAATGTCATATAACGGGGGAGAGAATGGATTCTGGAGCGGGTTTGAGGCCGGTCTGTTTTACAATTTACAAGGGGTCACATTGCAATATGTTGGGATCAATGACCGTCCCGATATTTACTCCGTACCATTCCATGGCCTGAATTTTAATTCGAATAAAACATTTGGCCAGAAGAAGAGATTCCAGGCAGGGTTCAAAATAGAAAATATTCTCAACGACACAAAAGCCTCAGTATTCAAATCTTTTGAAGCGGCAGACCAGTTTTTCACAAGGCTGGATCCTGGGATATCATTCCAGGTACGTTTAAGTTACTCATTCTTTTGATATATTTTAGCTTCACAAAATCATGAATCCGGTAAAAGGTTAAATTTGCCGGATGCATGAACTATCCATTGCCCAGAGCATTATCGAGCTCTCCGAAGAAGAAGCCCGGAAAGCCAACGCGATGAAGATCACCCGGGTGGAAGTGGAGATCGGCACCATGGCGGGCATAGAAACCGACGCATTATTATTCGCCTGGGACTCCGTTGTGCAGGGAACCATGGCACAGACCGCACCGCTGGTCATCCACACCCTTCAGGCCGAAGCCATTTGCCAGCAGTGCCAGGCAAAGTTTCCCGCTGATAACTACTTCATCGAATGTCCGAACTGCGGCAGCTTCCGCTACCGGATCACCAGGGGCAAAGAGTTGCGGATCTGCTCGCTGGAGTTGGGATGTATTAAGGGCTGATGAAGACCTTCCCTGTCCAGGAATCATTGCCGTCTTCAATTTTCAGGATCATCATTCCCGATTTTACGTTTTCGAGCGATATCTGCCGGGTGAACGCGCCATCGGCACGAACATTTTCCTGGCGGAAGATCGTTTCTCCCAACATGTTGGTAATATGGATGTTCAGGTCTTTCACCCGGTCGGTGCTGATCTTCAGTGTGAAGATCCCCTGGCTGGGATTGGGATAAATCGCGATCTCCCCGATCTGGTTGTCAGCGATTCCCTGTGTGGAATAGACCTGGACTGTTAATGTATCGGAAGGTTCGCCTTCGCCACAATCATTGGCCGCCATAACGGAGACAGTGGCAGTACCTGTAAAGCCGTTGTTCCATTCTACCGTCCCCGTCAAGCCCGTTCCGCTGATGGATCCAGATGTGGGGGGATCAAGCATCCAGGCATAATGGGCAGCAAAATCGGCTCCCAGGGTGGTATAAGTAGTGACTGTACCGAAGTAGAGGTCAACCACCGTTTCACCCCCGGGAATGGCTGCCTTACCCGGGAATGGGTCTACCGCCAGTTCGGCTGTATCGCTGGCCGTACAACCGTAAATATTGGTTACGCTCACCCAGTATTGGCCTGCTTCACTGACGGTCAGGGTCTGCTCCGATGATCCGTCATTCCAGAGATAAACAGCAAACCCGGGACCGGCGTCGAATGTATAAGATTCGCCTTCACAAATGGACAGGGCTCCGCCCAGGTCAATGACGGGTAGAGGATTGACATCCATCAGTTGCGTGGATTCGTCCGAACAGTCATTTTCATCCGTGTAAACATAGGTAATGGGAAATGATCCCACACCGGCGATTTCAGGATAGAATACCCCTTCGATCACCCCTTCGCCAACATAGGTACCCCCTTCGGGCATACCACCTGTCAGGGTAACCGGACCGGCATCAACGCACACCGGCATCAGCGGGGCGAAGTAAACTTCGGGCAGCGAATGGATCGTCAGAACAACCGTGCTGGGTTCGCTGGGGCAATCCCCGACGGTTTGGGTGACATAAAAAGTATAGGATCCGGGTTCGGTAATTCCAGTTGAAAAAACATTTCCTTCATGGACAAGGTTGGTCAGTTCCGGGTCGTCGTACCAGGCAATATTTTCACCTTCGGCCTCCAGGTCGGGCACCTCTTCTCCGTGACAAAGTGCCGTATCACCGGTGGTGACCGGCGGTTCGGGTGTAAAGAACACGGTAATGTATTCGGTTGAAGTGATACTATCGCTTCCGAGGGCATTGGTAACCTTCAGGCTCACATCATATTTGCCCGGAACCACATACAGGATATTTTCCGGATCCTTTAACGTGGAGGTGTCCGGCTCACCCCCGGGAAAGCTCCATTCCCAGCTGGTTGGGCTATTGGTCGACTGATCGAAGAAATTGACAACGCCCCCAGCGCAAAGGCTGGTCGTATCGGCGGAGAAAGATGCCACGGGGGGTTCACCGGGCAGAATACTGATGGTCCCCGTCCTTGTATGAACAGGCGTACCATTCGGCCCCTTGGCGGTAATGGTAAAACCATAATCTCCGACGGGTGCATTATTGGAGGTAAACACAACCGGTAAGCTCCCCGGGACATTATTTATCACAAAGCCGTTGGGATAAGAAAAGGAGATGGATCCGGTCTGGGGCTGCTCTATGCTGGTCAGCACCAGTACCTGGTCGGTATATAGTTTCACAGATGGGACGGTCACCGTTAAGGTGTCGCTGGTGGAAAAAGCGATATTTTCAGGGCTGATCCGCAGGGCGAAATCGGGAAAATAAGCGGTGAAGCTGGCGAAACTACCGTATCGGTAATCGGCCCAGGTAGCCTTGGCCACCTTGGAATTGGAAACGATGGCATTGTAATCTCCCTGGTATCTGGGTGTTCCGCTGCCGCCGCAGGTGGTACAGTTGATTTTCATCTTTTCATTGGAAATCCGCTGATTGGTTTTGAAAGTTACGCCTCCATCATCCGAATAGGTGGCATAAATATAGCAACTGTCGCTATTGGGCGTATCCCGCGTATCCATCCACTGCACGTAAAGTTTGCCATTATCTTTATCGCACCAAATGGCCGGCATCCACTGGTGGTGCTGCTGGGTGTTGGCGTCGTCATTCACGCGTACGGCCGCCGACCAGGTAGCGCCGCCGTCATCGGAATAGCGGCTGAGGATATCGGGCTTATTGCCGCTGCCCGGCGGGTCGTTGGTGGCATACACGCAGTAAAGCCTGCCGCGGTAAGGCCCAAAGCTGTTGTCCGCTGCAATGAAAGGATAAGGCCTGGTACGCATATTCTGCACCGAATGCCGTCCATTCACAAAAGTTCCCACATACCCGGCCCATTGCTGGGACGACATCTGGGTGAATGTCTGTCCACCGTTCAGGGAGCGATAAAATGTATAGGTCGATGCCGAAACACTCCCCCCGTTGGTTACTACATACACGGCGCCCCCCTGGATATTGTCATGGGCGCCCACCGCCACCATCATCCCCGGAAGGCTTTGTGTCGGAAAGTACCACATCTGCTGAAAACTGGCGCCATAGTCGGTCGAGCGGGTCAGATTCCCGCCACTGCTGGCGGTCATAACGGTATAAACATAATTAGCGTATGGCCCGTTGGTCTGGTCGGCTGCGATCCAGTTCTTATCGACACCGGCAATGGCAATCACCGGCGGTCCCCAGGTCTGCCCATTATCGGTAGAGACAACCACCTTGCATCCCTGGATGGTGCCCCCGCCGTACATGTTCTCGTAGTAAAGATTGCCCAGGCTGTCATAGGCCGTAACCGGGTCGCCCCAGACCCCTCCCCCCCAGCTGGGATTGTTGGTTGACCAGTCATGCCCGTTCTCGGTATGATGCGTGTTGTTGATGTTGAAAGCGGCAAAATACTGCATCGGGTTGCGGGGATTCTCCGAAATATGCCCCTCGGCAAAATCAACCCCCAGGTAAAAATTATCATAATCATTGATGGTCACAACGGTGGATGGCATGATCGGGGCATCCCGCTTCAGGTCAATATACCACTGCGGTATCCTGTCGAAACGAGGATCATCCGGTTCATCCTGAGACATTGCGCCGGTCACGGCAAAAGCCATTAGAACAAATAAAGCAAAATGGATGTGAGTTCTCTTCAGGTTGTAAATAATGCTGTTCATAAGATTAGTTTCGTTAGATTTTTGATTTTTGAGGGGGTTAAAAATAATGTAAAAATGAGAGACTTTCAGTCTTTTTTCAGTCACTTAACATCTGTTTAACAAAAAATGACAGAAAAATGAAAAAAAATCCCGTTCCGACCGGGTATATTTTCAAAAAAACCGGATTAATAGTAGACTGGTTTCATAATTGTTTTTTTTTTGAGGGACCGGAACCGATGGTGATGGATGCTTTCATTCCTGCTGAGGGCAGGGAGTGATGCACAGGGGCATGAGGGGAAGATATACCATCAGTTCCCGGTCCCTTTTTTCATGACTTCATTAGTCGATGACCAGCCGGACCGAACCGGACCTGTCCGGGGTCATCACACGGAGAAGATACAGCCCTGGTTTGACTGAAGAATGATCGGCGGACCATTGGATGGTATGATTGCCCGCGGCAAGTCTGCCATCGAAGACATGTCCGGCCTTTCTGCCGGTGATGTCATAGATTTCGATGACTGCTTCCGATTGAGATACCATCTCCAGTTCAATGTTGAACAGCCTGGAAGGATTGGGAAACACCCTGAGCATTCCGGTTTCAGGTGAAATTTCATGAAGACCGGTGCCGATTTGCGGGGTTTCCAGTCTGACGTTGGTATAAAGCCGGTATTCACCTGCCTGGAGCGTCATCGGTTGGGCCAGGTTCGTTACATCCAGCGATTGTCCGGTAAAATATTCATACCAGGTGCCGGTATGGGTAAAACCCGGGTTGACCGACCCTTGCTGCAGGTCAAAGTTACCAACCACCACCACATCCATTTCAGGATGCTCCAGGACCATCTTTTTGAGAGCAGGGGCTACATTCAATGTGAAGTCAGTGGTTTGGAACGCAGGATGCTGGATGCGCAGTTTGATCAGCGCCCCGTAAAAATCAGAGAGGTACTTCCTCCGGTAATTATCCAGGTAATCCCACCGAATCGGTTTTGGACCGGTGCGGCCATTGTAATCGATCGAATAATCATACCCCAGTTCGCCAAACTGCCAGATCATTTTAGGACCGGGAACGGTGAAAAAAAACAGGGCATTCATGGCCAGGCGCTGCAGGGTAATGGTCGAATCCATAATATTGTACTCGCCCATGGAATTGCCCCAGGTAATGCATTTATATGCAACCCGCTCCTCATCATGGCTTTCCATATAACCCACCAGGTGAGGATCATTCCATCCTTTGAGTTTATATGAAATGCCTGAAAAATTCGATTTCCCGCTTTCATGATAGCCCATGGCAGCCTCGGCATATTTTTCATTCAGGTTGCCCCACATGAGTATCCCGTAATCGGCCAGTTCTTTATCCTCGGCATTTACCGCCAGGTGTTCAAAAATAATGATGGCGTCGGCTTTGCGTTTCCATATCTCGTCGGCCATCCGTTTCAGCAGCCTGATCCGGTCGGCGTCGTAAAGGCTGCCCCATGGATCGGTGTCGGAGTCCTTGTAATTATTGCCAAAGCCCTTGGTGAAGTCGAACCGGAACCCGTCGAATTTATATTCCCTCATCCAATAACTGTTGACGCTGTCGATAAATGCTTGCGTATAAAGGCTTTCATGGTTAAAATCATTTCCCCAGTGTGCATCCGGGTTGCCAAAGTTATGATCGACGTTGAACCAGGGGTTATCGGGTGCCGGTTTGCTCCCGTCGAAATACATCTGAACCAGCGGGCATTGATCATAGGCATGGTTCAATACCAGGTCAAGGAAAACGGCGATCCCCCGCTTGTGACATTCGTCGATGAAACGTTTCAGCTCGTTTTTTGGTCCGTAATACTTATCGGGGGCAAAATAGAAGGAGGGATTGTACCCCCAGCTGATATTCCCTTCGAATTCATTGACCGGCATCAGCTCGATGGCATTGATGCCCAGATTCTCGAGGTAGTCGAGCGAATCGATCAATGCGGCATAAGAATGTTTGGAAGTAAAATCCCTGACCAGCAGTTCGTAGATCACCAGGTCGGTGATGGAAGGCGGGGTGAAATTCTCAACTTCCCACTGGTAGGGTTGCTGGTTGGTTTGCATTACGGTGGCTATTCCGGTGGTTTTACCAACAGGGTATTGAATGAGTCCGGGATAAGTTGTACTGGAGATATACTGATCGTTCCAGGGGTCGCTGATCTTGTCGGCATACGGGTCCCCAACCCTGATAACGCCATCGATAAAATATTGAAAGATATATTCCTTCCCGGGGATCAGCTCATTGATCTCCAGCCAGAACCTTTCCCCATCGGGGGTTTGCTTCATATAAAAATTACTGTCAACTTCCCAGTCGTTGAAATCGCCGATAACATAAATATATTCTTTTCCCGGGGCGACCAGTGAAAGCACTACAGAAGAGGCATCGGGATAGTTGATACCGTCCCTTACATCATCCGGCAGGTCTTTAATCTCCACGGGTTTCCTTACATAATAATAAAAGGAGTCGGCCACTGTGCCTTCTTCATTGCCAGCCACAGCCTTTACGTTGAATTTCCCGTAGTTCAGGGCGACCAGGGTGTCTGTCAGGTAATTCCCCCCCGATTTTGATATCAACTCATCATCGACAAAAAGCCAGACGGAATCGGCTTCATTGGCAACCACCTCCACTGGGAAGGATTCATTCAGGGTAGTAATGAGCGGGAAGCTGAATGGTTTCAGGAATGTCACATTCAGTCCTTCTTCAAAGACGTCCACGAAAATATCGGCGCCATTTACATCCCTGCCGGTGATCCACTGGCCGCCCACCTCGGTGGCGCTGCGAAAAACAAAAGCCATTTTCAGGATGTTCTCATCGGCCGGCACACCGTAAAATTCCCGGATGGAGGGCTGGAATTCGATCTGGTACAGATCCACGCCGACACGGGTCATTTTGCAGGCAGGTATATTGACTCCCCAGTTGGCCTTGACATATTTCCAGTCGGTGCCGCCGCTGCTGTAATCCATGATCAGGCCTGTGTGGGCATAGACGTCGCCGGTATAGCCTGCCAGGCCGCCATCTCCCCGGGTGGCATCGAATATAATCGTAACCGGTTCATAAATAAGGGGATAAGATGGGTTGGTTGTAACGACCTGGGCTGATAAAGTAAAAGCCAACAGGATTAAAATGAAGGATAATGTTGGTCTCATAGAAGCAGGGTAAGAGTTATTTGATTTTGCAAAGATAAATTTTTTAACCCTTATTCTTGCTCCAACGACTAAAGCCGTTGGTTCCGAGTATGTTACATAAGTTGGAACCGACGGCTTTAGTCGTCGGACTACCAAAAAGACTAGACTATTGGACTTTTGAGACACCCTCAGCACCAAAAAGATGGTATGGAACTACTTTGGACACATTCTCGAAGGGGGATGGATACAAAAAAGCTGTCCCTGAAGGATCAGGGACAGCTTGACAAATATGATATAGTTTACTGATTACCTGACGATGAGCTTTTTGACAGCCCTGCTTCCGTCATCTCCGATAATATTGATGAAGTAGATGCCCGGGGTGAACTGCTCTACGTTCAGGATCACCTGATCGTTGGCGCCACTGAAATTCATGCGGTCATTTACGATCATCCTTCCGGCGATATCACTGACATAAACCGTAACCTGCTGGTTAAAGATATTGTCGGCAAGCCTTAGGTAAACGTTACCGCTGGCCGGGTTCGGGAACAGCACCACGAACGAGCTGAAATCGGTAATTTCATCAACACCGAAGAAGTAGGGCCCACCGGCGAGCTGCAGATCGCCCAGGTCGGCGGTATTGCTCCAGTTGTTGCCGGTGCCGTACCAAACGGTCTGGTAATCACGGCCGATGCCGTTATCGCTGTCATTATTGCCGAGGCTCCAGCCCATCGTCCTGCCCCTTCCCGGTTGGAAGCTGAAGTTATCCCAACCCAGGCGCAGCTCCACGATATAACCATCACTGGTGGCCAGCCAAATCGATTCTTCGTTGGTTACAGGCACCCCGTCGGCTTTTACCCAGAGGGTGGAAAGGTTCAATGCATCCATAATGAGCTGTGTATCGAAGCCTGCATCATAAGCGCCGTCTTTGCTGTTATCGCCGTCGATATAGAATTCGATTGCATCGTTATCCCAGGGATTTCCGGAACCTTCGACGACCGCGTCAACCACTTTCACGCCGATGTAGAGGTTATTCTCATCCCAGAGGGTACCCCATGAAACGGTATTGTTGATCGGGCCATTGCCGGCAGCCAGTATTTCGGAGCCATAATCAAGGCTGTATTCCGACAGATCACCGTCAATCGTCGGCGGTGCGGTCGTATATTGGGCATAAGCCACGCCTTGGTGTGCCGGTTCATCAGTGAAGGTATATTCTCCGGTGATACAGTCGAACCCGATCCTGTACCGGCCGGCGGTAGCCGGGATTGCCGGGCCGTCGAGTACAGCGGTACCGGTCGGGAAAGCATCATTTGCCCAGTTGACCACACTGCTCATGTCCTTGCGGAACATCACATCCTGGTTGTCGAACAGTTCGTAGGTACCTGTATAATAAGTAGTTGTACCGGAGGGGTTCCGCAGCACCACATCGCCGATCACATTGTTATACAGGCTGATGCAGCCGCAGGAGAGGGTTCCGAACAGGAGATCCCCGAATGAGGATGTGTTTACATAATTTTCCAGGCCGCCGTTCCAGGCCAGGATATAGTCAACCTGGGTTCCGGAATCGCCATCGCCTACGAACAGATCAAATCCTATCTGTCCCCCTTCTTCTGGTACAATGTTCAATGCTGCCCACGGTATGCCAAGTTCAGCGGTATAACCATCTATACCGGGCATAAAGCCGAGCAATACATCAAGATCTTCAGGGCCGTGGATAATTGTAAGCACCGGGCCTGTAAAACGGAGGTGGAGGTCATACTCATCATAATCGCCACCGCTTTTATTTCCATCAATAAACACCTCTCCCATTTCAAACATCGTCAGGACGGCATCCTTCACCTGCAATCCGATGTAAAGATACTCTTCATTGTAGGCTACGCCGAAATAGACCTCATTCAGGTCATCTCCGGGTTCGCCATCGATAACCTTTGACACGACCTGGTCGATATTCCAGTCGGCTTCGTCAAGGATACCATCGACATTGATGGCAAACACTTTGGGGGCTGTCACGCCGCTACCCAGGCGGGTAAAGCTGAAATCGCCCGATTTACAGTTAAAGGTGATGTCATAATTTCCGCCGGGCACTTCGATATATGGACCGCCGATGGTAGCATTTCCTTCCGGGAAGGTGCCTCCCCAGACATTGTCATACAGCGGGTCGGCATCCAGCCTGAACCACAGCAGGGTGCTGCTGGTAAAATTGACGCTGGCGGTGAACTGGCTGGGGTACATTGGGTCGCGCACCATCCAGATGTCGGTCGGGACGCCGCTGCCGTCATCCCCCCAGGAATTGAAGTCGCCGATCAGGCCGATCTCCCCGCAAATATCGGGATTGGGCACAAAGCTGTAATCTAAAGTTGTGGCATTGAATGTCACATCGTATATTCCGGCGACCAGAGGGATATTTGGCCCATTGAGCGTTCCGGTGCCGGTCGGGAAAGTATTATTCCCCCAGTTCACTGTCCAGTCGTTATTCTCCCGGAATTTTACTTCCGAATCGGCGTACCATGAGCGGGACAGGTGCCACAGGTTCGGGTCTGCCGCATCCCTGTTCATGGGAATATCGCCGTTCCAATCGACAAATGCACCGATCATGCTGATCGCACCGCTGGCGGCGGTAAAGGTATATTCGCCCGTGGCACAGTTGAAGGTTACCAGATAATCAGTAGTCAAACGTTCCACATCCAATGGCACGGGGATGTCAGGCCCGCCCTGGGTTGCAATTCCGCTCGGGAAATCTTCTGAACCCCAGTTGACGGTCCAGTCAGCGTTCTCACGGAATTTCAGGTGAATGATGTCCGGCGGGTCGTAGGAGTTTGACCCCGGGGTCAGTGTCAGGAGTGTGGTCCACAGGTCAGGACTCATCGGATCACGCGTCATATAGTGGTCGCCCGACCAATCATTGAACTCGCCAATGAGGCTGACCATGCCGCAGGTGGCGACGAAATTGTATTCGCCGGTTGCGCAATTAAACATGACTTTGTAGCTGCCTGCCGGGACCGGGATATTCGGCCCGTCCAGGGTCGCCGTGCCGGTGGGAAATTGATCGGAACCCCAGTTCACGGTCCAGTCGGCATTCTCACGGAATTTAACCTCACTGGTATCGGACAGGATCAGAATGGTCGACCAATGATCCGGATTGTCCATGTCACGGTCCAGGAAATGATCCCCGGCCCAGGCGTTGAACTCTCCGATAAGGCTGACCATACCGCAGGTAGCCTGGAAATTGTATTCACCGGTCGCACAGTTAAACATGACTTTGTAGCTGCCCGCCGGGACCGGGATATTCGGCCCGTCAAGCGTCGCAGTGCCGGTGGGGAATTGATCGGAGCCCCAGTTCACGGTCCAGTCGGCATTCTCACGGAATTTCATCTCACTGGAATCGGCCAGAATAAGAATAGTGGTGAATAATTCAGGCACTTCAGGATTACGGGTCAGGAAATGGTCCCCTGCCCATCCGTTGAATTCCCCGATCAGACTGACGCGTCCGCAGGGCTGGGCCATCGCTTCAATTGAAACGAATGCCGCAATGAATAACAAAAAGAGTAATTTTTTCTTCATAAGGTTAAGTATTAGTTAATCAAATATTTATTAATTATTAATTTTAGGTGCTAAATTACGATATTTTTTATTTTCAGTATGAATAATCTTACATAATAATCTAATCTTTTTAACATTAAATAACATAAAAAAAATTACGTAATTTAGTCACCCATTTATTATTATAGGTAAATCATTAATTAAAATACTTATGAATAGTTACTTACGCAGTTTTCTCAGCGCAGGTTTTACCGGGCTGCTGATGTGGTTGGGTACCATTACCCTTCTGGCCCAGGAAAAAACCATTTCCGGCGTGGTCACCGATGCCGAAAACGGAGAGACCCTTATCGGGGTGAATGTAACGGCAGCCACTGACAGAAGCCTCGGTACCATAACTGATCTGGACGGCTATTACAGGGTTACAGTACCCGACACGGTGATGGCGCTCAGTTTTTCCTTTGTGGGATATGCAACGCAAACTATTGAGATCACCAGCAATACCATCAATGTCAGGTTATCGCCGGGGCAGGAGTTAATGGAGGTGGTTGTGGTCGGTTATGGAACGCAGCGGACGAGGGAAGTAACCAGTGCAGTGACCAGTGTGAAATCGGAAGATTTTAACGAAGGTAACATCAGCGATCCCATCCAGCTGATCCAGGGAAAGGTGGCCGGCTTGTCGATCGCCAAACCGGGTGGTGACCCGAATGCCGACTTTAGCATACGGCTCCGGGGGCTATCCACTTTCGGATCCAACACCGAACCCCTGATCGTGATCGATGGGGTGCAGGGCGCCTCGCTGAATTCGATCGATCCGCAGGATATTGCCTCGATGGATGTTCTGAAAGATGCCTCTGCCGCTGCCATTTACGGCACGCGGGCAGCCTCCGGGGTGATCCTCATCACCACCAAGAAAGGGGAAATGGCGAAAGATGGCAGGCTCAGCAATATTGAGTTCAGTACATCATTTACCGTTGAATCGGTTGCCAGGAAACTGGCCGTACTGAGTGCGGAAGATTATCTCACCATGCCCAACGCCACGGATTTTGAAGATAATACCGACTGGATGGACGCCATTACCCGCGACGGGGTCTCACAGGTATATAATCTCTCCTTTAACGGAGCCAGCAATAATTCCAGCTACCGTGTGGCGTTCAACTACCGGAAAGGAAATGGCATTGTCCTGAACACTGGCTACGAGCAACTGAACGGCCGCCTGAATTTCATGCAGAAGGCCCTGAACGATAAACTGACCCTGAACCTGAACCTGTCGGCCACCCTGAGGGATGAAACCTATGGCGCACTGGAAGCATTGACATTCGCAGCCCGCTACAACCCGACAGCCCCCATCACGGCCGAAGATGATTTCTCCACCGAATGGGGCGGATATTTCCAGCGGGAAGCTTTCTATTTCTTCAACCTGGTGGCGATCCTCGAACAAAATACCCTCGACGGGCAGAAGAATGAGATCCTCGGAAGCCTGAAAGCCGATTTTGAACCCATCCCCGGGCTTGTCTTCAGCGGATTCTATTCACAAAACTGGAGAAACCAGCTCTATGGCCAGTACTGGAGCAAGGACAGCTACTGGACGCCTTACGCCATCGGAAGCCACCTGGGTTTTGCCAGGAAAGAAACCATGGATAATTTCCATCAGCTTTTTGAATTCACGGGGACCTATGACAGGAGTATCGATAAGTTCAATTTTAAAATCCTGGGCGGTTATTCCTGGCAGGAAAATGTTTTTGAAAACTTCTGGGCTTTTGGTAAAGGATTCCTGACGGATGGTTTTTCCTATCACAACCTTGGTTCAGCTTCCGGTGAGCTAAGCAACCAGGAAGCCATGAGCAGTTATAAAAGCAGCAACACCCTGATCGGGTTCTTTGCCAGGGTGAGTGCCAACTGGAATGATGCGCTCTTTATGACGGCTAATTTCAGGCGCGACGGATCTTCCATGTTCGGCGAGAACAACAAATGGGGAAATTTCCCCGGTGTAAGCGCCGGTGCGGATATCCGCAGATTCGTCGATATCCCGCTGGTGAACAGGCTGAAAATCAGGGGCAGTTACGGAATTACCGGGAACCTGCCTCCGGAGCCTTACCTGTCCCAGCTCCTGTTCAACATCACTAATGAAAGTTTCTTCTACAACGGCCAGTATATCCAGGCCTACGCCCCGGTCAGGGTAGAAAATCCCGACCTGAAATGGGAATTGAAGAAAGAATGGGGCATTGGTCTTGATTTCGCCCTGTGGTCATACCGGGTCAGCGGTTCTATTGATTATTACAACAGCCTCAGCACCGACCTGATGTTTTACGCCCAGGTACCGGTCCCGCCTTATCCTACCGACCGGATGTGGCTCAATTTAGGTGAAATGCGTAATTCGGGGATTGAATTTGCCGTCAATGTGCTGGCGGTACAAAAGGCAGATTTTAAATATTCCACCGACCTGAACCTGACAAAATATTTCCCGACACAACTCGTCAGGATCACCAACGAGATCAGCTCAGCCACCAGCCTGCTCGAACTGGGCTGGCTGGGTGCTCCCTTCCTGACAGGCGTGAGGACGATCATCGTATCGGAATCCAACCTGCTGCCCGAATACATCAATGTAATCGACTCTACTTATTATATCAACGATCCGAACTATATCGGACAGATCGTCGCCCCGATTTACATCGGCATCGACAGCCTCGGGCGTCTGATCTATGAGGATGTGGACGGCGACGGTGTCTTCAATGCGCAGAAAGACGTCAGGGTGGTCGGGAACGGCCTGCCCAAGTTCCAGATCGGCTGGGGCAACACATTCACCTACAAAGGGGCCTTCCTGAATTTCTTCATCCGCGGGGTATTCGGTCATTCCCTGGTGAATGTGAACAATGCCCGCTACGGCGTCCCGGTTGTCATGGGCGTACAGAGCGGTATGGAACAGGCGCTGGACTTCATCGATGCGGTCAACGGACCGGTCTTTTCCGATGTACATGTGGAAAAAGCCGACTATGTAAAACTCGACAACTTTGCCCTGGGGTATAATTTCAACTTCCAGGACAGCAAGTATATCTCCGGTTTGAAGATCTATATTGCCGGACAGAACCTTTTCACCATTACGAACTATTCCGGTGTGGAACCGGAAGTCCGGTATGGTGATTCTTACGACAATAACAATCCGCTGGCGCCGGGCCTCGACCGCGAGAACACCTATTTCCGGACCCGCTCGCTGACAGTTGGGATCAACCTGATGTTTTAATCTTTGAAAAATTAGCGCTATGAAAAAAATATTCATTTCCATCGGCATTTTAATCATTGTCCTCTTTACCGGCCTGGTACATCAGTCGTGCACCAAGCTCGAAGAGGAGGTCTATTCCGATTATACGGGGGACCTGTTCTTCCAGGATCCGGGTAACCTGATCTACGCGTTTGGCGTAGCTTACACCAATCTTTACCAGGTGGCCGGGCACAAGTTCGGCCTGATCGGGTTTGATTGCGGAACAGATATAACGTGTGTTCCCCAGCGGGGAGGCGACTGGTTCGACGGCGGGGAATGGCACCGCTGGCACCGCCACACCCTGACCGCCTCCGAAGGATATGTCCAGCGGTGGTGGAACGTGCTGTACTACGGCGTCAATACCTGTAACCGCCTGTTGCTGCAATTTGAACCCCTGGAAGACGTCGAGCCGGCCATTGCCGAACTGCGGGCGCTCCGGGCCCTTTATTACTACTGGCTGATCGATATCTTCGGCAACGTACCGATCCAGGACCGTTTCGACGTGCCCGCCGATTATAAGCCTGCCAATAATACCCGGCTTGAGGTTTATAATTTCATCGAAACCGAATTGCTGGAGGTCATGGACGATCTCTCAAAGGAAACCGGGCTCCTGTATTACGGCCGCATTAATTATTACACGGCACAGATGATCCTGGCCAAACTTTACCTGAACGCAGAGGTTTACACCGGAACGGCGCAATGGACCAAAGCCATGAATGCGGTGGATGAGATCATCAACTCCGGAAAATACAACCTGTCGGCCGATTTCTTTGATAATTTCAGGGAAGATGCCTCCAATTCACCGGAGGTCATCCTTGGCGTCGCTTTCGATCAGATCAATGCCCGCGCGCTGGAGATCCACCTGTTTACACTGCATTACAACCTGGTCGAAAAATACGGGTTCGAAGACAACTCGTGGAACGGCCTCTGCTTCCAGGAAGATTTCTTTAATTCTTTTGAGGAAGGTGATTTCAGGCTGAATGGTTTGCTTCACGGTCCGCAATATGACAATGAAGGCAACCAGATCGAGGATCCAAGTTATGAGAAGTTCGACCCGCAAAATCCGTCGAAACCCAAGGATCCGGACGGTCCCGGGCTGAACCTCACACCGGACCTGAATATGCTCGAACCGAACTGCTTGCGGCAATGCGGTGCACGGGTAGCCAAGTTTCCCTTCATAGAAGGAAGCGACCGCTACACCGGCAATGATTTCCCGATCTTCCGCTATGCAGATGTGCTGCTGATGAAAGCGGAAATACTGCTACGCACGGGCAATGCCGGCGATGCGGCGACCTATGTCAACCAGGTCAGGGCCAGGGCCGATGTTGAGCCTTTCGGAACCGTCACCTACGAGAACCTGCTGGCGGAGCGCGGCCGGGAGCTTTATGTCGAAGGCCACCGCCGCAGCGACATGATCCGCTTCGGAACATACTACGATACCCGCTGGGAAAAAGCAGATGTGTCGCCTGATTATACGAAGCTATGGCCCATTCCGCAAAGCGCGCTGAGCGTGAATGAGAATTTGAATCAAAATACGGGATATTAGCACCCTCCAAATATATTTCCAGTAGTCCGACGACTAAAGCCGTCGGTTCCAACTTATGTAACATACTCGGAACCAACGGCTTTAGTCGTTGGAGCACCCAAGAATTTTTTCCGAAGACTAAAGCCGTCGGTTCATTTCTTCACGTAAACTTTGTATTCCCAGGGCTTTAGCCTGATGGAGGCATTCTTATTGAAGGTTGCCTCTTCGTTGGTGAACCATTCCTTGTATGTTCCTGCGAACCGGTCGCCGCGAAGTTTGGCTTCTTTGACATTTCCACTGAGGTTTGTTATGACGAAGACCCGGTCGCCCTCTTTTTCGCG
>JAWOHY010000108.1:0-29462 GCA_046484945.1 Bacteroidales bacterium
CGAACGACTTGGCAAAGGAGGCGCCCACCAGCAGTGACCCCAGTAAACCGGGGCCACGGGTAAAAGCAATGGCATTCAATTGATTTTTGCTTATTTTTGCTTGCTGCAATGCGTGTTCTGTGACGGGTATGATGTTCTGCTGGTGCGCCCTGCTGGCCAGTTCAGGCACCACACCGCCGTAAGATTGGTGGATCTCCTGATTGGCAATGAGATTCGACAGAACTTTACGGTCGCACAAAACTGCAGCCGATGTGTCATCGCAAGAGGATTCTATGCCTAAAATGTATATGCTCATTAAAATTGATTCTTACGGGCAAAATTATTAAAAATATCCTGAGGTGGTTGACCCTCATTACAGTAGTCCTGCTGACAGGACTCCTGACGATTTTTTCCGTGGTGCGGACACCGTCTTTCCAGCGCCTGGCAGGGAAAATAGCAGCAGACTTCCTTTCACAAGAATTCAATACTCCCGTTTATATCAATACATTCAGGATATCCGGGATACGGGATGTCCGGCTGGGCGGTGTAAAGGTAATGGATTATAACGGACAACCCATGCTTGAACTCGGCGCTTTGCATGTTAAACTGCAGGAATTTTCCCTGAAACAACACGAGATCGGTTTTAGATTCATCCGCTTAGTGGACGGCGGATTCTTCCTGCGGAGATATGAAAATGACAGCTTGCTGAACCTGAACTATTTCCTGCAGAACTTCCAGGCCGGGGAATCTGATACAGTCCCTTTCCCGGTCTGGAAACTCTCCTGCGAATCGCTTATTCTGGATGAGTTTGCATTCGGGTTCCGTAATGAGCTTCAGGAACAAACTGTTGAAGGTGTGGATTTCAATGATCTGTACATCTCTGAAATAATCATGCATCTCACGGATATTTCCGTTGTGGGCGACTCCATATCAGCTATCGTAGCGCACCTCTCATTCATGGAGAAGTCGGGACTGACAGTGCGGCATTTTTCGGGAATAACGCAGGTGAGTTCAACCGGTATCCGGCTGGAACAACTGAACCTGGAGACCCCCTCTACGAGCCTTGACATGGACCTGGCCTTTTTGTATGACAATTACAACAAACTGGGGTTCTTCCTCGACAGTGTCAGGATCACCGCCGGTATCCGGAGCTCTTTGCTTACCCTGAGCGATATCGGCTATTTTGCTCCCGATTTGCTTCCACTGACCGAACCCTTGATGCTCGAGGGAATGCTGGAGGGGACCGTGAGCGATTTTTCCACCAGCGATTTCCGGTTCAAAACAGGTGATTTCACGGAATTCATCGGAGATATCAGCATGAAAGGACTGCCGGATGTGCGCAATACTTTTGTTTCATTGGATATTCAGCGGTTGCGTACCACACCGGATGAAGTAAGTAAATTCCACCTGCCGGTGGATCGCCAGCTGGCCGAATACCCCGATCTGGTCAACGATCTGGGTATTACGACGATAAGCGGAAAGATTTCCGGATTCATTGATGATTTCAATGCCCGGCTTGCCTTGACCAGTGATCTGGGAAAATTGCAGTTTTCCGGCAGTCTTTCAGGAAGGGACATGCAGCGAGAGATCACCTATTTCGGGGAGGTATTGGGCTCGGGATTGAGGCTGGACCGGATGACCGGCAATCATGACCTGGGAACGGCCGACCTGGATCTGGAATTTGAAGGAGAAGGCATCACGCTTCAGGATCTGAATATCGTCCTGAGTGGTTGGGTCGAGAACCTGGTGTACAAATCGTACCGTTATGACAAGTTAATTATTGGGGGAGTGGTCAGATCCAGGTCATACAACGGCCGTTTGCTGGTCATCGATCCTTCGTTGAGTTTTTCCTTCGATGGGTTGGTTGACTTCAACCAGGAGATTCCCCACCTGGACTTCTCCCTGGAGCTGCTCAGGGCCAGGTTTTTCGATATGAATCTCAGCGACAAAAGCGAGGATATGAACCTGCAGGGAACGATCAAAGCCGATTTCGAAGGTATCGATCCCGATAACTTCCACGGCCTGATCCGGATTGACAGCATGAAGTATACTGAGCACGGAAATGACTATTTCTTGCGGCACCTGGAACTGAACCGGATCAGGGGAGAGGATGTGACCGATGAAATTACGCTCAGATCAGATTATATTGACGCCGATCTGATCGGAACTTTTAAGGTGCAGGATTTGATCGGGCAAGTCAGGCATTTCCTTGTGGGTAGCGAAGAGGAGGATATCCTGGCTGACAGGGCGCGGATAGAAAATCCACAGCAATTATCATATGACCTGAGGCTGAAAGATACACAGCCATTGACGGAGATATTCATGCCGAACCTTGAGATTTCCCCGGGCGCGGCCATCAAAGGCAAATTTGATTCCTACGGGCCGATGCTTACCGTTGAAGGTCATACGGAATGGATCATAGTCAGCGGCATAACATTCAACGAGGTCAGCTTCTCCGGTCAGACCATCGATCAGCAGTTTCATTTCGAAGGAGATGCCGGCCAGATCGTCCTGATGGAACAACAAGATACCGTCAGCCTGAGCCTCGATCATTTCAATCTAAATGCAGTTGCCGGGGTTGACAGCATTTCTTTCTCCATCCTCTGGGATAACTACGATTCGGTGATGACAAACCAGGCAGCCATCGATGGATTTTTCCGGTTCCCGTCTTCCCGTCGTATAGAAGCCGGAATATACGATGCCAGGGCCAACTTTAACGGGGAGATCTGGCAAATCAGGGAGCCAAACCTGTTCGTAGCCGATTCGGGGTTCTATAGCATTGAACACTTCCATATTTCAAAAGGCAAGGAGGTTTTTTACCTGGACGGCGCCATCTCTTATGACCCCGCCGATACGATCAACCTGGTTTTTAAAGATTGGTCCCTTTCTAATTTTAATCCGTTATTAGCCGGAAATGCCCTGGAATTCGACGGGATGATAAATGGCAGCTTCGGAATGTTCATAAGTGACAGTATCCCCAATATTTTTACAGCGATGACGATCGCCGATTTTGTCTTCAATGATGTGTACTTCGGGGATGCCGATATTCAAACGCGATGGAATGATACGGACACCTCGGTTACTGTCAATGTCAGTATTTTCGATAAGAGTGAGCTGGCCGACACTTATAAGATACTTGACATAAGTGGATCATATTTTCCCTTTCATGAAACCCGGAATTTTGATCTGACCATTGCCACAAGGAATTTAAATATTTCGGTGATGAAGCCTATGCTGACCGGCTTCAGTTCAAACATTGCCGGATTTGCGACGGGGAAGCTTGATCTGCGGGGAACGATTGCCGAACCTTTACTGACCGGTTCCCTGAAACTGCAACGGGCTGAAATGAAGATCGATTACCTGAATGTAAATTATTCTTTTGCCAATGAGGTGATATTTGAAGAGAACCTTATTTATTTCGACCGGCTGACTGTTTATGATCCGAATTCGAACCAGGCTGTCCTAAAGGGTGGCATCAGGCACGAACATTTTCGTGATTTTCAGATTGACCTTTCGATTGAACCGGATAAATTCCTGGGGTTTGACCTGAACCGTTACCAGAATGAGATTTTTTACGGCCAAGCCATTGCCTCCGGCATCGTAAAACTGACCGGTCCGTTGGAGAACATCAATATTCTGACAGATGTAAAAACCGAAAAAGGAACGAGAGTGACCATCCCGGTCCGTTATTCGGTGGATGTGTCGCAGGGGGATTTCATTGTTTTTACTAACCAGGCTGATACATTGGTTGAATCTTTGCCTGACGCCCCGCAGGTGACCGGAATTAACCTGGATATATCCATGCAAGTAACAAATGCTGCTAATATCGAGATCATTTTACCAGGCAGCCTGGGCTTCATCAAGGCAAACGGGCAAGGTAACCTGCGACTGGGGGTCGACCCGAATGGCTACCTGACAATGGACGGTAGCTATACCATATCCTCCGGGCTTTTTACCTTTTCCCTGGAACAACTGCTATACAGACGTTTCGAAATTATCGAAGGGAGCAGGATCATCTGGACGGGTGATATCAACGATGCGGAAGTGAACATCACAGCACGGTACAGGGTCAGAACCTCGCTGGATGGATTGGGAATAGGGATGCTCGACAGTGATGCCGCAGGGCAGAGAGTAGTAGTTTATACCGATATCCGCATGACCGGAAATCTTTTCAATCCTGATCTCAACTTTATGATCTCTTTTCCCGGATTACAGGAGCAATATAAGCAGGCGGTTTATGCAGTGCTGGACACGAACGATTTTAGCATGATGAGCCAGCAGGCCATCTCTCTGCTGGTATTGAGCAGCTTCAGCAATGCGGGAATCGGAGGGACAGGCCAGATTAGTGCTTTTTCGGTATTTTCCAACAGCCTGAGCAATATGCTATCCCAGATCAGTCATGATTTTACGATCGGGATCAATTATGTCCCGGGCGACCGGGTTACCGATGAGCAGCTGGAACTCGCCTTATCCACCCAATTGCTGGAAGACCGGCTTATTATCGATGGAAATATCGGGGTGACAGGCAGCAATGAGAGCACCCAGCAAACAAGTTCTATCGTCGGAGATGTGACCATCGAATATAAACTGACCCCTGACGGCAGGTTCAGGGTAAAAGCATTCAACCGTTCGAACGACCTGTCGCTTTATACCGACTACGCTCCTTATACCCAGGGCGTCAGTATTTTTTACCGGAAGGAATTCAACCATGTAAAAGAACTCTTTGGTCGTAGCAGGGAACAGAAATAGCCGTTTACACATAATATTTTCACTGTTATTCCTGAATTTCATCTTATTTTTGCGAAATGTAAATTAAAATTTATGATCCGGACTTTTACGACGTTCATTGTAATGTTCTTTTTATTGCACCAGGTGGCAGCGCAAATCACCATTCATGCCGATGACATGCCTTCGCCCGGGGATACGGTAAGACTGAGCAATACATTGTTGCCCGACGGTATTGATTATGAGCAGGCCGGACCCGGCCAGGTATGGGATTTCAGCAGCCTTTTCCTTGCTGCCCAACAGGTTGATACTTTTATCAGCATCAATCAGACACCGTCCGTCTACCAGCTCTTCTTCAACAACCAGTTTATCTATCCGCATCACAAAGCCACCGTTGCCCAGAAAATGTCCCAATTCAATTCCATCCCCGGAATGGAGATTTCGGACGTGTACCAGTTCATCAAAAATGAAGGAAATGAATATAGAGAGGTCGGGTACGGCATTACCCTGGCAGGCTTTCCGCTCCCGGTGCAATACCAGGAGATCGATACGATCTACCGGTTTCCCCTGCAATATGGTGATGTCGATTCGTCCAATTCATATATCCAGGTCAATGTACCCAATATGGGATACCTTGAGATAGACAAATTCCGCAGAAATTTCGTGGATGGATGGGGCACGCTGATAACCCCTTACGGTGAATTCCAGACACTCCGGGTCAGAACAGAAATCGAGGAATACGACAGCATTTATATAGATTCGCTGGGAATGGGCATGCCCCTGCTGCGCAATATTACCGAGTATAAATGGCTCGGAAACGGTTTTCCCGCACCGCTTATGCAGGTTACGGTTGAAGGCCTGGTTGCCATAGCCACCTATATCGATTCCCTGCGAACCTCCTTCTTCGATGTCCCTGAACTAAGTCTTTATGATTTTGATTTCACCGTTTTTCCCAATCCTTCGACGGATTACCTGTCGATCAGTTATGAGCTGCTGCGTGAATCCGATGTCAAAATTTCCATTTACTCCATCTATGGCAATGAAATGAAGCGGTTTGCCAGTACCCGGCAGGAGAAAGGACTTTTCAACCGCGTGCTGTACCTGAAGGAAAGCGGCTTTAAACCGGGTATTTACCTGGTCAGACTCACCATCGACAATGTACCCTATGTGAAAAGGATATTGCTGAATTAAGCACTTTCCTCGTATCTTTACGGGCAATATGGCCCAGCAACAACAATCTTTCGTTGTTTATAAATCCTCAGCCGGATCGGGCAAGACGTTCACCCTTGTGCGCGAGTACCTGCTGGTTGTGCTGAAGAACCCGGACCATTTCCGGCGCGTACTCGCCATTACCTTCACCAACAAAGCGGCCAATGAAATGAAGGAACGGGTGGTGCGGTGCCTGATCGACCTGACGGACCCGGTGAAGCATGCGGACAGCGATACAATCCGGTATATGCTTCCACAGCTCCGGAAAGATCTGCAAATGGGCGATGAAATGCTCGCCAACCGGGCGCTGGCGGCTTTACGGCTCATTATGCACCACTATGCCGAATTTGCGATCAGCACCATCGACAGCTTTACCCACCGGGTCATCAGAACTTTTGCATACGATCTGAAGATCCCGATGAACTTCGAAGTGGAACTGGAATCGGAAGAGATGCTGGGACAGGCGGTTGATTTACTGATCAGCCAGGTCGGCGTCGATGAAAAACTGACCCGGGTGATGGTCGATTTTACGGAAAAAAAGGCCGGGGATGAGCATAGCTGGCATATCGAAAAAGATCTTCAACAATTCGGGCGTACATTGCTGAATGAAGACAGTGTCGACTTCCTGCACCGGTTGCGAGAATACGATATTGACACCTTTACCGGGGTAAGGGCCCGTTTGCTGGAATGGAAGCTGAGCTGGGAGAACAGGCTGAAAGCCATGGCCTCCCGTTTACATGAATCATTTATCCGCAGCGGGATCGCCCCGGAAGCCATCCACGGGCAGTCAAAAGGGGCACCCTCCTTCCTGGAAAAGCTGGCGAAGGGGGATTTTGGAAAGCTGAGCCCCGGGACCTTTGCGCGGAAATCGCTGGAGAGCGGCGCATGGATCAAGGAAAAAGCATCTCCCGGTCAGCATGCAGCTTTTGACGGGATAGCCCATGAACTGGCAGGACCCGGCCAGGACCTGATCGAAATGATCGACCGTGACAAAGCAGCCTACACCCTTTGTTCCATACTTCTCAACCATATCTTTTCGACCGCCCTGCTGGGAGAGATGGAAAAACAGCTCGATATATTAACGCGAGAGGACAACAAGCTGCTTATCAGCGAGTTCAACCGAAGGATCTCCGGCATTGTGAGGGCCCAGCCGGCGCCGTTCATCTATGAACGCCTGGGGGAAAGATACCACCATTTTTTGCTGGATGAGTTCCAGGATACATCGATCCTGCAGTGGCACAACCTGCTGCCGTTGATCGAAAACTCGCTGGCTTCTGGCCGGATGAGCTTGCTGGTGGGCGACGCCAAACAGGCGATTTACCGATGGCGGTCGGGTGACGCCGAGCAGCTGGAACGACTGCCGCTTTTGATCAGGAAACCGGACGATCCCCTGCTTCAGGATCGCGAAATGACCCTTGCCCGGCATTACCGTGAGGACAACCTGGCGGTGAATTACCGCTCGAGCCCCGTGATCGTTGATTTTAACAACCGGTTCTTCTCGATGATACAGCCTTTGCTGCCGGAAAATCACAGTTCAGCCTACCAGCAGGTTATACAGGAGGCCGGCCGGAAGGATAAACCCGGGATGATCCGCATTGAGACTGCTGCAACAAGCGACAAAGAGGATTACATGAATGAAGTCATGGACAAGATACTGGATGTGATCCGGGAGCTGAAGTCGGATGAATACAGCCTGGGGGATGTGGCGATCCTTTGCCGGGACAATAAAAACGCCAGCCGTATCGCCGCTTTCCTGATGCACCAGGATGTCCGCGTGATCTCCTCCGAATCGCTCCTTTTATCGCAATCCGATCATGTGAATTTTATCGTAGCCTGGATGCTGCACCTGAACGACCCTTTGGAGGGAATCCCGGTCGCCCATATTGTCAGGTACCTGGTGGCAAATGGATTTGCAGGAGCAAACAGTCTTGAGACGCTGTTTTTCGCGCAAACCGGAGAGGAGGAGTCAGACAATGACCAAAACACGGTCCTTCAACGTTTCCTCCGGCTCCTGACAAGGGAAATGCCCGGTTTCGGCTATGCTTCATTGAACACTATGGAACTGCTTGGATTTACCCAGTATCTCATCCTTTACTTCGGACTGGATAAGCAACAGGACAGCTACCTCCGGTTCTTTCAGGACGCGGTGCAGCATTTCCTGTCAACTCGTCGCGGCGGGATCCCTGAATTCCTGGAATGGTGGGAGCAGAACTCCAGGAAAACCTCCGTGATCATCCCGGAGGGCATCGATGCTGTCCGGATCATGACCATCCACAAAGCCAAAGGGCTGCAATTCCCGGTCGTGATCTTCCCTTTTGCCGATGAGGAGGCCAGGGCAACCCGCAAGCATCTGTGGGTCCCCTTGCAGCTTGAATTTGCCAGACCACTGAACATAGCCTGTCTGCCAACCCGCAAAGTGCTGGAAGAAACTGAATATAATGAAATTTACAGCGATGAGATGGCCCGTTCGCATATTGACATGGTGAATGTCTTGTATGTGGCGCTCACCCGCCCGGAAGAAAGGCTGTATGTGATCACAAAGCCGCTGCCCGAAAAACCCGGCAGCAACAATTCTGTCCCCAAGCTGTTCAGCAGTTTCTTCCAGGCCGAAGGGATGTGGGAAAAGGAGCGCACGGTGTACCAGTACGGTGAGAGATGGAAAAGGCCCAAAAAGACTGAGGAACCGGTTTCAGCAGAGGCGCCTTCGGGGCCGCCGCCCGGACGGTCTTCGCTCCGGTTGTTGTTGCGGCAGCAGGCACCGCTGGCCTGGGATATGGAAGACCCCGTGAAAAACAGGGAATGGGGAAACCTGGTGCACCTGGCCCTTTCGATGATCCGGAATGAACGGGATGCTGCTGGCGTTCTGCAGGACCTGAAACTGGAAGGCATTATTACATCCGAACAGCAAGCAGACCTTTCCGGGATTATTGACGGGCTGATGCACCATCCGGAAATCGGCCGGTTCTTCAGCGCTTCTTACGAGGTCCGCAATGAGCCGGAAATGATGGACGAGAAGGGAAAACTCTATCGCCCCGACCGGGTGATCTTCCGGGATAATAAAGCCACGGTCATTGATTACAAAACCGGCAAACCCAGCCAGTACCATAATAAACAGGTGCAGGAATATGCTGACTTGCTGCGACAGATGCAATACGAGGTCGAAGGCGCTTACCTTGTTTATCTCGATAAAAAGCCTGTTGTTGTGGAGGTTCATTTAGTATAGTCCGACGACTAAAGCCGTCGGTTCCTGCTTTTGTGATATACTTTGAACCAACGGCTTTTGTCGTTGGAGCACGACCAGTTATTTTGTAGTCCGACGACTGAAGCCGTCGGTTCCAGCCTTTGTAACATATTCGGAACCAACGGCTTTAGTCGTTGGAGCACGATCCGATTCCGAACCAACGGGTTTACCCGTTGGGATTCATACCGTTGGGATTTTTGCTTCGGTTGGAATTACCTCCAAATATTAACTTAAAACCGCCACTGGTCGATGACAGACAGCCTGTTGTAAGCCGGGCTGCTTTTTTCAAAACTTTAATGGTATTTTAGCGGGATGAATTATAAAAACAGATTAATATGAGAAAATTCAGGTTGATTGTATGGTTGGCCATGTTGCTGCCCTTCTTTATGCAGGGCCAGGACGAATCCAGGTTACTCCGGTTTCCCGCGATCCATGGCGAACAGATCGTTTTTACGTATGCCGGTGATCTTTACACGGTGGCAAAAGCAGGTGGCATTGCCCGGAAACTGACGAGCCACGAGGGCTTCGAGATGTTTGCGAAGTTTTCGCCGGATGGCCGTAAGCTGGCGTTCACCGCACAATACGACGGCAATACCGAAGTCTATGTGATGCCCTCGGAAGGAGGGGTGCCTGTCCGGCTGACGACCACTGCTACCCTTGGCAGGGATGATATCTCCGACCGGATGGGCCCGAACAATATCGTGATGGACTGGACACCGGACGGGAAAAACATCGTGTACCGCTCCCGGAAACAGTCGTTCAACGATTTTATCGGGCAGTTATATAAGGTGCCGGCCGAAGGAGGCCTCTCCGAAGAGATCCCGCTCTCTACCGGCGGTTTCTGCTCCTTCTCCCCGGATGGGACCAAACTGGCCTTCAACCGGGTATTCCGGGAGTTCAGGACATGGAAGTATTACCAGGGGGGTATGACGGATGATATCCGGATCTTCGATATGGCTGCCGGCACGGTTACAAAAATAACAGACCACGAGGCACAGGATATCATCCCGATGTGGCACGGCGATAACATCTATTTCCTGTCGGACCGCGACCGGACCATGAACCTGTTCGTATATAATCTGCAGAACGGACAGACCCGGAAGCTGACGAATTACACGGAATATGACATCAAATTCCCTTCCCTGGGAAATAATGCCATCATTTACGAAAATGGCGGTTACCTGCATGTTTTTAATTTCCAGACCGAGCAGTCGGCCCGGGTGAATATCACCATTGCCGACGACTTTTTCGGCGGAAGGAATGAGTTGAAAGACGCCTCCAAATCGATCCGTCGTGCAGGCCTTTCGCCCGATGGAAAGCGGGTTGTTTTCAGTGCAAGGGGAGAGATTTTCTCCGTTCCCGCCGAAGAGGGCATTACACGCAACCTGACGGAAAGTCCGGGGGCTCATGACCGCGGAGCGATGTGGTCGCCTGATGGGAAATATATCGCCTATCTGTCGGACCGGAATGGCGAATACGAGATCTGGGTGCAAACGCAGGATGGCTCTGAAACACCTTTTGCCGTGACAAAAGATGCCGACACTTATAAGTTCAGCATTCTCTGGTCGCCCGACAGCAAAAAGATCTTGTGGAATGATAAAAAGATGCGGCTGCAGTATGTGAACGTCGATACCCGTGAAATAACACTGGTGGATAAATCGAAAATGTGGGAATACAGCAGCTTTACATGGTCGCCCGACAGCCGCTGGATCGCCTATACCGATCCGATGCCGAACAATTTCGGCCGGATCATGCTGTATGATACGGAATCGCAGCAAAAGTACCCGGTGACCGACGAATGGTACACTTCTTCAGGCGCTTCCTTCAGCAACGACGGCAAATATCTCTTTTTCACCTCGGGCCGCGATTTCAACCCGGTCTACAGCCAGACCGAGTGGAACCATGCCTACCAGAATATGAGCCGGATCTATTTTGCCGTACTCGACCCGGCAACGGAGAACCCGTTCAGTCCGAAAAACGATGAGGTGGAGATTAAGAAAGATGCTGCTGCTGCTGACGATGGGAAAAAGAAAGATAAGACCGATGCCAAAGAGAAGGCAGACGCGGTGAAAGCGACTAAAATTGTGGCCGAAGGCCTTGGCGACCGCATCATCAGCCTGCCGGTAAGGCCTTCCAATTATTTCAACATCAATGTTATTGATGATAAGGTTTATTACAACGAAAGTATGTCGGGGGGCGACGGCATGACCCTGAAGCTGTATGACCTGAAAAAGAAGGAAGAGACGGAACTGGGCAAAGGGATGTCCTATTCGGTTTCGGACAATGGAAAGAAAATGCTGGTCAGGGATAAGGACAAATACAGCGTGATCGATCTGCCGTCGGGCAAGATCACCTTGAGCAAGTTCGTCGATTTGTCGAATATGAAGGTTTACATCGACAAGGATAAGGAGTGGCAGCAGATCTTCGATGAGGCCTGGCGCCAGATGCGCGATTTCTTCTACGTGGAGAACATGCACGGGGTCGATTGGCCGGCCATGAAAG
The DNA here is from genome assembly GCA_046484945.1 of Bacteroidales bacterium. Classification (GTDB taxonomy): domain Bacteria; phylum Bacteroidota; class Bacteroidia; order Bacteroidales; family JAGOPY01; genus JAGOPY01. The sequence continues at coordinate 11,657 of JAWOHY010000108.1, forward strand.
AGAAATATGGGCAGATGCTGCCGTATGTCAACAACCGGAACGATCTGAACTACCTGATAGGGGAGATGATCGGCGAGTTGAACGTCGGGCATGCATATGTGAATGGCGGCGACAAGCCCGAGCCGGACCGGATCAAGACCGGATTGCTCGGGGCAAAGGTGAGCAAGGACGCTTCGGGCTATTTCAAAGTGGATATGGTTTTGAAAGGCCAGAACTGGAGCAAAACGCACCGTTCACCGCTCACCGAAGTAGGTGTGAACGTGAAGGAAGGCGACTTTATCCTGGCCGTCGACGGAAAACCGGCCAATGAAATGGCCGATATCTATACCGCGTTGCTTGGCAAGGCCGACAAGCCGGTCGAACTGACGGTCAACAGCAAACCCGATCTTAGTGGCAGCCGCAAGGTAATGGTCACCCCGGTGGCCGACGAGGCAAATCTCTATTACTACAACTGGGTGCAGCAGAACATCGAATACGTGAACGAAAAGACCGGCGGCGAAGTGGGCTACATTCATGTTCCCGACATGGGCCCCGGAGGTCTGAATGAGTTCGTCAAACATTTCTACCCGCAGATCATGAAAAAAGGCCTGATCATCGATGACCGCGGGAACGGCGGCGGGAATGTCTCGCCGATGATCATCGAGCGTTTGCGTCGGGAGGTGACCCGCGCCAACATGTCGCGGAATGCGGAGATTCCCGGCTACACCCCGCGCCAGATGATGCTCGGCCCGATGGTCATGCTGATCAACCAGTACTCGGCTTCCGACGGCGACCTGTTCCCTTATTCTTTCAAGAAACATCAGCTGGGAACGGTGATCGGCGTGCGCACCTGGGGCGGTGTGGTCGGCATCCGCGGCTCGCTGCCATTCATCGATGGCATGGACATGCGCAAACCGGAATTTGCCTCTTATTCATCCGAGGTGAGTGACTGGATCATCGAAGGCATCGGCGTAGATCCCGATATAATCGTCGACAACGATCCTGCCCTCGAGTACAAAGGCATCGATACCCAGCTTGACAAAGCCATTGAGGTGATCCTCGGGCAAATGGATCAATACAAAGCCATTCCGCCGATCCCGGAAGGGCCGGATAAGAGCAGGTAGATACGGTGGTCATACGGTGGTCATACAGTTGTCATACGATGGTCATACGATGGTCATACGGTGGTCATACGATGGTCATACGGTGGTCAAACAATTGTATGACTACTGTATGACAACTGTATGACTATTGTATGACAACTGTATGACTATTGTATGACTATTGTATGACAATGTTTACGTAATGCAAATGGAATCATCTCTGAGAAAAAGAACGGCAGAAACCGACCCCATGCGCCAGTTTGAGCGTTGGATGGCGGATTTGCTGGCGGCGGGGGTGGAAGAACCCACGGCCATGGCGCTGGCGACGGTTTCGGCTGACGGAAAGCCGTCGGCCCGGATGGTTTTGCTGAAGGGAGCAGATGACGACGGCTTTATTTTCTTCACCAATTACCGCAGCCGTAAAGCCAGGGAAATGGAAAGTAACCCGAACGTATCGCTGGTGTTTTACTGGAAGGAGCTGGAGCGGCAGGTACGGATAGAAGGAGTGGTACACAAGGTCACCGCCGCCGAATCGGACGCATACTTTCATTCCCGTCCGCTGGAGAGTCGCATCAACGCGGTCATCTCACCCCAGAGTGAAGCCATACCCGACCGGCAGCATCTCGAAAACCTCCGTAACGAATACCTGAATGCCCATTCCGGCGATCCCGTCCGCCCGCCGCATTGGGGCGGCTACCGCGTCGTTCCCGAAATCATCGAGTTCTGGCAGGGACGGCCCGGGCGGCTGCATGACAGGATACGATATACCCGCAGCAAAGAAGGGTGGAAGATGGCGCGGCTGGCGCCCTAATTGAGTTTTGAGTTTTGAGTTTTGAGTTTTGAGTTTTGAGTTAATTGGCCGAAATGGCAATTGGCCGGTTGGGCGATTGGCCGATTTGGGGATTTGGGGATTTGGGGATTTGGCGGTGTTGATGGGGGATTTGCGATAGAAACGCTGGCCACAAAGGCAAAGTCCCGCCAGGGACGCATGAAATTAGCCCGCCAATTTATTGGCGGGATTGGAAGGCGGCACCAACGGATTCAGAGTCCCGTCGGGACGACAGAATTGCCGGCGGAGGGCGGCGCAAGGGTGAAAAGTTAGGGATTAGTAATACAAATTGCAAGCAGATCCCTCGCTGCGCTCGGGATGATGCCAAATGAGGGAAAATAAAGAGCGGCGCGGCAAACGAAGAGGTCCTTCGTCACGTCGTTCTTCAGGATGACGTCTGCCGCGCCGCTTTATCCTCCTCCATTGAAACGTCATCCCGAAGCGCAGCGAGGGATCTTTTGGCGCCCGTCCGCCAGCTGGCGGAGCAAAATTTGATGTCCGGCCTGGGTGTTAGAACATCGACGCATTGATCACAAAAAATCATTGTTCAATGATCAATGCGTCGATGAATGAGGATTCATCGATCAATAGAACTGTTGCGGCAGCAAAGTTGACACTGGCATTCACGATACCTTTCTGAGATTTTAAGATGCTTTCCACGCTTGCGGCACAGGAAGCACAGGACATTTCCAGGACAGGGTATGATTTTTTGATAGTATTCATATAATTAAATATAAAGATAAGTTACAAAGGTAACAACACTTTATGACAATCGTATTACACCCCGCCACATGAAACAATATCCCGGAAACCCTGGAACCCTGGACCCCTGGAACTCTGAAACTCTGGAACTCTGGAACCCTGGAACCCTGGAACCCTGGAACCCTACTTCTTCGGAGGCAACAGGATAGTCGCCGCCACCGCGGCCGCGCCGGCGACGAAAAAGGTGAGCAGGCGCGCAGTAACGATCTTATCCATCCCGGTGCTGATCCAGATGATGGTGAAGAGCATACCGGTGAGGATGGTGATGACGACAGCCTTTCCATGGTATCGTTTCCAGAAGAGGGAGAGCAGGATCACTACGCTGAAAGTGCCGCCGATGCCGGCCCAGACGTAGCTGACCATGGTGAAGATCAGACGGGAAGGAGACACGTAGGCCATGGTCAGGGCGATTACGGCCAGCAACAGGGTGATGATCCTGGAGATATTCAGTCGCTCCCGGGCGCTGAGAGGCTTTTTGAACATCGGTTTGACGATATTCTCGGACAGCTCGGTGGCCGAAACGATCAGCAGCGAGTCGGCTGAGGAAATGATGGCTGCTATCACACCGGTGATCAGCAACCCGGCGATGGCGGGCGGGAATATTTCCATGATCACCATTGGCATGACAAATTCCTGGTCTGCCAGTCCCTGTGGCCCGAAGATCGCAATACCGATCCAGCCTAAAGAAAGCGCTCCTATGTAAGCGAAAATCGTCCATATGATGCCGATGTTCCTTGCTTTGCGGGCGTGCGCCATATTTTTAATGGCCATAAACCGCATGCTGAGCTGCGGTTGCCCTCCCAGGTATCCGAAAAACCAGGAAAAACCTCCCACAATGACCACACCGGCGGCAAATCCGGAGGCGCCTCCGGCGAGGGTGTGATAGCCCGGGCCGGCATTGTGGATGGCATCCCCGATGGAATGGGCGAAAAAGGGCAGCTCGGGGTGGTTCGACAGGTAAACCAACCCTACGATTGGGCCTATGACCAGTGTGATGATCATGATGACGGCCTGGATGACATCGGTATATGCCACACTTCTGAACCCGCCATAAATGGTATAGGAGATCACCACGGCGGCCATCAGCAACATCCCATACCGGGGTTCGATCTCGAACATCGAGTAAAGGGTTTTGCCACCTCCGAGGAATTGCGCGCCGACGTAGAAAAAGAAAAAGAAAATGATCGTCATGCTGCCTGCGACTCGGATCCATTTGCCGGTTTCGCCGAATTTTTTGGCCAGGTAATCGGTGTAGGTTGTGATCTCGTATTTCTCCGCCTCGTCGCGAAGGCGCCAGGATAACGCCGACCAGGCGGTGACGATGCCGGCCACGCAGCCAATGGCGGTCCAGATCTCCATCAGCCCGGTGGCATAGGCGGCCCCGGGCAGTCCCAGCAGGGCCCAGGAAGACTCGCCGGTGGCCCGCTCCGACAAGGCCGCGGCCCAGCCCGGCAATTTGCGGCCGGCAATGGAAAAGTCAGCATCCGACCTGACCTTCCGGCCCTGGTAAATGCCCCAGGAGATCAAAAGCCCCAGGTAGATGAGCATTACCAGCAGTATCTGTGACTGACTATCCATGGAATTTTAAATTCTAAATTTTAAATTTTAAATTATGAACTCAAAACTCAAAACTCAAAACTCAAAACTAATTTTGGTGCTGCTCTCTCAGCAAATCATTCACAATCTTCACAGGGTTAAAGGTGATGATGGGCACTTCGACGAACACGGTGATCCAGTGAGCCATGGCGCCGTTCCACAGGCCGGGCAGCTCGAGGGCTTTTAGCGGCTTGCCGTCTTTGGATTTTACGGAGATGAAGCCGGTGTTGTGGTCAATGAACTGCCGCAGGTCGAATTTTTCCCCTTTGTAATTCTTCAGGCTGCAGACCAGGTCGACCGGGTTGAAATGGGTAGACGCTTCGAGGATCTCTTTTTGCTCCGGGTTTTTATGATTGATCTGAGAGGATTCGATGATCTGCAGTGAAATGTCGCCCTGCCGGTTCTTCACCCAGAAGGGCCCGCCGCCAGGTTCCCCTTCGTTCCTGACCATGCCGCAGATGCGGACCGGCCGGTTCAGTAAATGGTGCAGGTGGTTCACCCTTTTGCTCTCTTCCCAACTGAAAAAATCAGCAGGAAAAGTGATGTTCATCTGCTTTTCGCAAAATGCCATCGCTTCTTTTATGGTCGTTGCGGACGGTGGTTTTTGTTCGAGGGCCCGCAGGAATGAGAATGTCTTGCCCTGCAACTGCATCAGCAGCCCGCCCAGGAGTTTCTTATACCGGTAGGTTTCTGCCTTCAGCCGGTCGGGCACCACGTTGTCGATATTTTTTATGAAAACCAGGTCGGCATCGATCTCATTGAGGTTTTCAATCAGCGCGCCGTGCCCGCCCGGGCGAAATACCAGTGATCCATCCTTTTCCCGGAAAGGCTCGTTGTCGGGGTCGACGGCGATGGTATCGGTGGAGATCTTCTGAATCGAAAAGCTGACATCGTAATTGACCCCGAACATGCTCTCGTAATAGGGCTGCACGTAAGCGATCAGGTCCTTGAAGCTGGACATGTGCTCCGGCGAAACGGTAAAGTGGACCATCACGTTTTTACTCCTGTTGACGCAGTAATGTGCCCCTTCGACAAGGTGCTCCCCGGCGGAGGTCCGGGAAAAGGTCCCGTAGTGATGGAATTTCACCAGTCCCTTGGGCAGGTTGGCGTAATTCAATCCTTTCTCCGTCATCACATAATCGAGGATCATGCCGTAATCTTCTTTATCAAGACATTCTTCCAGGTTTTTACCCGACTTTGCCATGATCTTCTTCAGATCATCATAAAAAGCAAACTGTCCCAGATGCTGAAAGAAATACCATACGCTGTTGAAACTCTGATCGGCCAGCAGTTCTGTTTCCTTTGACTTGTCGCCCAGCGCTTCCCTGAATTCAAAGAGGTGCTTGAACATCCGTGTGGCGGCCCCCGAGGCCGGTACGAATTTCACCAGTTGCAAGTCCTTTGCCATCCGCTCATAATTGGTGATGAGTTCATGGATCTCTTTCTCGGTGAAAGTGCGGATCCCTTTTTCCCGGGTCGCCGGTGCGATAAGCCGGGCGTAAGGAAACCCTTCCCTGAAGTGTTGTATCTGTTGTTCTATAGTTTCCGGGGAAATCCCCATGGCAGCGATCTGGTCCAGGTCTTTTTTCGTCAACATAACTTAATTTTTTGATGGTTTTCCGGATCATTCCTGACAAAACCAGGTTGTAAAATTAAATATCCTAGCCAAACTGTCAAAAAAAAATGGACTTCAATTTTATAATGCCGGTTTTTTATAATTTTGTTGCCGGGCTCGATGAAAAATATTAATTTTGCACCCGCTTAACAGCCCAGATGGCGGAAGTGGTAGACGCGCATGGTTGAGGGCCATGTGACCTAAGGTCGTGCAAGTTCGAGTCTTGTTCTGGGCACGCCCAAGTGGCGGAACTGGTAGACGCGCTACATTCAGGGTGTAGTGACCGCACGGTCGTGCAAGTTCGATTCTTGTCTTGGGCACTTTTTTTAAAATGAGATGCCGGTTGAAAGACCGGCATCTTGTTAAACAGCTGATCGGATTATCATTCATGGCGAACAAAAAAATTATCAGAATAGTGGTGGCGGCCATTGTTCTTTTTTTGTTGCCCAATGCCAGGTCCCTGGCGCAATGCAGAGAATCCATTACCCTGTCTGAAAATTCCCGGATCGAAGGGGTTGTCAGGGGAGCGGACCATTACTACCGCAACCTGATCATACAGGATCTCGCTTTGGCTGCCGGCAGTTCGATCCAGGAGGTAAGCATCCGGCTGGATTATAAGCTGAATTTAACTGTTGATAAATGTATCCCGGGCAGCCTGGATATTTCCGTAAACCCCATCTCCGGCTGGTGTGATCTTCATTTATACCGGGAATTTGATATCTCGGCCTCACTGGCCCCAAGCCGCGCCGACCTGGTCTTCCATCTCCGGAACCGCCTGGGCATTATATTCGATAGTGTGATGATTGCCGGGGTTCCCCTGGGCCCGGATACAGGGGCGGTTTATTCACGGCAAATCGATATCAGCCCCCTCGACGTGGACGTTTTTCCGGATTTTGCCCGTGCAGCTTTTCATTATGATATGCAGACATATGACGATTTTCGCGATCATGTGCTGATCATTGATGAGTATTATGCGGCTGCTGCGCTGGCTGACAGCGTTTACCGGCTGATTGAAGATGGTTTTTTAACCGAAAAGGGAATCTGTGGCGAACTATTTCTCCGGCAGGCAGAAATCGAAAGAATGGCCCGTTATATTACGCCCCGGAAATTCGATAGCCTGACCGTCAACGGCCATCATGATCCGGCACGTCTGCGGGAAAAACATCTCAGGCTGATGCGCTATGGGACCCGTTACATGACATTGCTGGAGCAATCCGGTCTGACCCGGTGTTGTTTTCCATCCCCCGGCATGGCGGACCTGATGATCGGCTCGTGGCTCGACTGGCAGGACCATTACCGCCGGATGGCCTATCATACCAATTATAAGTTCATCAATTTCTTTGAGGATGTGGCGGTGCCGTCATTCTCAAATGCAATTCTGTGGAGTGCATATGGCAGGCTCCGGGAATTCGGGCTGAAACCGGGTTTGTACCGGCGGGCTATTGACCGTAAGATATACGGTGCTTTGACAGAGCGGGCAGAAAGGTTTGAAAGCGCCGGTTCACAGATGCATGCCCTCCGGTATTATGAATCGGCCTTGCACCTGGCGCGACTGACGCATCTCAGAAAGCAGGAAGCTTATTCCCTTGAAAGAGTGTACCGGATGAAACAGGAGGTGCTGTATTCCTATCTCCGGATAGCGGGTCTGGCTTCCGGCAGGGACAACCCCCTGCTGGCCGTGCAATACTTCCGGCGGGCGAAGGATATCTATCTGAGCAATCACCTGTCGTGCCTTGATCAGGATACGCTCGCCCGTTTTGAACGGTTGATGTACCGGGATTTTGAATCCAGGGTGCCGTTGTTGATCGGGGCAGGGGCGTACCGCAAAGCGGCTGCTTTTTTGCAGGAGATCGGGTCCCGTTGCCAGGAAAGCCCTGCCTGGCCGTGCCCCGGGGAGCTGACGGAATGGTCGGCAGCTGTTAGCCAGGGTATTTACGATGGATTGATCCGGGAGGTCCGGCATTGGATGGCCAGGGAAGAGCTGGCCGAAGCAGAGCAGATCTTCCGGCAGGCGGGCAATATGCGCACGACCGTTGCATACCCTATCGTGCCGGCCTCCGATGAACATAGGATGGAAAGCCGGTTCCGGCAGATGTATTATGACGATTTTATCGATGAAGGGATACGGTATTTTGACAAAGCAGAATATGACCTTGCACTTTATTATTTCAGCAAGGCTTATCATCTGCAAAACGGAAACCTGCTGACACAGCGGAAAGAATTACCGCAGTACCGGCGGGAATCCGCCCGCCATGTCATCGAAAAACTGTTCTCAGACACGCGGCTGAAGATATGGGCCCATGACCTGGAAACGGCCGGGCATTACATGGAACAGGCGGGCAGCATGATGGCCGGATACCAGATTGCCGCCGGTGACCCGCTGCGGGTAGAATACGAAAGGCTGAAAAACGAGGTGTTTACCTCCCAATGCCTGGAAGCCAGGAATGTGTATGATGATTTGATGGAACAGGTCTTCAGGAAAAGGGAAGCACAGGATTTTGTAGCCGCCCTGAACCTGGCGAACGAGGCGGTGGATCACTCCCTGGACCATATTTCATGCAAGATACGGGATGACCAGGCATGGTATCAAAAGGTGCTGCTGGAGCCTCTGGCTGGTTATCAACAAAAGGAACTGGCTTTGCAGCAACTGGCGTATGGTTCGCCGGAGCCTTATCTGAAAGCTTTCCGGGAACTGAATTCATATTATTCAAGGCAGAAATTGCTGGAACAGGGCGTGGTCTTTATTCCCCTGAAAGAAAGGGTTTTGAAAGCGGATGATATGGATTTCCTGACGGGCATGTACGATCATTATGTCCGGATGAACGACCCGGAGCAATGCCTGGCACTGCTTCATCTGTTGCAAGAAAAAGGAGCGGAGCAGAAAGCGATGTCTGGAAGACAAAAGGACCTGGCAAAGCTTATTGCGAAAGAGGATGCTGAAAACATCGACAGTGAAAGCATGCCCTGGGATTATATGCGGGCCCATGTGGGAACCGATCCATGGTTCAGGCCTTTCCGATGGTCGTACAAGCTGGCCTGGATCGGGGAGACAAAGTGGAAAATCCGTTACTGGCCTTTGATCTGGAAGAAATAATGCTTTTCTTTGTACAAATTGAAAAAAGAACACACTATGAAACGACTTTTGCTCATCAGCAATTCAACCAACCCCGGAGAACCTTACCTGGGCTGGCCAAGGCAGTATATTACTGATTTTATGGCGGGTACAGGCGTCAAGGATATTTTATTCGTACCATACGCCGGGGTTAACCTGGCTGCCGAAAGCGTCGAGGCTTCCTATGATGTCTATGAAAAACGGGTACAGGATGTTTTTCGCGAACTCGGTTACGGGATTTATTCCATCCACAGGGAGAAAGACCCGGTGGCGGCTGTGAAAAATGCCAGAGCCATTGCGATAGGAGGGGGGAACACATTTCACCTGGTGTATATGCTGCATAAGCTGAACCTGGTAAAGGTGATCCGGGAGAGGGCTTTGGAAGGAATGCATTTCATGGGCTGGAGCGCCGGCGCCAATGTGGCCTGTCCGACCCTGTGCACCACCAACGATATGCCCATCATCCAGCCTGCCAGCTTTGATACGATGAACCTGGTCCCGTTCCAGATCAATCCCCACTATCTTGATGCCAATCCCGAGGGCCATGGTGGCGAAACGCGCCAGCAGCGCATCGAAGAGTTCCTGGCAGTGAACCGCGACATGACGGTGATCGGACTAAGGGAAGCCACCCTGATCCAGGTGGAAGGGGACCAGTATACCCTGAAAGGATCCCGGCCGATGCGGGTGTTCCGGTATGGGAAGGGGGCGGAGGAGAGTGATGAGTTTTGAGTTTTGAGTTTTGAGTTTTGAGTGCTGAGTGATGAGTTCTGAGTGCTGAGTGATGAGTGCTGGGTTCTGAGTTTTGAGTGAAATTATTGCAAATTTTTTATTAATAAAATGACGATTGCATCAAAAGAAGCACGTGAGTCAAAATATTGGCTTGAACTTATACAGACAAGCAAAATCATTGACATCGACGTATTAGATTTAATCAGCCTAAACAATGAACTCATTAAGTTACTGAACAGTATTATTTTGACTTCCAAAGGCAAAACAAGAAGAAAATAGCACGATCCTAAACTCAAAACTCAGAACTCAAAACTCAAAACTCAAAACTCAGAACTCAAAACTCATCACTCATCACTCAGCACTCAGCACTCAGAACTCATCACTCAGCACTCTCATCTCAGAATCCCAAAATTCACTCCGCCGACAGCAATCACCCCGCCGGGATCTGAATAGGCAGCTGTGTTTCCGTTGAAATTGGCTCCGAAGCTGAACCGCAGGTTTATGTCCTGGGTAATCAGGTAGGAGAGGTTGCCGATCCAGGAGTAGGTCCATGGACTGCTGATGTTTTCCGGTACTTCAGACGCGTTCCGGGCGATGCCTTCAAAAGAGATATTCCAGTCGTTGCGGTTGAACTGGAATTTAACGCCGAAGTCAAGGTAATGACCGGCTTCCACCCGGTTGTCATTCCAGATATAGCGGATGATGCCGAGGAAATCCAGCGATTGCACCAGTCCCAAATCGGTTTCGCTGCTCAGATCCAACCGGTACGAAGGGGTCAGCCAAATGCCTGCCCTGGCAAAAACAGCATCTCCCCAGGCATTATTTTGCAAAACCGTAACACCCGAATGGGCAAGCTCCAGGATAAAGCCCTCCCGGGCAAACGGGGTGATACGCTGATTAATCCGGCCGGCAGTCATGGTTTTTTTCTCCGCCAGCGTGTCCAGTTCGTTATCCAGCATGCTTAGCAGGATGTCTTTGTCCTGGATAACGACAAACTGGCTCTTGTAAAGATCCAGGGCCTCGGAGATGTCGGCTTTCATCCCGTCCGGAATATCTTTTCTTTCAAATAAAGAATATTTGGCCGTCTCCATAGCTCTGGAAATGCTCTCATAGGGATCGGTACCCTGCTCCAGCCTGTTCAGCATCAATTGCAACAACCGCACGAAAACCATCCTGGTATCGGCCATGGCCCACTCCAGGAAGTCGTTATAGGTTGGTTTGTGCACCGTTCCGGGTATGATGGTGACGCGGATGCCGTAACCGATGCCTGTGCCTTTGTTCAGTTGTCCGAATACGATGGAATCGGCGGCCGATGTGGCCAGTGAGAGGGCAAAATTCTTCTTAATAGCGGGCCAGGGCCGTTTGTCGAAATAGTCGTTGGCAATGAAACTGTGGCTGTTATTAGCCGGTTCTTTCTTATTCCAGTTGAATGGATTGACCTCCATGGCGAAGTTTGGCTGCAGGGCGCCGTTTACCAGTCCCGATTGTATTCCGGCTGCAAAATCCCTGGGGGTGGAGGGGCGCTGGATATGGGTCGGCTGAACGCCCATCAATACATAGGCGGGGCTGGTGGTGAGTTCAAGCTGCTTTAATGTGGGTTCCTGGGCGAAAACGCTGCATGTCAAAAGAAAAAAACAGATAAAACAATAGATCCTATTCATCTTCTGCCGGTATTAATTTAAACCTGAAGTAAAAGACAGAATTGGCCGTAGGATGACTGGTATCATCCAATACAAATTCTGCCAGCATTTCATTATCCGCCTTGATGGTGAGTTTGCCGGTGATGGGGATGGATGATCCATCCATATTCCCTGTTGCTGTTTTGAATTTCGTGGCATCTACCACCACCCCGACATTTATATCAAATAACTTTTCAGCCTGATTCAGGGGGTGATCTTCGAAAATCACATCTTTCACGGCATAGATTAAGTCGATCAGCGCGTATCCGGCGATTTTGATCTGATCCCTTTCGGGAATGACGTCAGATGAAAGGTAGATCATCTTTTTTCGATCGGCGGTTGAGACCGGGATGGTTACCGGATCACCATCGTTGTATTTGAATTCGGCCATGAGAAAAATGATTTAATATTGGCTTAATCGGAAATGTACTTCAAAGTTATATATTTTACCGCATAATCTGTTTCCAGGTCGGGAAAATCTGTAATCAGGGCTTTGATCTGGCCTGAAATATCGATAATTCCCGCTCCTTCAGGCTTCCATTTGTCCGGTTCGGCGGCCCCAGACGCGGAATTCCTGCCGTGCTTTCCGCACGCCCCAATCCCTGGCCGGCAGACCATTCACCGTGATCTTATCGACTTGACTCCCCGGCGGCAACACCGGACTCAACTGCACATCCAGCCACTCACCGGATTTCTTTGTAAAAGAAAACCGGGTGACATTTATTGCGCCACTAAGTTCAGGGAACCAAGGCTTTAGATATATCTTTCTATTGACTGCATCGGGCCGGTACCCGAGCATCCCTTCAATCACCGGCTGGAGTGCCATCGTTTCCGACCAGAACTGGTGGTGGCAGACGCCGGAAGGCTGGGAAACCTCGCCGTTCAACACCTCCTCCATGAAGCCCAGTCCCCAGTGTTTCCAGATTTTCAGGTTGGAAGACAGATGCGCAAAGCCCTGCAGGTAGTTGTTATTCCGGAATTCCGCCGTATCCCGGCCGTCATAACGGTAGTTTATCATTGCCACCGGCTTATCGGGCGAAACGGTGATCCGTTCCTCGAGGCAGGGTTCGCCAGGATTACCTGGCATATCGTATTTCCTGAGATAAAAGGCCGGCCTTACTTTAATCTCAGGCCTTATGCTTCTGAAATCCGGCATCGTGTCTTACTGCATCTTCAATTTATCATCCTCCCCATTAAATCGAACATCGACCATCTCCCATTGCCCATCGCCCATCCACCTTCGCTCATCCACCATCTCAAATCGCCTCTCAATGCATTCTCCTTCAATATATTCCCAGTAATATCCAATATCTTCAACATGCAACATATACCGGATCAGATTCTCTGTGAACAATTCCAGGTGCGCACGGTTCCGGTTGGGCAATGAAAAAAGCAGGTACCCCCCGATGGCCATCACTTTTCCCTTGCCTTTCTCGTATTCAAAGATCAACCTGCTGCTTTACCTGAGAAAAATGTAATCCCAATCGACAGCAGCCACTTTGCCTGCAAACAGCGGATGTTCCCGGAAAGCATGGTAACCGAGCTGCCTGCCATACCCCTATTCTTTACTGGGTTTCAGCCTGGTTACAGGTGGATCGTCTTCCAGGCCAGGTTCAGAAAGATAGATCGCCGCCTGGTTAGCCAGGATCATCTTTCCACCGTTTTCAATGAGGATCGACATGGAAATGTCCTCATCCTGATCCTTCACGCAACGGAAACCCACCGTGGCATTCCGGTCGAATGAGGGCGATACCAGCAGCAACTGCTGGTGCCAGGTATTCGGCTGCGGGCCGCCCTTAACATACCACCAGGAGGAAGTCGGATGATAATGGCTTCCTCCTTTCATGATCACAAAATAGTAGGTGCCGTTGTCATACACATCCCCTGTCAGTTGCCAGACATTGCCTGTCAGGTCCATCACCCCGAATGGACTTTTTCCTTTCGGGAAGGCGTCGACAGGTGTTGTTGTGCCGCTTGAATGGTTGCAACGAGTCGAATCGTAGTCATTCCCCCAGGGCCATAGAAGGTTATTTTCCCCCTGCGCTGCATACTGCCATTCCGTCTCCGTGGGAAGCCTTTTGCCTGCCCAGGCGGTATAAGCCCTGGCGTCTTCCAGGCTTACGTACACCACCGGGTGGTTTTCCAGACCCGCCGGGATCATACCGTTCTCCCAGTGTTTCAGGAAGTTGACCGGATCGGCGGGGACGTATCCCGTTGCTTTCAGAAAATCCTGGTATTGCTTGTTTGTCACGGGATACTTATCTATAAAGAATGGCGCCAAGGTCATTGTAACCGGCTCCTTGCTTTGCGGATATGGAATGAACTGGTCGGTGTTTTCCGCTTTGAAAGCAAAAATCCCTCCCGGTATGAATACCATTTCGGGCGGCGCTTTTTTCACGAGGGGAGTTTTTTCCTGTTGACTGATCAGCCGGGGCGTGCCGGGGGGCAGATAGACGACTGCCTCATCTGTCAGTTCATTCTCAGTAAAAAGTTGAATGACATACTTTCCTTCATGCTTCCCGAAAATGTCCGCCATCAGGTCAACCTGGTGCCTGCCGGGCGCAAGGTGTAGCTTCCGTTCGTTCTGGTAGGATGGGTTCCCGGCCCATACAATTAGCTGATCTCCTTCATTGGCTGCCAGATGCAGCACGCCTCCCCGGATTTCAGCGGTGATGCGTTCTGGCAATAAAGCAATGCAGTCGATATTTCCTTCGGCCCTTGTGTTGAGATCGAACCTGTTGAAGGCTTCTGTGTTGACTGGGATATAACTTTTGCCAGAAATTTCTTCCCACTCCAGTTCTTCATGATGCCACAGGCTTACCAGGCGGTATCCCTCTCTTGGGGATTCTTCGAAAAGAGGCCCCCGGTAGCCTTCGGGGACCAGGCTGAATACGGTAAAAATGTTTTTTTCGCCCAATGGCCACTTGTTCACCCAGATGCTGTCGTGAAGCGTGGGAAGTAAAGGTGTCCAGTCGTTTACCAGGAAGTTCGATGTGTTTTCCCTGAGTATCCGGGTGGTTTTGCCCAGATAGCGCAGGTCTTCCTCCATGTTTTCGAACCTGCCGGGAGCGAAGGTGTTCAGTTCAGTCCCATAACCATTGAAAAATGCAACGGAGGCTTCTCTTTTGATCCGGCCGTCGCGGATCTGGCAAACCCGGAAAATGGCGAAATCGGGACGGATCAGCTTGTTGAGGTTGAGCGGCGGGGGGAGATGGATGGCGTCGTGCACCCGGCCGGAGACAATGCCCGGCATGTCTTTCACCACGGCCATTCCTTCGCTGTACATGACCACGCCCGGTTTTATGCTGTCGGCGGCCCGCTGCAGCTCGAAGCTTGATGCACCATGGCAATCCAGCACCACGCCGTCGGCATCGGTGGCTTCGATCAGCCTTGCCATACCATCATAAGGATCTTCAGCGCGGGTGCTTTCATCCCATGGATTGTAACAGATGAAAAACTTCACATCGTCCGGTTTTATCTTTTGAAGGGTTTCCAACCCTCCCGGAAGGTCGGCGAAAAGGTCCCACTGGTTCCGTTGATCAACTCCAAGCCGGGGCCAGGTAGGCCATAATCCGAAAATATCGTAGCCGCCAAACAGTTCCTCGCCTTTTTGCAGGAAATCTTCCAGTTGATATTGCTGCGTCTTCCAGTCGTAATATTCCTGGTTCCACGCAAATTGAAGCCCGATCAGGTATTTGTTCCGGATCCATTGTAAGTCATTCCTCTGATAAAGTGTTTCGTCAAAATCCACCAGGTCATACAGCCAGCGGTCGCGGAACATCAGCCGGAGGCCATTTTGCCATTCCCCGGCAAAGTCGTCAGCGTAAAACATATATTCAACCCAGCCTTCCGGGAAAAGAATCGTCCGGTACCTTCGCCATTCCGCATTTCCTGATCTCACACGGCGTGCAATGGCGCACACTGAAATCCCATCACTCAGATCCACAGCGCCATAACCCATCTCCCAGGCGTTATCGGGAAGGATTACCCCGACAGGCCCCAGCCCTGGCCGAAAAAGCTTCGCCCTGGCCAGCGCCCAGGGACCGGTAGATGTCAGGTAAATATGATGGCCGGATTCTCCGAAAGGGACCACATTTTCGATATGCACCGTGTCAGACCTGTTGTTTCGGATGATCACCCGGCAGGCCCATCCCCTTGTTTCATCCGGGATCAGGGATATTTCACCCGTTATCTTATCCTGGAAGCTGAATGAAAAAACCGTATCATCTTCCAAGACTTCAGCATCGGATAAATTGTACAGAATATCGTTGACATGAAATGATAAGAGTGGGATATTTTCCCCGAATTTGTAAAGATTTCCTGAGCGATCAATGTAGGATTTGGTGGATAATCCCTGATCTGATGAAAACGTGATCTCCTGTGTGTAGGCTTTTGATAACAGGAGCAGGAATGGAACGATGAGGGCAAAACGGGAGCGGTTCATGGGCATTTTATTGTTGTACAAATTTAGCGGGTTATTGGGAGGAATACAAGCTTATCTTTGTGGGATGAAATTTTTGAAAAACATCAGGCACAATAGGGCACAATAGATAAACACAATAGAGAGGACTTGAATATTCAAATTGAACAACTGGATGTAAAGAAACTCACAGAGCCATTGGTGGAGCTACGGTCATGCAGCATTTGCCCTCGGGATTGCAATGCCGACCGGTTCTCGGAGAAGTTGGGTCGAAGATCCGGACGGAGCCGGCCGGGACGAACGGCCCCGCCGGCTGGGGTACGGTGCCGCTCATCGGGCCGCTCCCGGCGTCGTCGCGGCCGCCTGGGCCTGGCCGGCTCGCACCTCGACCGGATCCAGGAATGGCATCTGGGCCCGCAGGCGCGCGCCGACCTGCTCGATCTGGTGGTTCCGATCCTGCTCACGGAGCCGCTCGAACTCGTGCCGGCCGGTCTCGTTCTCCGCGATCCAGCGGTCGGCGAACGAGCCGTCCTGGATATCCGCCAGCACGGCGCGCATCCGCTCGCGAACGCTTGCGTCGATGAGCCGCGGGCCGCTCACGTAGTCACCGTACTCGGCCGTGTCACTGACACTGAAGCGCATGAAATTGAGGCCACCGCGGTACATGAGGTCCACGATGAGCTTCAGCTCGTGCATCGTCTCGAAGTAGGCGAGCTCCGGCTGGTAGCCCGCCTCCACGAGCGTCTCGAATGCCATCTTGACCAGCGCGGACGTGCCGCCGCACAGGACGGACTGCTCGCCGAACAGATCCGTCTCGGTCTCCTCCTTGAAGGTCGTCTCGAGGACACCCGCCCGCGTGCACCCGAGCGCCCGGGCGTAGGCGAGGACACGAGCCCGGGCCGTCCCGGACGCGTCGCGCTCGACGGCGAAGAGCGCCGGCACGCCGCCGCCCGCCTGGTAGACCGAGCGCACGAGATGGCCGGGTCCCTTCGGCGCGACCATCCCGACGTCCACGATGGCCGGCGGATCGATGCGGCCGTACCTGAGGTTGAAGCCGTGCGCGAACATCAGCAGCTGGCCGGAGCGCAGGTGGGGCGCGATCTCCGCGTCGTAGACGGCCTTCTGCGCGGTGTCCGGGACGAGGATCATGATGACGTCGGCGGCCTTCACGGCATCCGCGACGTCCATGACCCGCAGGCCCGCCTCCTCGACGTGGGCCCGGCTCTTGGAGCCCGGCGCCAGCCCGACGACGACGTCGACGCCGCTCTCGGCCAGGTTCAGGGCATGGGCGTGGCCCTGGCTGCCATAGCCGATGATCGCGACCGTCTGGCCGGCCAGGGCCGACGGATCCGCGTCGTCGTCGTAGTACATGGTCGCATTCACCGTCATCGCTTGATCGCCTCCTCGATGGACCCCGAACCCCGGGCCATCACGACGGCGCCGGTACGGACCAACTCCTTGATGCCATAGGTCCGCACGAGCGCCACGAAGGCGTCGATCTCGGACTCCGTGCCGGTCACCTCGACGATGACCGAGCCGTCGGACAGGTCGACGACCCGCCCCCGCGAGAGCTCCACGAGGCGGAGGACCTCCGCCCGCGTGGAATCGGTGGCGTGGATCTTCACGAACGCCAGCTCGTGCTCCACCGTCGGCTCCGACGTGACGTCCTGGACCTTGAGGACGTCGATGAGGCGGTAGAGCTGCTTGGCCGCCTGCTCCACGGCCACGTCGTCGCCGTGCAGGGTGATCGTCATGCGGCTGATGCCCTCGCGCTCCGTGTGGCTGACCGCGAGCGAGTCGATGTTGAAGTTGCGGGCGCGCATGAGGCTGGCCACGCGATTGAGCACGCCCGGTTTGTTCATGACGATCGCCACCAGGACATGGCGACGAAGCTCGCCGCCGCCGGGCAGGGCACGGGGCGGCGGCGCGGCGTGAGCGGCGGGTGCGGGACCGCCCGCCGGCACCTGGCCGTTACAAAAGCC
>JAWOHY010000122.1:0-8501 GCA_046484945.1 Bacteroidales bacterium
GCCGGCTCAGACAACCACCAGCTTCTACGACGTTTTGACGCCTGTGGAAAACCTGTGAATAACTGGGTAAAATTGCCTCATCAACACAGAGAAAGGGCTTTTCTTCTGGGATCCTCTTAAATTCTAAATCTTAAAAAGAGAAGAAAACCAGACCAATACATGACAAAATAAAACGTTAATCAAGAAATAAAAAGGACTTACGGATGATCCCGTAAACCCAAGAGAAAACATACCAACCATACGGTATATTTTAATTAAATGCAAGGTCTGATAAGAGCGGTAATCTTCCATGGCAGAGTAAAGATATTCCTCCACCACCGGGCTGAGGCGGTGGATCTCGTCGATGAACAGCACATCGTTGGCTTCCAGGTTGGTGAGCAGCCCCGCCAGGTCGCCCGGCTTGTCAAGCACCGGTCCCGATGAGAGCCTTATATTGACGCCTAATTCGTTGGCGATGATGTAGGAAAGTGTTGTCTTGCCCAGCCCCGGCGGGCCGTGCAACAGCACATGGTCGAGCGCTTCGCCTCGCTGCCGGGCCGCTTCCACGAAAATCTTCAGGTTCTCCTTGACGTTCTGCTGGCCGGCAAAGCCCGAAAAATCGGATGGCCGCAATGCCATCTCCGCCTCCTTCTCCGCCGGAGAAAACGACCGGCCCGTCGCATCAAGGTTCTGGTTCATCTTATATCTTTATCCCACAAAAGTAGAAATTAATCCACAACCAAGAACCAAGAACCAAGAACCAAGAACCAAGAACCAGGAACCAGGAACCAATTTCATTTTTTGTTTGTAATGTAAAATTTCTTATTTTTACTGCAAATTGATTCAAACAGCCAGGTCATGAAACAAATCATTGTTGCCATCGACTTTTCCAAGACATCGCTCAACGCCCTGGCCTATGGTATCCATTTTGCCAATAAGGCCGGCGCTGATCTCCAGATGGTTTGGGTCGATAACACTACCAGCGAGGAGGTGGTGTTCGAAGGCTTCGCCCAGGAAGAGCGGACCGAGAAAGTAGCCCTTCTCAGGGAGCTTCAAAAGAAATACAATAAGTCATTGAAAAATGGCAAACTCGATTTTAAAACCCGCAAAGGAAAGGTCTATATAGAACTTGCCCAGCAAGCCAAGGTAGTCAATGCCGACATGATCATTACCGGCACACACGGTGTTTCGGGTTTTGAAGAGTTCTGGATCGGCAGCAATGCCTACCGTATCGTTACCAACGCTCCATGTCCCGTCATTACCCTCCGGCATGATGCCAAAGTGCAGGATGTGAAAAAGATCGTCATCCCGATCGACAGCTCCCAGGAAACGCGGCAGAAGATACCGGTGGCCGCTCAGCTGGCGCAGCTCTGCCACTCGGAGGTACATGTCCTCTCCCTTTATTCCACCACTCTAAAGTCGGTTCACAGAAGGGTCGATAATTACGCCCGGCAGGTTACCAATTACTTTGGTGAAAGAAATATCAAATATGTATCTGAAGTAAAAGAATCTGATAATATCACACGGACCACGATTGATTATGCGGAAGCGGTGGACGCAGACCTGATCGCTATTATGACGGAACAGGAAACCACCACGGCCAATATTTTTCTGGGACCTTATGCCCAGCAGATGGTCAACCATTCGCCAATCCCGGTGCTCAGCATGCGGGCCAAAGAATTATTACCCATTACGCTGAGAACATGAAGATGAGAATGGCAGTTGTTATCGGATTTATACTGGCCTTTCACATGGGTTTGTCAGGCCAGGAGGCCCGGGAAGGGCGATTGGAGATATATCAGGATAGTGCCTTATATGCCGTTTTGCATCAATATGAACAACTCCGGCTTGAATTGCTGGATAATCCTGATCATAAAGCCATCCCCGGCTTTCGGATACAGATCTTCTTTGACTCGGGGCTGCATTCCAGCGACAGGGCCCGGCAGGCAAAAGAAAAGTTTCTGAAAAAATACCCCGATGTTCCGGCATACGTGAGCTGGAAGTCGCCGAATTACCGCGTCCGGGTCGGCGACTTTAAAAGCCGCCTTGAAGCGGAAAAGTTCCTACAAAGGATTATGCGTGATTATCCGAACGGATGGGTAATTAAAGATGAAATAAATTTTCCTCTCATAAATTAATACTTGTAAACATGAAAAAGATACTTGTCGCCGTCGATTTTTCTACATGCTCCATCAATGCCCTTGAGCATGCCATAAGTATTGCCAATAAGGCCGAAGCTGATGTAGAAATGATGTTTGTCATCAAACCGGAGAGTACACGGGATATGTTCACGGAAGGGCCACAAACCCTGCTCGATATGGTGAAGGATAAATTTGATGAGCTGGTTGAGAAGTATAAACCTTTGATGGGAAAACGGAAACTTCTTTATCTTATCAAAGAAGGAAAGATCTACCGGGAGATCGTCAGGGAAGCTGAACGCAAGGAGATATTCCTGGTAATGATCGGAACCCATGGCGCCTCGGGTTTCGAAGAGTTCTGGATTGGCAGCAACGCCTTCCGGATCGTGTCGGCCTCCAGCAAGCCGGTGATCACCATCCGGGGTGGGGTGAGCATCAGCAGGCACCTGGAACGGATCGTCCTGCCGCTTGACAGCACACCGGAAACCCGGCAAAAAGTGCCTTTTACTGCCTACCTGGCAAAGATTTTTGATGCCGAGATACATATCCTCCGTGTGTATACCTCTAAAGTACAGGCTATTGTCAGAAGAATTGACAGTTATTCGGAACAGGTGATCACCCACCTGGAAGAAGAAAATATTAAATATGTGCTGGAATCGGTCAATGCCGATAACCTCACCGATGCAACGATCGAATATGCCCTGAAGGTCAATGCAAACCTGATTTCGATCATGACTGAGCAGGAAACTACAACAAGGAACCTGATTCTTGGGCCTTACGCTCAGCAGATGGTCAATCATTCACCGATCCCGGTGCTGAGCGTTAACCCGAAAGAGATGCTGGCTTCGCTGGGAAGGTAGTACCGTTGGCCGTTAGCCGGCGGCCGTCAATTTGTTAATACGGCCAACGGCAGACGGCAGACGGTTTCAGTTTCTCTCTAAGCAGTTCAAATCCTCAAAAGCCACTTTCAGCCGGCTGATCATGGCTGATTCACCTTCTCTGAGCCATTTGCGGGGATCGTAATACTTCTTGTTCGGTTTGTCTTCCCCTTCGGGATTGCCAATCTGCTCCTGCAGGTAGTCCTTGTATTTCTTGTAATACTGATGGACGCCATCCCAGAAGGCCCACTGGGTATCGGTGTCGATATTCATTTTGATGACGCCGTAGGATATCGCCTCGCGGATCTCCTCGCGGGAAGAGCCTGACCCGCCGTGGAAAACAAAATTGACCGGTTTAGGACCGGTATTGAACTTTTGTTCGATATATTTCTGGGAATTTTGCAGGATGACCGGCTGCAGCTTCACATTTCCCGGTTTATAGACTCCATGGACATTGCCAAAGGAGGCGGCAATGGTAAAGCGCGGGCTGACCTTCATCAGTTCACTGTATGCATAAGCTACATGCTCAGGCTGCGTGTACAGTTTTGAACTGTCAATCCCGGTGTTATCCACCCCGTCTTCCTCGCCGCCGGTGACGCCCAGCTCGATCTCAAGCGTCATGCCGATCTTCGACATGCGCTCCAGGTATCTTTTGCAAATCTCTATATTTTCTTCGAGGGGCTCCTCCGACAGGTCCAGCATGTGGGAGCTGTACAGCGGTTTGCCGTATTGCCTGAAATGCTTCTCGCCGGCATCCAGCAGCCCGTCGATCCACGGAAGCAGCTTTTTGGCGGCATGATCGGTGTGGAGAATGACCGGAACCCCGTAAAGACCCGCCAGCATGTGAATATGTTTGGCCCCTGATATGGCGCCCCAGATGGCGGCACGCTCATTTTCATTGGAGAGCCCCTTGCCGGCATAAAATGCGGCCCCGCCGCTGGAAAACTGTATGATCACAGGGGAATTGACCGCTTTGGCCGCTTCCATCACTGCATTTACACTGCCGGTGCTCACCACGTTCACCGCTGGTAAGGCAAACTCATTGGCCCTGGCGATCTCAAACACCTTCGAAACATCATCACCGGTGACAACCCCCGGCTTCACATGATCCAATACTTTGACTGACATATAATTACTTTTTTAATTAGACTTATTAATCAACACGACAAAGGTATAACTATTCTGATTTTTATCTACCTTTGCAGTTCAATTTTGAATGTTGAATGTTGAATGTTGAATTCGGGATAAATTTAATTCAAAATTCAAAATTCAAAATTCAACATTCCCCGGTCCCGTGGCTCAATGGATAGAGCATCAGATTCCGGTTCTGAGGGTTGGGGGTTCGAGTCCCTCCGGGATCACTGAAACCATGCACGATGGTTTTTGCTGGTCATTTCACTCTTTTGATAAAAAGGTATTGCCAAAAGCAGGACATCCGTTTTTATTGAAGTAATAATACCACTCCGGCTGCCACCTGCTCAGTATCTGCCCCCGGGACACCGGCTGCTTTCCAGATGATCTTGTAAGCATAGACATCACCTGGACAGAGAATGCCGTTTTTCGTGCCGTCCCAGCCTACGCTGATATCGTCGGATTCCCATAACTTTTCACCCCAGCGGTTATAAATCAGCATTTTGAATTCTGTTATAATGTCATTGGAAGGAACAGCCCTGAAAGTATCATTTAACCCGTCACCATCAGGAGTGAAAGCATTTGGGATAAAAAGCTGAATGGTGGGGATCTCTTCCTCCTTCTCCAATACCACCAAATGGACAGTCTTCAGGTCAGCGCATCCCAATTTATCAATGGCCAGAAGCGTGTATAGTCCGGCATCTTCCACGGTGATGCTGGTGAAATATGGATCTATTGTGTAGATATTACCGTCCGGGTATATCCATTGTAAATTTATTGGAGGATTTGATGCATTCACGGAAGCAAAGATTGCGACGGTCTGTCCTTCATAGATAACAATAGAATCTGGCAGGTAAATGACAGGGGGTTCATAAATAGTTATTTCACCAGCGAAAAACTCGGCCGGGACATAGTTTCCTGTTTGGTTAATAAAATAGCTCTGCATCGGGTTTGTGTACCATTTCAGTTCCCCTGAACCGGGATTAATAAGGTTGAATACAAGTTCTGCGATAGTTTCAGGTTGGCTGAATGATACCGGTTCCGGACATTCCCACTGCAGGATGATTTCACCGGTCTGCTGATCCACCCATCCTGAAAGTTCATCTGCTAGATATGAGTTTTCATTAATAATGCCATCACACAGCAGATTGTCTTTATTGAAGTTTAGTTTAAGCTGAAATGATGCCACAGAGGAGAATTGGCTCACTTCAATTGGAATAATGACTGAATTGCCAAGGCAATGGCTTCCTGGCCCTGTAAGCGCTTCCAGGGTTTCAGGTATAATAGTGTATAGATCAATGTTTACTTCGTCACTGTTAATGCAACCGTTGGCATCGGTAACGGTAAGGTAGAATGTGGTGCCAGCTTGTAAGTTAATAGTTGTAGGGTTCAACACATTTGCATCTACCAGCAAGTCAGCAGGTGCCCAGCTGAAGTTCAGCGGCTCAGCACCCGAAGCGGTGGCATCTCCGATTGTGACACAGGTTCCATAGGGGACGCTTTGATCATCTCCTGCAAAGATATCGGGCAAAGGATATATTTCTATTATCATCGTCATACCAATTGCACACTGCCCTTCGTCAGGAGTAAAGGTACAGGTTACGGTTCCCGGCACCGAAGTATCAATACCTGACGGGTCCCATACACCGGTAATACCATTGTCAGATGTCGTGGAAAGTACAGGCGTAATGGAATACTGGCACATTGGGCTGACTGGGTCAAATTCCGGGATGACTTCTGGATCAATAGTGATCTCTATGGTCATGTCGACGGCGCACGGATATGTATCATCAGGTATAAAAGTATACTGGAAGGTTCCCGGTGTATCGGTATTAATCGTCGGAGGACTCCATATTCCGATGATACTATTCATTGAAATGTTTGGTAATACAGGTGGCATACTATGCTGGCAAAGTGGGTCGATCGGGTCAAAGACAGGGATGATTTCCGGTTCAATAATGATTTCCAAAGTTGCCTGAACGGCACACTGATCAGGATCATCAGGTGTAAAGATAAACTGGAAGGTCCCTGGAACAGTGGTGTTTATCGTGGATGGGTTCCAGGTTCCCGTGATGCCATTGAGAGATGTATCGGGTAAAGCAGGTGAGAAACTATACTGGCAGAGCGGTCCAATAGGATCAAAAGCAGGTATAATTTCATCTGTTATCTCAATTTCCATCACCACGGGTACAGCACAAAGCCCTTCATCAGGAGTGAAGGTATAAGTTGAAATTCCCGGAACAGAAGTATTGATTACCGGGGGTTCCCAGCTGCCTGAGATCCCATTGTCAGATATAGCAGGCAAGTCTGGTGGTTCAGAATAAAGGCAAAGCGGGCCGATAGGGTTGAATTCCGGGGAGGTTTCCTCTTCTATTATGATATCCATAGTCACGCTAGCTGCACATTGCCCGGGGTTGGGAGTAAATGTATATGTGGTAGTACCGGGAACTGATGTGTTAATAACGGAAGGAACCCAGCTGCCGGTAATACCATTGATCGATGTTATTGGCAGAGTTGGCGGTACGGCATATTGGCATAAAGGACCAATGGGGTAGAATGTAGGTACAAGTTCCGGTAAAATAGTGATATTGATTACAACAGGAACAAAACATTGATCAGGGTCATCAGGCGTAAAGGTATACTGGAAAGAGCCCGGTTCTGTAGTATTAATGATAGGCGGCATCCAGGTGCCTGTGATCCCATTAAGGGATATGCCAGGTAAAACAGGTGGTGTGCTATACTGACAAAATGGTCCAATGGGATCAAATGCAGGGATGACTTCCGGTAGAATTATAATCTCAATGGTCACCTGAACGGCACACTGATCAGGATTGTCAGGTGTGAAAGTATACTGGAAGGTCCCTGGAAAAGCGGTATTGATCGTTGGCGGATTCCAGTTACCTGTGATGCCATTAAGGGAGATGGCTGGTAATGCAGGGGGTGTGCTGTGCTGGCAGAGCGGTCCAATAGAATCAAATTCAGGAATAATTTCATCAGTTATCTCAATTTCCATTATCACTTCCAGCGCACATTGCCCTGTGTCAGGAGTAAAGGTATATGTTGAAATTCCTGGAATGGAGGTATCAATAACGGGCGGCACCCAGCTTCCGGTTATGCCGTTGATTGATACAGCGGGCAGGGCTGGCGGATCTGAGAAGAGGCACAGCGGACCGATAGGGTTGAATATTGGAGCGATTTCTTCGGCTATCTCAATTTCAATATTCGCTACCAAAGCGCACTGTCCTTCATCAGGGGTGAACGTATAGGTTGAAATTCCAGGGATGGAAGTGTCAATAACCGACGGTACCCAGCTGCCAGTTATATTATTGTTTGATATTAAGGGCAGCGCTGGGGGAATGGCGTTAACGCAGAACGGACCGATGGGGTCAAAAACAGGCAATGTCGGGTCCTCCACAATAACCATGATCATATCGGAAGCTATACATTCACTCTCATCTGTTACAGTATAAATTAATGTATAAGAGCCCCCAGGTGCATTACTGAATACAGGAGTTTGAATGTTGGTTTGATTCAGGTAAATTGCTCCGGTTCCCGACCATTCATGGCTGTACGCCCCATTACCTCCTGAAGGGTTGCCATTCAATTCCAATTGCTCATCAGCACATATTATTGGATTCTCAGGAGTGATCCCAACCAGAAGCAATGCAGGTAAATTGATCGTTTGTTCACAAACCGACTGATTACCGCACAAGTCAGAAATTCCATAGGTGCGAATAATTGAATAAGCCGCAGGGTAAGCTCCGATGATTTGCTCATCAAGTAATACAAAACTGCTTTCATCGATGCCGCAATTATCTGTGGCGCTGCCGCCGGCAGCTACAAAACTGGTGAAATCATCATACGGCGGATATTCCGAGATATCACATAAAGCTGTCACGTCACCCGGACATATCATCACCGGGAATTCTACATCAACGACTGTAATGGCCTGTTCACAGGTTGAAGTATTACCGCATAAATCAGCTATTTGGTAAGTTCGGGTATAAATTTTCGGGCAGTTGCCTGGCGTAGATGTCTCGCTCAACAGCACAAAACTACCCTCATCGATGCCGCAGTTATCGGATGCACTGCCGCCGGCTGCTATAAATTCGGCATAAGTCAGGTATACCGGGTGCTCGTCAATGCTGCACACGGCGGTCAATGCCGGCGGGCATGTGATGACAGGCAGCTCGGCATCATTGACGGTGATCTCCTGGGTGCAGGTGGCGGTATTGCCGCACAGGTCGGCGATCTGGTAGGTCCGCGTGTATATCCTGGGGCAGTTGCCTGGCGTAGATGTCTCGCTCAACAGCATAAAACTACCCTCATCGATGCCGCAGTTATCGGATGCACTGCCGCCGGCTGCTATAAATTC
>JAWOHY010000067.1:0-4913 GCA_046484945.1 Bacteroidales bacterium
CAGGTTTTCGACCTGACCTTCGACCTCAGCGTTCACGACCTTTTCCTTTGCTGGTCGGTGGGCGGGTGCCTGTGCGTGCCGGATGACAGTTCTTCCTTTGCCATGGCGAAGTTCATCCGGGAGATGCAGCCAACCGTCTGGTTCTCTGTGCCTTCGACCATTATGCTGATGGACCGGATGCGGCTGCTCAAACCGGAGGCTTTTCCATCGGTCAGGCTGAGCTTCTTTTGCGGGGAACCGCTTTATGGCAGCACGGCAGAAGCCTGGAAACAGGCTGTATCCAACGCACGGATCGTGAATCTCTATGGCCCCACCGAAGCAACCATCGCCATCAGCCGGTATGACATCCCTTCCAATGCTGAAATGGTAAAGCAGGAAATGGGAATTGTGTCCATCGGGAAAATCTTTCAGGGAAACGATTATCTGTTACATGAAACATCGCCGGACAAACGGGGCGAACTGTGCCTCAGC
The DNA here is from genome assembly GCA_046484945.1 of Bacteroidales bacterium. GTDB lineage: Bacteria > Bacteroidota > Bacteroidia > Bacteroidales > JAGOPY01 > JAGOPY01. Next base: position 472 of record JAWOHY010000067.1, read on the forward strand.
GGCAAACAGTTGGTAGACGGCTATTTTGACAACCCGGCTGCCGACCGGGAGTCGTTTTTTACCGATGAGACGGGTAAACGGTGGTATAAGACCGGCGACCTGGTCAGGGAAGATGCCGAAGGCGATCTCTTTTTCCTGGGGAGGCTCGATGCGGAGGTGAAGATCTCCGGTTACAGGGTGAATCTCAAAGAAGTGGAAAGCGTGCTCACGGCGCACCCGTCCGTCGATCAATCTGTGGTGCTTTATGAAAGGCAAAATGACGGCCCTGGCATTATGATCGCTTTCATTCTGCCGGAGAATAAAGATTTTCGCAACGAACGGGAAATGGATGCCCACTGCCGGGTAAAACTTCCCTGGTATATGATCCCGGGAAAATTTATCTTTGTTGATGAAATCCCCCTGAACCGGAACGGAAAAACAGATAAACAGGCCCTTCTCAATAAATATTATCATGGGAAATGAGATCAGAAAGCGGTTATTCGATATGATGGGGGAAAAACTCCGCCGGATCGATGTCAGTGAATCGGAGATCGGCGATGATTTTGACCTGGTCGGCGGCGGACTGATCAACTCCCTCGAATTCGTCGAGATCGTCGCAGCGCTTGAAAAGGAGTTTCACTGTGAGATCGATTTCGAAGCCGCCTTCGAAAAAGGTAAACTTACGACACCGGGCGGCCTGATCAGGACTTTTGAAAATCATATGCATGGATAAGATCGACTATCTGGTACTTGATGACAGGAACGGCCAGGAATGGGACCGGCTCGGGGAGTGCATGGAGGCCATGTACTCATCCCTGGAGTCGCAGGGATGGCCATTTCCGCTGGCGGAAGGAGGGGCCGAAATGTGGCTGAAACCGGTCCGGAATACCATCGGGCGGTTTGGCCGGATGGTGGTAGCGAAAACCAACGGCAGCATTATCGGATTTGCCCATGGAATGATTAAGTTTCTGCCCGATTATCTCGGTGGTCACGCCATCGGTTTTGTCAGCCATATTTATGTGGACAACAATTACCGCGAAACCGGAACAGGCAGAAGAATGGTCGAAATGCTGGAGGAATGGTTCCGTCAAAAAAAGGTTCATTCGGTTGAATTGCAGGCGATTACCGGGAACAAAGGAGGCATTGATTTCTGGAAAAAACTCGGGTACCTGGAAGAACTCCGGCAATATCGAAAGACACTCTGAAGCATCGCAATTAATCATAATCATTCTGACAGGATCATCTTACATACCCTATGCTGAAGCAGCCGGCCACAGCGGCATTGCACCCGGAGACCTGGTTGTCATGTCGGCCGACCTGACCCGCATGGCCATGCTGGCGCTACGGAAAGAGGGGGATTTTGATGTGCGCATTTTTATAGAAGGCTTTCAGGATTTTCTGGGACCGGAAGGCACGCTGGTCATCCCGTCGTTCAACTTCAACCTGCGCAATAACGACCCTTACAGCCGGATCCACACCCTTCCCATCACAGGCTCACTGGCACAGGCAGTTTTAAAATGGACTGATTTTCAACGCACATCCAACCCGCTTCATTCTTTCCTGGCCTGGGGAAAACATGCCGGCGACCTGGTCAGGCTGGACAATAAAAGTTCTTTCGGCCCCGGTTCGCCTTTCGCTTTTTTCCGGGAGCGCCATGCTGTCATGCTACTGGCCGGTATTCATATCCGGTCTGCTTTTACATTTGTCCATCATGTGGAAGAGATGGAGCAGGTTCGATACCGTAAAATGAAGAAGATCCGCATCTTTCTGGAAGATGAAAAAAAGCATGGGGACTTTCTTCTCTTTGCCAAAAAACCGGGCTGGACGATGGAGATGAGCGGGTTGGAAACCCTTTTGCTGGAACAATCTGTCGCACAGCAGGTTTCGATCAACAATCTGACTTTTACGAAGGTGGACCTTGCCGCCGCTTACCCGCTCATCCGGAATGATATCCGTAACAACCGGTCGGCCGCCATTGCCCGGTTCAGCCCGAAATTGTACTTTCGTGATATGGCGAAGAATATCCTGGCCCGACTGGGCGTTTATACGGTTGCCGATAAAATCAGCCATGATCCTGGTATATTGTGACCATATCACCCCGCGGCATGCGTATATCTTCAGATTTATTCTTGGAGATTTACTGGGAATGGAATACAGGCTTACGCATGACAGGGCGGAATTTGTTGCCTTTTCAGGCCCAAAATTCAGCTATGGAGCCGATAATCCCGGTTCGCGTCTGCATTTTCTGTCGCATACTTTATTGAAAGAGAATGGGGTTAGGGAACAAAATATCAGTATCACCCGCTGGCAGGGGCTTCCCGTGTTCTTCCAGGCGGACGGATTATCGGCCTGGCCGTTTGATCCCTTTGCACTGATCTTTTTCCTGGTTTCCCGCTATGAGGAATACCTTCCTTTTCAGCCCGATGCGCACGGGCGTTTCCCTGCCCTCGCGAGCCTGGCTTACCGTGAAGGCTTCTTAGACATCCCATTGGCCGATATCCTTGCAGACCGGCTGAAAGCTCTGCTCGTCGAAAACTTCCCGCATTTGAATTTTCCTTCAGGGACTTTCCGGTTTACCCCTTCATTCGATATCGATATCGCCTTTGCGCACCTGGGAAAAGGATGGATGAGGGCCACTGCAGCCTGGCTGAAGCTCTTGCTGAAGGCCGATATTGGCCAGATACAGGAACGCCTGCTGACCATCCGGGGGAAGATGGATGACCCGTTTGATAATTTCGGTTATCAACTGGAACTGGCAGGAAATTACGGATACCACCCGTTGTATTTCGTTTTGATGGGTGATTTTGGAAAGCATGACCGGAACACCGATTACAGGGGGTTGAAATTCAGGGAACTGATAAGAATGCTGAGCATGAATGCGGATGTCGGGATCCACCCGTCGTACCGCTCGCACCTCCGGCCGGCGCAGATCCGGGTCGAAAAAAGCCGCCTGGAAAACATCACCGGCAAGCCCGTGCGGATGAACCGCTTTCATTACCTCCGCCTTGGCTTTCCTCATTCATACCGGAACCTGTCAGAGCTGGGGTTTACGGATGATTACTCGCTGGGCTATTCCACTGTCAATGGTTTCAGGGCGGGTACGGCCACGCCTTTTTTATTCTATGATCTCCTGAAGGAAGAGGTAACCGGCCTGACCCTGCACCCGTTCATTTTCATGGACTCGGCCATGGCTGACCATTTAAAATATTCCCCGGAACAGGCGCTGGAAGAAGCGGTGAAGCTCACCGGCCTCGTCAGCCAATACGGCGGAGAAGCCATCGGGATCTGGCATAACTATGCGTTGAGCGACCGCGGGCCATACCGGGGATGGCGCGGATTACTCGAAGGCATTTTGTCAAAATTCGCAAACACAATGGCATGATCCGGTACCTGGAGAGAGAAGATATCGACAATGAGAAATGGGACGGTTGCATCAGCCGGTCATTCAACGGGAACCTCTACGGATATTCCTGGTTCCTGGATATTGTAGCACAGGGTGAGTGGGATGCCCTTATCGAAGGCGATTACGAGCGCGTCTTTCCGCTGGTGCACAGGAGAAAATTCGGGATATCTTATATTTATCAGCCCTTTTTCACCCAGCAACTCGGACTGTATTCGGTCCACCGGCTCGATGCGGAGGTATTGGGGAATTTTATCCGGGCCATCCCGGTGAGGTTTAAACAGGTAGAGATCAACCTGAATACCCTGAACAAGGCGGATGAGAATGCGTTCAGGCTTATCCCGCAACTCAACCACGAACTCGACCTGATCCATTCATACCCGAAAATCCGTAAAAACTATTCTGAAAACCTTGCCCGGAACATCAAAAAGGCTGAGAAGGCCGGGCTGACAATTTCCAAAAATATCCGTCCCGACGACATCATCGACCTCTTCCGGGCAAACCGGGGCGATGAGCTGAAGCATCTCAAGGATGCCGATTACCTAAGGCTCAAGCGACTGGCTTATACCTGCATTTATAAGGGAATAGCCAATATCTGGGGCGCCTATGACCGGAGAAATCAGCTCTGTGCGGGAGCCTTTTTCATCCGGAGCAATAACAAAGCCATTTTCCTTTTTTCGGGTCTCAGCGAAGAGGGACGTGCAGCCGGCGCCATGCCATTTCTAATCGACAGTTATATCCGTCATCACGCCGGCCACCATCTTACCTTTGATTTCGACGGCTCCAACGACCCTAACCTTGCCAGGTTTTACAAAAGCTTCGGCTCAAGGGAATGTGTTTACCTGCGGCTCCATCTCAACCGGCTGCCGAGGCTGGCGAGGATAGTAGCTGATGGGTACAGGATGGTCAGGTAGGGAGCTTAGCCCGAAGATTTTGAAACCAATTAATTTCAAAATTGGCGCCAAGCGAAAAAGCGGACTTAGTCAACAGATTCGCTGGAAAAAATGTTTATTTTTGCTATATGACCAAGCGAGAAAAAATTATTCGAAAAATTTTGGAACTC
>JAWOHY010000075.1:0-35650 GCA_046484945.1 Bacteroidales bacterium
GGGGGGTTGGCAAGACCACCTGCGCCCGTATCCTGGCCAAGACGATCAACTGCTTCAACCCTGTCAACCAGGTGGAGGCCTGCAATGAGTGCGAATCGTGCCTGTCGTTCAACCGCTCGGCATCCTTCAATATCCATGAGCTTGACGCCGCATCCAACAATTCGGTGGATGATATCCGCAACCTGGTCGACCAGGTGCGCATCCCGCCCCAGGTTGGAAAATACAAGGTGTATATCATCGATGAGGTACACATGCTGTCGGCCTCGGCATTCAATGCATTCCTGAAGACGCTGGAGGAACCGCCGCCTTATGCCAAGTTCATCCTGGCCACGACCGAGAAGCACAAGATCATCCCGACCATCCTTTCACGCTGCCAGATTTTCGACTTCAAGCGCATCACGGTAAATGACATTGCCGGTTACCTGGCTTTTGTAGCTAAAAAGGAAGGGGTGACGGCTGAAGAGGAGGCCCTCCACGTCATCGCCCAGAAAGCCGACGGCGCCATGCGCGATGCCCTGTCATTCTTCGATCAGCTCATCAGTTTTGCCGGGAACAACCTGACGTATGAAACTGTCGCCGGGCACCTGAACATCCTGGATCACACATACTATTTCAGGGTCATCGACCAGGTGCTTGACCATGATGTTCCGGGAGTATTGCTTACGATCCATGAAATAATCGAACGGGGTTTCGACGGGCAGTATTTCCTGATCGGACTGGGTGAACACCTGAGAAACCTGCTGGTTTGCCAGGACAATGCAACCGTTAAATTGCTCGAGGTGAGCTCCAACCTGCAGGAAAAATTCATGGAACAGGCAGGCCGGTGCAAAGCGCCTTTCTTGCTCAAAGCGCTGGAAATCCACAACCAGTACGATCAGAATTACAAAAGCAGCAATAATAAAAGATTGCAGATCGAGCTGGCCTTGCTGCAGATTTGCACAGCGGTTTCAGAGGAATCACCTGCGGCACCTGAAAAAAAAAACACCCTGATCCCACCGAAAGGGTTTGAAGAAGAAAAAAAGACCGGTAATACCGTCACCACACCGGCGAAAACAGAGAAAAAACCTCCCGCAGCCGTGACAGCCAAACGTTCGGCGTCACCTGCTGCCGTTGGCCGCACTATCTCCATCAATCCCGAAAATCACCATAAGGGCAGGAATAACCTCCCCAACGGGGGAACCGATGCCGGGAATCAGCCGCAGCAGGATTTTTCCCAGGAGAAACTCGAGAAAGTCTGGGCCTATTATACCGAAAGCATTGCCCGTCAATTTCCAAACTTCTACAGCATACTATCCACGCGCAAACCATTAAAGGGAGAAAATTACCATCTTGAACTAAAGCTCGACAACAAGGGCCAGGAACTGACTTTCAAAGAAAGGAGGCTTGACCTGATGGAATTTCTGCGGAACGAACTTCAAAATAATCACATTCAGATGGATATAATTGTGGCAGAAACCAATAACCCAACCCGCCCTTACACAGCCGACGAGAAGTACAAAGCCATGGTGGAGAAGAACCCGGCATTACAGACGCTGAAGGATAGCCTGGAGCTGGATCTTGAGCTTTAGAAGTATATTCTAACTTCTATCTTCTAACTTCTATCTTCTACTTTTTAACCGGGTTTGCGATATTATCCTCAATATTCTCCGGAAGCAGCAACACTTCAACGATGTTGTCGCCAAAGAACTGTTGTGCGGCTGCTTTCAACGATTCGCGGGTCATGCTCCTGACGTGCTTTTCGTATTTCAGGTATTCGGACAGATCTGACCGGTTGAAATCATAGTTTCGCAGAAGGCTCAGCCAGTACCTGTTACGTCGCAGGTTCTCCTGGTAAGTTTTCAGTTTATTTTCGACCACCCCTTTCAGGTCTTTATCAGCCGGTCCTTCATTCTGCAGTATCGCTATCTCCCGGTAAATTATATCTTTTAGCCTGTCTGCATTATGCGGGTCGCAATCGAATGAAATCATAACCCTGTAATTTTTATATGGATATTTGGATGTCGACTCATACACCCGCACGCCATAGGTACCGCCTTCTTCTTCCCTGACGGTTTCGACATAACGCACATTCAGGATATCAACCAGAGAAGAAAGGTTGAGCCTGGACTGGTAATCATCATAATCAAAGGTTCCTGAATAGCTGATAAACACTGTCCCTTTCGGCACTTTCATCTCGCGTGACAGGACTCTTTCCACTTTTCCTTCGGGTGGCCTGACGCCGTTATCGGCCCAGGTTTCCTGCCGGGTGACGGTTGGGAGCCCGCCCAGGTATTTTTCGATCAACGGCCTGATATTTTCAGGATCGATATTCCCGACCAAATAAAATGTAAAGCTGCCGGGATCGCCAAAACGGTCGCGGAAAATGGAACGGATACGCCTGAGGCTGGCTTCCTCCAGCCTTTCAGAGGTCATGGGCCTGGCCCGCGGATGATAATTCGCCATCAGTACGGTTACCGTGTCCATCAAGGCTGAAGAAGGCTCAAGGGCTTTGTTGTCGAGCATCGCCCTCATCCGTTTGATAAAAGCATTGAAAGCCACATCGTCGATCCGGGGATTGGTGAAATACAGATACACCATCTGCAGCATCGTTTCCAGGTCCTGCACGGAACAGCTCCCTTCAAGACCTTCATAAGTGTCACCGATAACCGGCCGCAGGTTGACGATCTTTCCGGAGAGATACTTATCCAGCGACACCTTGTCAAAATCACCCAGGCCGCTCTCTGTGGCAACACTGGCAGCAAACGAAGCTGAAGTCAGGTCTTTGATCTCATAAAGTGATGTACCCCCAAAACTGAAAGCCGACAGCAGTATCTCATCGTCCTTGAAATCTGTAGTCTTCATCACAACCTTAACCCCGTTGGGGAAAGTCCATTCAGTAGTGCCCAGGTCCTTGTTTTTTCCTTTTTTAGCCACTTTTGAAGGAGTGGGCTCATCTGTGATCAGTGGTTTGTCAATCACTTTATCCACATACGCTTCAACTTCCGTTTCGTCCACCCGGTTCAGTATCTCCCGGATATTTGCCTCATCGGGAACAATGATATCGGGGTTATCCGGCGCCATCATGACCACTACCCTGTTTTCCTCGCGGATCCATTTTTCTGCCTGTGCATTGATCTCCTCCAGTGTGATGCCCGGCACAACATTTTTAGAAAAGGCCAGATCAAATTCCACGCCAGGCGAAGGCTCGCTCCTTAAAAAATGAGAATAATACCGCCAGACATAGTTTGTGTTCTCCATTTTATCCTTCTCGGCATATTGTTTCTCCAGGGATCGCATAAATTCATTTTTAGCCCTTTCGAGTTCTGTTTCGGTAAAACCATGTATAACCAGGCGTTTGCTTTCCGTTAGCAAGCTGCTCAGCGCCTTGTCAAGCTCATTGTTGTTTGCAACGGCAATGGCCATAAAACCGTCTTTGGTTCTGACAAGATTGGTATAAAAAGCATAGCCATAGACAAAAGGCGGGTCTTCAGAAATGATCAGTTCCTGCAGCCTTGTATTGAGCATTGAGTTGAACAGTTGTTGTTTGATGCCTTCCCTGTAATAATTCATGTTTCTGTCAGGCATGGGATCGTGTTTGTAGACCAGTTGCACGATCGGGTACTGGGCCTCTTTATCAGTCTGGATAGTGATAAGGGTCTCCTCATGATCCGGCACTTTTGCATATTCCCTTTCGCGCGGGTTTTTAGCTTTGGGTTCACGTGAGAAAAGCCCGGTGATCTTTTCTTCGATTTCCCTGCCGTTGAAATCTCCCACGGCGACCACGGCCAGCAAGTCAGGCCTGTACCAGTCGTCATAAAAACGCCGGATCACGTCATATTCAAAATTATCGATAATATCGATATCCCCGATGACATCATGGTCGGCATATTTGGAATCCTTGAGGAGGGTTTTATTGGCTTCCCGGCTCATCCGGAACATGGCGCTGCGGCCTGTCCGCCACTCCTCGTGGATCACGCCCCGTTCATAGTCAATCTCTTCATCTTCGAAGGCGATGTTGAAGGCCCAGTCGTAAAGGATCATCAATGCCGTATCGACAACTTTCGGGTCAGTTGTGGGTACTTTTTGCAGCATGTAATTGGTTTCATCGCTGCTGGTGAAGGCATTGATCTCCGGTCCGAACTTCATGCCGATCGATTGGAGGTAATTGATAATAGCCTTTTTATCGAAGTTCTTCGTGCCATTGAAGGCCATATGCTCGGTGAAGTGGGCCAGACCGTTCTGGTCGGGGTCTTCAGATGTGGCGCCGACATTGACTACAAGGTAAAATTCAGCCCTTTCTTTCGGCTCCCGGTTTTCCCGCACATAGTAGGTCATGCCGTTATCGAGCTTGCCGTAAATGACGGCAGCGTCCAATACTATCGGGGCATCCGGATTGTATATCACTTCCTGGGCCAGGATTACCGGGGTAATCAACAGAAGGCACAAACCGCCGAAGAATTTAAAATACGATGATCTCATAAAATCAGAATTAATTATTAGCATTGACAAAGATACTAAACCAATAAAGGAGAAAAGAGGGTATGTTAAAATGACACTTAATCTTACAACATCTTACGGAACCGGAAGACAGCAAATGTGATCATTAGAATAACTCCCAGTAAAATAGCCTGGTTTCCCACCGGTATGTTAACCGGTTCATCGCCAGACTCATCAACTGAAGCGTAGACCACGCGATCAATGCCGATATAGTTACTATTTTCACCGGTAGGACCACCATTGGTAACATAATAACGCAAGGCAAAACGTCCGCTGGAAGATACGGGTATTCCCGTAAGGGTAACCGTATACTTTGACCATGTTTCGGGATATCCTCCAACAGTAAGTAAAGGGTTGACCTCCAAAAGTAAAGTAATAAAGTCTCCTGTTGATAAAGCGGTTGCGCCAACATCAGTGCTTGTCCCGGATAAACTCAGCCTTAACTGGAGCCTGTCAGGATACGATGATCCGGCAATGGTACGTGTATAGAATGAAATGACATCACCATCATTTAAAGCCAGCTCTGGTGAAATCAACCAATTACTAATCGTCCCGGCACCGCTCGTATTATTAAAATTGGCCCCAATATAGGCATCCGGGTCACCGTCGTAAGCCGGGAATACTATTGAATTACCCTGGAAAAAGTTAGTAAGCCCGAGGGGTTCGCTTTTATTGATCATCATCCATCCAGGAAGACTGGTAATATCGTTAAATCCTTCATTTATTGGGAAGGTATATACCGGGGCGAGTTTATATTCAACGCGGTCAATGCCGATATAGTTACTGTTTTCACCGGTGGGACCACCATTGGTAACATAATAACGCAGGGCAAAACGTCCGCTGGAAGATACGGGTATTCCCGCAAGGGTAACCGTATACTTTGTCCAAGTCTCAGGATATCCTCCAACAGTAAGTAAAGGGTTAACCTCCATAAGCAAAGTATTAAAGTCTCCTGTTGATAGAGCGGTTGCGCCAACATCGGTGCTTGCCCCGGATAAACTCAGCCTTAACTGGAGCCTGTCGGGATCCATTGATCCGGCAATGGTACGTGTATAGAATGAAATGACATCACCATCCTTTAAGGCCAGCTCTGGTGAAATCAACCAGTTACTAATTGTACCTGTGCCGGCAGTATTTTCGTAATTACTACCGATATAGGCCTCCGGGGCTCCGTCAAAAGCAGGAAAAACAAGTGAAGTACCTTGAAAGAAATCAGTTATTCCGGCCGGTTCGCTGTTATTGACCATCACCCAGCCAGGGAGATTGGTAATATCATCAAATCCCTCACTTAACAATAGTGTGGATGTCTCAGCTGGAGATTCCGGGATGACCGTCGCTGAGGCCGACTTTGTCCGCGTCACAGATTGATCTGTCTGGGGAATGGGTTCCCGGGCGCCAAAGATACTGTTTCCAATTGTTTTCTCCTGGGCTATCAGGGAACCAATACAAAAAAACAAAATTGTGGAAAAAATGGTCAGGGATCTCATAGTTGGATGTTTAATGGTTAATAAGACTTAAACAGCAAACATAAGCATTAAATACAAACAGAGCAAATAATTATTTCTAAAAAAAATAAAGAAATTTTGCAACAAAAAGGCAGCCTTATCGGCTGCCTGGTGGGAGTTACTGGATTCGAACCAGTGACCCTCTGCTTGTAAGGCAGATGCTCTGAACCAACTGAGCTAAACTCCCTCAGCGGGCCGCAAAGATAAGATAAAATTTCAATTACTAGCCGGAAGTCACACGCTAATCTTTAATACAGCGTATGGAGTATCCGGTTGCTTTTCTGAAGCCTTGAAGAGCGACCGAGTTAGATATAAAATTCAATGCCTGGCCCATATGATAACTCGGCCATCCACTTGTCGTACTGCTCCAAAAATTACCGCTAACACCCCTATCCTGAAGAGTACCTCCGCTGTATTCTAGATATCCTCCGGCATGAAGTTTTAACGGTGATTCATAGAGAGGAGTCCAACTGCTGACCCAGTTTCCGGCTGTTTTTACATTTGACCACTCTACCTTTGTTGGTATCCGCCAGTCACTCCCGAACTCGATTCTGCAGGGATCGTCATCTAAGATCCAATCACTATTTTCATTAATGCTGGTGATCCATGTAGTATTTGGTGTTCTTGTGGTACCATCATGCTTGTACCCCTGTTTGCGGTTAAACTGCCAGTACCAGCCCGCGGATTCCTCAGTAGCATCATTTACTGCGGTAGCCTGGTGATCCGATCCCAGGTTGCTGGTAGTCCAGCATTTCGTGGGTTCACCGGGAACATCCGTAACGGTACCATAGGTTGTCGATTTCGTCACTGCTGCGACATCTCCGGCTATGTGATCGATAAACAGCGGCTCGCCGCACTGCCAGCAGATCATAGTGGATTGTGTCAATGTTCTGACCGAGGTTGTATCACAATCATTGTAAGCCCAAACGTAACGGGTATAGCTCTGGCTACAGGTCAGTCCATCTTCAAAATGACTGGTATTCAAACCTTTATCGATAGCTGTACCAACATCATTGATATCACTCCACAAGTACCCAACGGCTCCGGCACTGCCATTCCATTTCCAGTCAATCGATTCCCTGGTAATATCATGCGTACCGGTGGTTGGCACCGGTGGCGGGGCATTGGATGTTACCTTTGAGGTCACTGTATAGCCGGACGGCCCGCAGTCGTTGTATGCCCAGATATAACGGGTATAGAGTGAATCGCAGTCGAGGTCCGATTCACTTTTTGAGGTGACATTCCCCAGGCTATCCGCATCATTATAAATATCCGTTTTTCCCCATTTGTAACCGGTAGCCCCGGAGACCGCACTCCAGTTCCATGTTATGGAATATGCCGTTGCACCGTGTGTGCCGGCAACAGGTGAGCCGGGAGATTCGTCCAGGGTTGAATCAGTCATAATTGTAGCAACGGACACCCCACAGGGGCCGTATGCCCATACATAACTGGTATACTCCTCATTACAAGCCAGGCTGTTCTGTATTTTAGTGGTAGCCGTACCCATGACTTCGGCACTATCGTAATTATTGACCGGGCTCCATCGGTAACCGGTAGCCCCAACAACGCTGTTCCAGTTCCATTGGATCTGATATCCTGAGGGCACGTGGGTGCCGGCCAATGGTGCACCGGGCGGATCTGCCTGTGTAGCCTGTGTGAGAATGGTTGAATCGGAAACACCACAATTGCTATATGCCCAAACATACCGGACATAAGATAAATTACAGGTAAGGGTATCTTCCGTTATCGAGGTGACATTCAATAAATCAAGGGCTGTACTGTAATTGCCGGTAGTATTCCATTTATAGCCATCGGCTTCCGGAACGGCCACCCAGTTCCAGGTGATCTGGGTGGTTCCCGATGTATGCGTCCCTCCGGCCGGAGCTGCCGGCGGATCCATCAAAGTAGTGGCTGTCAGAGCTATCGATCCGGAAGAATCACAATCATTATAAGCCCATACATAACGGGTAAGGGACGTATTACAATCTATGCCTGTTTCCAGGTGAGAAGTATTTGTTCCCATGTCAGTGGCCAAATTGAAATTATTCATTGTATGCCACTTATATCCTGTAGCACCTACAACCGCTTCCCAGTGCCATACCACCTGGTATTCAGACGGAACATGTGTACCGGCCGCGGGAGTTGCCGGCGGATCAGCGGTAGTAGATCCATTCAGGGTTGTTGGTCCAGACACCCCACAATTGTTATAGGCCCAGACATAGCGAACATATGCCGAATCACATTTTAAGCCCGATTCGGTCTGAGAGGTGGCATTCCCCAGGCTATCCGCATCTTCATATACCGGTGTAACACCCCAGCGGTAGCCTTCTGCATACATAACCGCACCCCAATTCCACACGATCGAATAAGAGGTGGGCACATGACTGCCGGCAACCGGCGAAGCAGGCGGATCAGTGAGTGTATTGGCTGAAATAACGGTGGATGCTGAATGTCCGCAATTATTATATGCCCATACATAACGGGTGTATAGCATGTCGCAGGCAAGTCCCGTTTCGGTTTTTGATGTATCGGTAAGCATATCCTCTGAACCGGCATAATTATCAGTCAAACCCCAGCGGTAACCAATGGCTCCAGCAACCTGTTCCCACTTCCAGACAATTTGGTTGACTGACGGCACATGTGTACCGGCAACAGGAGATACAGGTACTTCATAAAGGGTTGTTTCCGTTAAAACGGCAGCCACTGAGGCTGTGCAACTGTTGTAAGCCCAGACATAGCGGGTATAAAGTGAATCACAATCCAGGCCTGTTTCCGTGTATGAAGTTGCCAAACCCAGCTCTACGGCGCTTCCGAAATCATTCGTATCATTCCACATGTAACCAATGGCGCCGGCAACGGTATTCCATTTCCAGACAACCTGGTCAATGGCTGGAACATTCACGCCGGGAGTTGGTGCCGGTGGTATATCGATCAGTGTGGTAGCTGAAATAACCCTGGCGACAGACACACCGCATTCATTGTAAGCCCAGATATAGCGGGTATAAAGTGAATCACAATCCAGGCCTGTTTCAGTATAGGTTGTCTGTGTCCCCAATTCTTCAGCTGATTCAAAATCAATCGTATCGTTCCACCTGTATCCGTCGGCATCCGCAACAACACTCCAGTTCCATACGATTTGGTAAGCTGATGGTACGTGGGTCGCCGCGAGTGGGGCATCGGGCGGATCAGTGTCAGTTTTCTGCGTAAGTTGCGCTGATACGGAAGTGCCACAAGGGCCATAAGCCCAGACATAACTGTTGTATGTTGTATTACACAAAAGATCTGTCTGGGTATGTGTCGTAAGATTACCTTTATCGATGGCAGTACTGGTGTCGTTGGTTGTGCTCCACAGATAACCATCAGCATCGGGCACCAGCTCCCAGTTCCATTCGATCTGGGTAACCGCTGGCACATGGATACCCTCACCCGGCGGATCGGGCGGATTATCGATAGTGGATCCCGAAATGATGGTTGGTGTAGAATAACCGCATGCGTCGTAAGCCCAGACATAGCGGTTATAGGTTGTCAGGCAGGTGAGCCCGGATTCATAAAAGAAAGTAGTGGGGGCATCCGCCGCCGATTCGAAATCATCATTATCATTAATCCTGTAACCAGTTGCTCCGGTAACAGAAGTCCATCCCCAGGTAATGGAAGTATCTGTTGGATTCATACCTCCCCCTCCGGTCACGGGTGTCGAAAAAGGAACCATATCCGTTGATTGAGTCATCACCAGTGGAATGGAAGGTCCACATTCGTTATAGCCCCATACATACCTGGTATATTCAGTCCAGCAATCCAGGCCTGTTTCTGTGTATGTTGTATCAGAAAATAAGTCGGTAGCTGTGCTATAATCATTAATTGTATGCCATTTATAACCTGCGGTGTTCGGATTGCTGCCCCATTCCCAAACTATCTGATTCAGTCCGGGTGTGTGGCTTAATGGCGGTGGGGTCATGGGAACCATGCAATCCAGGTTAAAAGAGCGCCATCCCCCATTCTGAAAGATGCACAATATCCCGGTCGCATCTAATCCGCAATCAACACAATAAATCAACAAACCATCAGCCGGTTCAAAGATAGCATCCCGCTGCTGTGCGGTTAGTCTTGGTAGCAGAACCCCTTTGTCGGTGAATTTAATCTCAAGCCCCGCTGAAGGATGGGGAGGGCTACCATCTTCATTGATAGCCACCTGTGAAAAAGTTATATTACAAATTGAAAATAATAATATGCCAAATATTAATGATCGACTCATGGTATAGGTTTTTTGATTAATTATATATAAATATTTTGGAATCAGGCATTTCAATATATTAATGCGTCACGAAACTACTATAAATAACATGAAGAATTAATAAGTTTATTAACAACTTATAAACCTCTCAATGTTAGTCTCTGCAATCACAAGGTTTGTTGATAATACAAGAAATAATAATTCATCATGCTTCAATTCCAATGCAAGATAACGCAAAGGTTTATCTTTAAAACTTTAAAAAGTAATACAAAAAAGAAATGAATTTTTCAACGTTTTTCGTTCCTGAAACTATTTCGCAATAAACTTATCAGGATGCTTCGGTGTCATTCCGCGGTAAAAGGACATAATCTCTATCATTTGCTCATCAATATTTCCATTAGGATAAATAACCTTTCCGACGCCTCCCTCCTTTTTGGCGTAATCAATATAGCCCAGTGCAATCGGGACTTGTGCCTGCAATGCAATATAATAAAAACCCTTTTTCCAGTGCCGGACCGGTTTCCGGGTTCCTTCCGGGGTAATGACCAGGTAGAAAGAATCGGACCTGTTAATTATAGCAACGATCTGATCGACCATTTTATTGCTCTTACCACGATTTACCGGAATGCCTCCCATATTAAGGATCAGCCGTTTTAACGGGAATTTGAAAAGCTCTTTCTTGATTAGAAAGTGTGCTTTAATACCCAACTGCCAGTAGGCCAGGCGGCCAATGACAAAATCCCAGTAACTGGTATGGGGTGCAGCGACGATGACACATTTCTTAGTCCCGGGGGGAATGACACCGTTAATCTTCCAGCCCATCAGCTTCAAAACAAACCGGGCAAACAATGAAAGCATATACTCGAATTGATCTGCAAAAATATAAAATTCTCCCTGCCTGAGAAGCCTGGGAAAATTCATATCTTTGCGACTGGCTGTAAACGTACCTGTGAATAGAACTCGATTATACAGTGCAAATACTTCAATCACAACATTAGTATTTCTGCTATTGATGTCGTCTTGCAGTACCAGCCGGCTTCTTCAGGAGGACGAATATTTATTAACAAAAAACAGCATCGGATTTGAAGGAAAAAATCCGGGCATAAACCGTGATAATCTGTACTCCATTGCCAAACCCCGCCCCAACAGTAAATTCCTGGGGTTGGCCCGTCTGAAGCTATCGATGTATCATCTTGGAACACGCGGAAAAACAGATAGTAAATTCAGAACATGGCTGAGGGAAAAAGTAGGCGAACGGCCGGCTGTATATGATTCGGCAACAGCTGTCAATTCCTCCTTTGAGATGCAGCAATATCTTTCCAAAGTAGGTTACTTCCAGGCACAGGTAAATTTTTCAACACAATACCGGAAGAAACAGAAAGTCCAGGTGAATTACAAAGTCATCCCCTCGACTCCTTATACCTTGAACACGGTCCATTATGATATAAGCGACAGCGTGATGTCGCAATATATAATGAAAAGCAAGGCGGATAAAAAAATCGTTCCCGGCGACGTTTATAACGTATTTGATCTGGACAGGGAACGTGACCGTCTGACTGCTGTCCTGATAGACAATGGTTACTATAATTTCCGTAAAGACTTCATCTTTTTCGAGATTGACAGTACTTTGGGAGATAAAAATATGGATGTGACTGTAAATATCAAACCGTTGGAAACACCATCGGATTCCGAACCATGGAAAATAAAACAGCGGGAGCACAGGCAGTATTTCATCAGGGATGTATATATCCGCCCGGATTTTGATCCGCTTGCTCCGGCCATCAGACCGGTTGATACGGTTAAGCTGACCATATCTGACCGAAGGGGGAGGCGTGATCCGTATAATTATTTTTTCGTCCACACAGGCAATTTAAAGGTCAAACCTACAACCATTGCCCAATCGGTTTTTATCAAATCAGGCGAACCATATCGTCAGACGGATATTATTAAAACACGGTCCCGGATCAATGAACTGGGGTTATTCAGTCATACGAACATACGGTTCAGGGATCTGACGCCAGCCGACACATCAGTCAGGGGGACGCTCGATTGCTATATAGAGCTGACGAGAAGAAAGTTACATTCATTTACTGTAGAAACGGAAGTGACGAATTCCGGCGGACGACCCGGCATCGGCCTGAACTTTACTTACCAGAACAATAATATTTTCAGAGGGGCGGAAACATTCCGCATCAAGGCAAGAGGTGCAATGGAAGCGCAGAAATTATTTGGCGACGATGCCGAATATTCTACCAGCATTCCTTTCTTCAATACTATTGAAACCGGTTTGGAGGCTACCATCATATTCCCCCGGTTCCTGATACCTGTCAGACAGGAAAGATTTCCGAAGTATTTCAGGCCAAAGACTACCCTGAGCCTTGGATTCGGTTATGAAAGCAGGCCCGAATACTACCGCTGGCTGAACAATCTCTCGTTCGGATATGATTGGAAAGAATCGGACAGGAAACGACACCAGGTGTTTCCATTTGACTGGAGCCTGGTCAATGTGAACCTGACATCTGAATTTCAGCAAATCGTAGAGGATGAGCCCAACGACCGCATTAAATATCAGTATACCGATAATTTTATCACAGCCATACGCTATACATATACGTATAATACACAGGATATCAGAAAAATACAAGACTTTTTCTATTTCCGGGGAAATGTTGAAACGGCAGGGAACCTGCTCAATGCCGGCTCCAGAATTTTCGACAGGAATATAGATTCCCTGGGGTTTTATAACATATTTGGAATTCCATTTGCCCAATATGCCAAGATAGATTTAGATTTTAGGTTTTTTAATGTAATTTCCCCTAACAATTCCGTGGCTTACCGGTTTTTTGCCGGTACCGGCATCCCTTATGGAAATGCAAGCGTCCTGCCACTGGAGAAAGGTTTCTACGCCGGCGGCTCAAACGGAATGCGCGGCTGGCCTTACCGTTTGCTCGGGCCGGGATCCTACAGCAATCCTGATGAGTATTTCGACAGGATGGGAGACATACAGATCGAGGCTAACCTGGAATACCGGTTTGCCGTTTACAGGTTTATTAAAAGCGCTCTTTTCGCCGATATCGGAAACATATGGCTGTTGAAAGAAGATGATTCTTACCCTGGCGGCGAATTCCAATTTGACAGGTTTTATAAAGAGTTTGCCATCGATGTTGGATTAGGCGTCAGGCTGGACTTCAATTTTTTCATTCTGCGTGTCGATTTTGCCATCCCATTGAGGGATCCGGCACAAAATGAAGGATCCCGATGGGTTTTGGATAAATGGCAATTTTCCGATATTATCATTAATTTTGGCATCGGTTATCCATTCTGAAAATATTGGCTGTTCAAAATAATGCGCCATTTATTCTCGATTTGGCCTGTAACAAATTCATATCTGAAACGTTTATCAAACTAAAAAGAAGTTTATGAAAAAGATTGCAATCATTCTGCTATTATCAACAGTCGTGGCAGGCAATTCTATTGCACAGCAAACGAAGTTTTACGGCTCGACATCCCTGGAAATGATCTTTTCATTTGCCGACATAGATAACCAGGGATATGACCAGGGCAATATCATGCGGTGGGCTCCCGTCATCAACCCCCAGACAATGTTTAATGCCGATTTCGGTAATGTTTTCGGAATGTTCACCGGATTGGCCATCCGTAATGTCGGGTTTATTTATGACAATCCACTGGACGGCAACAAATATAAATACCGCACTTACAACGCCGGCATCCCGGCAGGATTCAAACTGGGGAAGCTGGATAAATTTTTTGTTTTTGGAGGATATGAAATCGAATTCCCCTTTGTTTACAAGGAAAAACTTTTTGTAGATGAGGTGAAGGAGGATAAATTCACGGTTTGGTTTTCCGACCGCGTTGTTCCGGTGCAGCATTCGTTACTGGCCGGAATTCAGTTTCCATATGGTATGGCGATTAAATTCAAATACTATCTCACTAACTTTCACAACCGTGACTTCATGGCCACAGGAGGTAACGGGGACATGAAACCGTATGATTTCAAGTCGAATATTTTTTATTTCTCCCTTTCTTTTTATCCGTTCAGGAACTGGAAAACTTACGAACCGAAGAATGTAACAAAGATTGACCTGCGATAGGTTTTTAGGAGCTAAAGCTTTCTTTTACATTTGATCAGCGTATGACTGACCCCGATATGATCGATTGATTCATCAATGGTCAGCCCGGACGATTCAATCAATCTGACGAAATCTGAAGAATGATACATCCGGCTATTACCGTTCGCCAGACAGGTAAAATAAAGGGAAGTGGCATTCAGGCTGTAGGATGATGCTTCATATTTCTGCCGGTCCCAGAACAGTTCCAATATATATAACGTACCTTCCGGCGTCAACACCTTTACGGCACGCTCAAGTATGCTTAAAATCTGCTCCCCGGAGAAGCAGTCCAGGAATTGGCTCATCCAGATCGCATCATATCCAGGCGGAAATTCATCCTGTTGGTTCAGCATATCAGCCTGATAAAAATCCACACTTTCCTGCAATCCATGCGACCGTATATTCTTTTCGGCTGCCTTAAGTGTGTCAGGCAAATCGACAATAGTGACATGCAGGCCCGGAATGTTAGCAACACACTGAATGGCAAATCTCCCCGTATTCCCTCCGACATCCATGAGTTTTTTATGATTTCCCCTGGCTATTTCAGGTATTATTTCAGGAAAAGCCAGATCGGAATAAAAGTGATCGAAAGCAAACCAGCTCTTTTTAGCCTGTTCCGGTAAAAACTGCAATCCGGGATAAATGGTTTCCCACTCGCCGAATACTTTTAAACCTTCCGGTTTACCGCTCCGTATAGATTCCTCCAATGAAAAGAATGACCTGTAGCAAACATCGTGGATAAAATCCATGTTAACACGCGTCATTGGGTCGCTTAAAAGGAAATATCCGGTCTTTGTCAGGATATATTTCCCGTTGCGCATCATAACAATTCCCATGCTCAGGCCTGCATCCAGCAACACGCTTACACCATAATCCGTCATCCCGAGGGTATGTGCTACCTCTACAGACGAAGCCCCTTCAGCACCTTTCTCACTGACCAGCTGCAATATCCCCAGCTTGCGCAAGGCCCTGGCTGCCTGAAACATCACCGGCCCGAAAGCAATCTTCTGGGCTTCAGTCTTGGCTGAAAATGCCGATCGCTTGTCATTTCCAAAATCTTCCTTGGTATTCATCAGATGATTAAAATTCTAAACCCACTTTTATTTGTCAGCGTCGCAAAGTAAAGCAAAGTAATCCAAATCATCAACTCCGGATATCCAATAATTCAAAGTCTGTTAGGAAAACTTGTGTCCTTTCGCCAATTGTAAAATGATAAATGGTTAATTATGTCCTATTTTTGCAGGTAAAATTATAACAATACAGTCAACCTGAAAGGCATGATCCGGATAAATCATTCAAAATACCAAAGCTATCTTAAAATCCGGTCAAAACTGTTTATCTGTTTCTTTGCAACGATATTCCCGTCTTTCAGCTTATCAGGACAAAACACTTTCCTTTCTAATATATTCAACGTAACGCACGATAGCAACTACATCTCATCATATGTAAAAAATTATACTACAAGGATTTACGCCTCGAACAAATACAGTATGATGGCGTATGACGATAACTACACCGGGCAGAAACTGAATTACCGTCCTAATAACAAAATATTACTGGGGCTGGGGGTTAATCACGGATTCCTGGGAATAAATATCGGTGTCAATTTCCCGTTTCTGAACCAGGATGAAGAAAAACATGGTCAAACTAAATATTACGATTTCACGCTGCGTACATTTACCCCTAAATTTAACGCGATGCTTTACCTGCAGCGCTATAAAGGTTTTTATCTCAGAAATACAGACCTGATGATCCACGGTTGGGAAGAAGGCGATCCTTTTTACATCAGGCCCGACATTCGGACCTATACGGTTGGACTCGATTTAACTTATATATTTAACAATCAGCGGTTTTCTTACCGTGCAACCATGCTGCAGAATGAATGGCAGAAAAAAAGTGCCGGTTCTTTTCTCGTAGGAGGAAGTATCATTTATCACACCACCATAGCCGACTCGTCCATTGTACCCTCCCATCTCAACCCTTCTTATTTCTTTGAAGGAAAAGATTTTGACCGATCTAACATTTTCAGCGTTGGTCCGATCATTGGCTATGCCTATACTCTTGTCATTAGTGAACATTTTTTTGTTACCGCTTCATTGAACGGATCAGGAAACCTGGGTACAACCCAGCTTATCTTACCCGAAAACACAAACAAGATAAAGGCCGGTATCATTCTGGGCTTCAGGATTGAAACCTTATTTTCAGTTGGTTACAATAGTGAGCGCTGGTATTTCGGGGCATCGTATATGAACATGTCTCAGACCAGCCAGTCGCCTTTCCCCGAACGGAATATCACTTTTAATACCGGAATCATGCGTATCAATATTGTAAGAAGATTCAAAACAAACAAACCGATTAAAATACTGAATCCGGGTTCCTGAGAGAAATGAACCACCTGAAAAACTGGTCATGATTAAAAAAATAGTACTAAATAATGCCGGATTAAGGATCATTTATACATTACTACTGGTAATACATAATCTTTTCCTTTATTCTCAGCCAATACCTGAATGGCAAGATCCCACGATTACAGGAATTAACAAGACGATCCCTCACGCGACCCTGACCCCTTTCCAGGATGAGCGTTTTGCCATTGAAAATAACCGCAATAAATCATCCTTTATTCAAAAGCTGAATGGTTTCTGGAAATTCCACTGGGTAGAAAGGCCGGCCGATGCACCCGAAGGCTTTCACCGGCCCGGGTTTGACGATAAAAAGTGGGGGCTCATCGAAGTGCCTTCCAACTGGGAGTTCCAGGGCTATGGTGTTCCGATCTATGTAAATATTCCTTATGAATGGACTCGCACTCCGGCTCCCCCTGACATCCCAACGGAATATAATCCGGTGGGTTCATACAGGCTGCATTTCAATATCCCCGAAACATGGTCAGGGAAGCAGGTGTTCATTCATTTCGGCGCTGTGAAATCGGCCTTCTATCTCTGGATCAACGGCGTGAAGGTTGGATACAGCGAAGACAGTAAGACACCTGCTGAATTCAATATCACACCATATATTAAGCCAGGAAAGAACCTCCTGGCGGTACAGGTTTACCGCTGGTCGACCGGATCGTGGCTGGAGTGCCAGGATTTCTGGCGTATCAGTGGTATCCAGCGGGATGTTTACCTGGTAGCCCGGCCACCGATTTATATCCGTGATTTCTTTGTCCACGCCGGTCTGAGCAATGATTATCAGGATGGTGATTTCAGGCTCGGGGTTGATGTAGCCCATGCTACCTCCAGAAAAAGCAAACCACTTACCATAAAAGCCCGTTTGCTTTCTGCCGGTCATAAAACAGTCGTCACCTCCTTTTCTGAAACGATCAGGCCGGTAAAAGGATCCACAGTGAAAGTCACATTCAGGGACTCCATCCCTGGTCCGTTGAAGTGGACGGCGGAAACACCAAATCTCTATACCCTCCTCCTCGGTTTGTACGATGAAAGGGATGTGTGCCTGGAGGTTCTTTCCTGCAAAGTAGGGTTCAGGACTTCGGAGATAAAGGACGGTCTGCTGCAGATTAACGGGAAACCGGTAACCCTCAAGGGAGTCAACCGCCATGAGCATGATCCGGTGACGGCACATGTGATCAGTGAAGCCTCGATGCTGGAGGATATACGCCTGATGAAACTTTACAATTTCAACACTGTGCGCACCAGCCATTACCCGAACGACCCGCGCTGGTATGCCTTATGCGACCAATATGGCCTGTATGTTATCGATGAGGCCAATATTGAGTCACATGGCATGGGATATCATCCTGACCGGACCCCCGGCAACGATCCGCAATTTAAAAACGCTCACCTGGCAAGGGTCCAAGCCATGGTTGAACGAGACAAAAACCACCCCAGCGTCATCATCTGGTCAATGGGCAATGAAGCGGGCGACGGAGTGAACTTCGATTCGTGCTTCAGCTGGATAAAAGAGCGGGATCCATCCCGGCCGATCCATTACGAAAGAGCTGAGCTGCGGGCCAACACTGAAATCTATTGCCCTATGTATCCCGGAATCGGATACCTGGAGAAGTATGCATCCAAACCGCAGGAAAGACCTTTGATCATGTGCGAATACGCCCATGCCATGGGCAACAGCACTGGGAATTTGCAGGAATACTGGAATGTAATAGAGGCAAACCCGCAATTGCAGGGCGGTTCGATATGGGACTGGGTGGACCAGGGGATCCGGCAGGAAACCCCTGATGGAAGAACGTATTACGCTTATGGCGGTGATTTTGGCCCGCCCGGGACGCCTTCCGACAGCAATTTCTGCATCAACGGGCTGGTCCTGCCCGACCGGACACCACATCCCGGTTTATATGAGGTGAAAAAAGTATATCAATATGTTGGCATAGAACCTGTGGATCCTGAAAATGGATTGATCCGGATCAGGAACAAATACGATTTCCTCACGACTGAACATCTTGATATTCTCTGGTATTTATTGGAGGACGACCGGGAACTGAAATCAGGCGTTATCGGGAGCCCTGATTTGCAACCGGGACAGGACACGGTTTTTCAACTGGATCTGCCGGAAGTGAATCCGCACCCGGGTGCCGAATATTTTCTGAATTTCACTGCCATATATCGTGAGAGAAATGATTTTTTTATGAAAGGGCATGAAACAGCAGCGGAACAGATAGCCCTGTCATGGAAGGCCACTCCTGTCACGGTGAAGGACAAAGCCAGCCTGGAAATCCTCTGGAGCAAAGACAGGAAAAACCTGACCATCAGCGGGGTGGATTTTCATGTCAGGTTTGATACGCAAAGCGGCATGATGACCTCGCTGGAATACAATAAAAAGGAATATATCACCCGCGGACCTGTCCCGAATTTCTGGCGCGCCCCTGTCGACAATGATTTCGGCAATAAAATGCAGGTCCGTTGTGCGGTTTGGAAAGAAGCGGGCCGTATCCGGAAGGTCGGCAGTTTCAAAGTCGCTAAGCTGGCCTGGGGTACCGTGCAGATATCGGTGAACTATTCCATCGGTCAACCGGGAATTCCATACCAGGTAACCTATATGATCTATGGCACAGGCGATGTGGTGATCAGTAGTTCGATGGATCCGGGAGCCGCCGAATTGCCAGAACTACCGCGCTTTGGCATGAACCTGAGAATACCGGCCGAATTCCATCAGGTCAAATGGTATGGAAGGGGGCCGTTTGAGAACTACCAGGACCGCAACACTGCCGCATTTGTCGGTTTGTACGAGTCAACTGTTGAGCAGCTGTATTTCCCATACATACGTCCACAAGAAAACGGCACCCGCACCGATGTCCGCTGGATGGCGCTGACCGATAAGGATGGCAAAGGCTTACTGATCACCGGGATACCGCTTATCTCCATTTCAGCCTTGCCTTTTACCACCGATCAACTGGATTATACCGAAAGCCGGCATAAGCATACTATTGATTTGACAGCCAACGATTTCATCGATATCAATATCGATTATCGCCAAAGTGGCGTAGGTGGCGACAACAGCTGGGGTGCCAGGCCTTTGCAGCCATATACCCTGTATTCGGGAAAATATAGTTTCAGTTACCGCATCCGTCCCATCGATAAAAATATTGACCCGATGAAGAATAGTAAAATTGTATTTTCGCCAATTAATTGATTTAAATCTGTTGATGATGACCAGAATATTATCTTTCCTCTTATTGACATTTGTCCTCGCAACCGGATGTTCGGACCGTCAGACACAGAAAGAACCGCCTGATATCATTCCCAGGCCGGCTAACCTGACTTATAAAAAAGGGTCGTTCAGTCTTAGTCCTAACACAACCATATGGATGACGGTTGAAGGGAACCTGATAGAAATGGTTGCCGAAGGATTAGGCCAGGCACTCTCCCGCATAACCGGTGAAGAGATCCCATTTGGTTTACTGGACGGAAAGCCCCCAAAAAATTCCATCCTGCTTGCCATTGATAATAAGATTGCAAAGGATTTCGGGCAGGAAGGATATATATTATCTGTAACCCCGTCAAATATTACTATCACCGCAGCAGAACCCATGGGGCTGTTCTATGGCATACAAACGATATACCAGCTTATGCCGGTTGAAATATTCAGCCGGGAGGAAGATCCTGTGAAGGGAAACCTCACCATTCCCTGTGTAGAGATAACGGATATGCCTTCTTTTTCCTGGCGGGGAATGCACCTGGACGTTTCACGGCATTTTTTCCCGAAAGAATTCATCAAGCACTATATTGATCTGATTGCCTTGCACAAAATGAATGTATTTCACTGGCACCTGACCGATGACAATGGCTGGCGGATTGAAATCAAGAAATACCCGTTACTGACCGAAGTGGCAGCCTGGCGCGCCGACCGTGAAGGCATTTCATGGAACGAAAGGGCTCCGGCCAGGCCTGATGAGCCGGCTACTTATGGTGGGTTCTACACCCAGGATGACATCCGGGAAATTGTCGATTATGCCGCCGAACGCTTCATCACCATTGTACCGGAAATTGAAATACCCGGTCATACCAGCGAGGTGTTTTCTGCCTATCCCGAATTTTCATGCAGCGGTAAAAGAATTCCCGTTCAGACAGGTGGCTATTGGCCCAACACCGATATCTTCTGTGCCGGAAATGACGAAACGTTTGATTTTCTGGAAGATGTCCTGGATGAAGTGCTGCAATTGTTCCCATCCCCTTTCATCCATATCGGCGGGGATGAGGCCGATAAGACAAACTGGAAAACCTGCCGGAAATGCCAGGCCAGGATGAAAAAAGAAGGGCTGAAGAATGAAGATGAACTGCAAAGCTATTTTATCAAAAGGATTGGCAGCTACCTGGATTCCAAAGGAAGGCGGCTGATCGGATGGGATGAAATTATGGAGGGCGGACTGCCAGGAGGTGCTGTAGTGATGTCATGGCGAGGTTTTGACGCCGGCATTGAGGCTGCACAGAAAGGTCATATGGTGGTGATGTGCCCAACTTCTCACTGCTATTTCGATTACTACCAGGCTGACCCCGATTTTCAGCCGGAAGCGATCGGCGGTCTGACAACGCTCAGGAAAGTTTATGATTTCCGCCCGGTACCCGAAGCGCTCAACCCTTTCCAGGCACGCAACATCCTGGGGGCGCAGGGAAACCTATGGACCGAATACATTCCAACGCCTTCACATGCAGAATATATGGCATTGCCCAGAATGACCGCACTGGCAGAGGTTCTCTGGACACCCTTGCATTTGCTGGACTGGCAGGATTTCAGGGAACGCCTGCAAACCCAGTTCCGGCGATTTGACCAAATGGAAGTCAACTATTTTCCGGGATCGGGGAAAGTCGAGATTGAGGTGCTGTCTGACCGGGACCAGGAAACACTTTCCTTTGCACTGGGAACGGAGGCTTACGATACGGAGATCTTCTACACGCTTGACGGCAGGGAACCGGGGAAAAACGCCTTCCCTTATACAAAGCCTGTCAGTATTCAGCACAACGCTACCCTGAAAGCCATCGCATATAAAAATGGCAAAAGACTGGAAAAGCCTGCCATTTATGAACTGAATTACCATGCAGGACTGGGGAAACCGATCCAATACCGGACAAGATACAGCCTGCGATATCCGGCAAAGGGCCCCCAATCCCTGCTCGATGGCCTGAAAGGATCGTTACGTCACAGCGATGGGTTCTGGCAGGGTTTTCAAGGTCATAATATGGATGTGGTCATCCGGCTTGATAAAACCATCGATATAAACGCGGTAAGTGTTTCATTCTTGCAGGATCAGCATCGATGGATATTCTTTCCAACGCTGGTTAATTTTTACTTTTCAGAAGATGGTACCAGTTTTCAGAAAATCGGCGGTATAAAACAGAAACCTTTAACGGCGGATGATGCGGTGTTGAGCAATGACTTTACGATCAGTCTGAAACGCCCGCTGAGGGTGGACTATCTGAGAATTGAAGCCGTCAACACCGGGGTTTGTCCCGACTGGCATCCCGGCAAGGGTGGTAAAGCGTGGATCTTCGCCGATGAAATCATAATATATTGAAAAGATGAATTTGTTGAATATGACTTTTTCTAACCGGTTTAGCCATCTTGCGGTGGTTTTCATGACTTTTTTTTTCCTGCAAGGATATGCGCAGCCCGATGGATCTGCCTATCATGCCATTTCACGACTGGATTATTACACTGACGAAAAGACGGGTGAAATTGCCGTTTACATCCCGGAAAGCAAGGCAAAAATGGAGATCACCATTGACCTTGTTTTTGAGTTCCAGTTTCTCAACCGGGGATTTCCGGTTGTGCCAAGAGGTGTTTCCTCAGTCCCGTTTTCAATGGAATTACTCCGGGAAGGCAATAACGAGGTAACTGTTTCTTTTTATGAAAATGAAAAATGGATTGACAGCCGGAAGGTGAATGTGGAAATCAAGCCGGCTTCAATCAATGCAGTAAAAAGGGACCGGGCATCGGGTTGTTATTCCGTGGGGGGAAACCGTGTTTTTCCTGTGGGCTTAAACTGTGAATGGCCTGTCAGCTCAATAAAATTAGAGGAGTATGCAAGCAATGGGCTGAACATGATATCCCCGGATTGGCAAGCGGGTAAAAAAGGCAGAAAGGAGAGGGTCAGGTTCATGGACCGGTGCGCAGCGCTGGGCATCATGATAAATTATGATCTTTCAGCACTGGTCGATATCAGCCGGTCAGACCGTGAACAGGAGAAAAACCGGAAAGCATTGACAAAAGAGGTCAATTATTTTCGTGATCACCCGGCCCTGCTGAGCTGGAAGGTTCCCGGCGGCAAGGATAACGAACGTATGTTAGCCGTTTATTATAGCTTGATCAAAGAAACGGATCCCTACCATCCCCTTAGCATGGATCCCCCATCTCCTTTCGACCCGGAAAGTATCGATATGTCTGCTCTTTCACCTGAAAAAGCCCGCATGCTTACATATTGGGGAATCATTCACCATGCATCCGGCATCCTGAATTACTTTGACGATCATCAACCCGTTACACCAGCCTTGTCATTCATCCGTGAGGAACACCTTTCCGTTGCAAATGAAATCGTTGCCCTGCAATTATCTCTGTGTTCCGGCCAGGCGGCTCCCGTTGTAACGCACGGGCATGAAGGCCTGTACACGCTGGATCTCAACTACCATGGCCTATTCATCATCTTGGCAGTGAATACTACTGATAATCCGATGGATGTTACCCTGACCATGCCGGAATTCACGGATCTGACAACGAAGGCGGAAGTAATGTCCGAAGACCGGCAGGTCAAGGTAAATAACGGGATTATCACCGACCACATGATCCCGCTGGGAGTCAATATCTACCAAATTGACCTTCGCTAAGAACCGGCCCCAACCTTCAACACCTAACTACAACCGTCTGACCACCGTCTGACCACTGTATGACTACTGTATGACTATTGTATGACTACTGTATAACCACCGTCTCACCCCTTTTCCAGCTCAGCCATCGCGCGTATCGCTAATTCAGCAAATTCTTCCAGCGATATGCCTATCTGTTCGCATTCCCTGATATTCTCTCTTTTCACCGAAGCGGCGAATGCTTTCTCCTTCATTCTTTTGACCACAGATTTTGGCTTAACGCTGGAAATTTTCTTATCAGGGTAGACCAGTGAAGTAGCCAGTATCAGGCCGGTGATCGTTTCGCCGGCGGCCAGGGCATGGTGGAATTCCTTTGTACGGGGAGCGCCGGCCGACATTTCATTGTGCAGCCCAATAGCCTCAACCACCTCGGGGTCCACACCCATTTCAGACAGGATACGGACCGTTTCTTTGCCATGTAAATAGGGATCAGCATGGGTCACCTCCACGTCGAGGTCGTGCAGCAACCCAGCCAGGCCCCATTTTTCCTCATCACGACCCAGGTGGTTTGCAAGAGCACGCATAACAGCTTCAGAAGCGAGACAGTGAAAGATCATCCGTTCATTCTTTATGTACTGATGAAGGAGTTCGATGGCTTGATCGCGGGACAATGACATAGGAATTGTATTTTCTGCAAATCTAGCAAATGTTAACGCTTTAACTGTGAAAAGCACTCCTGCTGATCCCTGATAAAATCAACTTTTGTCATAACTTTTTGTATTTTGGCGCTCTCATTCATGCTGGCTTATGAAACTCATCACGATCGACTGGGTCATTATCGCGGTATTTTTCTTCATTGTCCTTATCATAGGTTATATAGCCTCCAAAAGGGCCGGCAAGAACACCAGCGAATTTTTTCTGGGTGGCCGGGGAATGCCCTGGTGGCTGCTGGGAATTTCGATGGTTGCCTGCACTTTTTCGGCTGATACGCCCAACCTGGTCACCGGCATGGTAAGGGAATCGGGCGTGGCAAAGAACTGGGCCTGGTGGGCGTTTTTGATCACCGGCATGGTGACCGTGTTTATTTACGCCAAGCTGTGGCGCAGGTCAAATATCATGACCGATCTTGAATTCTATGAACTCCGGTACAGCGGCAAGGCGGCCTCTTTCCTCAGGGGGTTCCGTTCCATTTACCTCGGTATTTTCTTTAACACCCTGATCATGGGTACTGTATCGCTGGCGGCGATAAAAATCGGCAGCGTCATGTTCGGCCTGGAACCCTGGGTGACCATCGTCGCAGCTTCAGTGGTTGTGGTGATCTATGCCGCCATGGGCGGGCTGAGAGGGGTTGTCTGGGCCGACTTTTTCCAGTATTCCATCGCCATGTTCGGCGCTGTCCTGGCAGCCGTGGTAGCCATCCGTCAGCCGGAGATCATTGAAATCGGCGGCTTCCAGGGGATCATGCGGGAGCTGGGGACTAAAGCCAGTTTTATACCCGATTTTTCAGATCCCTCCGTCCTGATCCCGCTGCTGATCATCCCGGTGGCAGTGCAATGGTGGGCCGTCTGGTACCCGGGCGCAGAACCCGGAGGCGGAGGTTACATCGCCCAGCGGATGCTGTCGGCCAAAAATGAGAAAAACGCCGTCGGTGCCACCCTGCTGTTCAACTTCGCCCATTACGCCCTGCGCCCCTGGCCCTGGATCATCGTGGCCATGGCCTCATTGATCATTTACCCCGACCTGGATGCCATCCGGGCTGAATTTCCGCATATTTCCGAAACTTACCTGAAAGACGATATCGCCTATCCTGTCATGCTCTCCAGGCTCCATCCCGGTTGGCTCGGCCTGGTCGTGGCTTCCCTGATCGCCGCTTATATGTCAACCATCGGCACACACCTCAACTGGGGTTCATCCTATGTGGTGAATGACTTCTACAAACGCTTCATCAACCAAAAAGCAAGTGAAAAGGAGCTGGTAATGACGGCAAGGCTGACTACAATACTGCTGATGATCATCGCCGGTGTCTTCTCGCTTACCTTCATGAATAACGCCACCCAGGCCTTCAACATCCTGCTGCTGTCGGGTGCCGGCAGCGGCGCCATCTACCTGCTGCGCTGGTTCTGGTGGCGGATCAATGCCTGGACCGAAGTGGTGGCCATGATCGTCGCAACCGTAGTGGCCGTGATCCTTGTTTTTTTCGTGGAAGATGATGCGGTGAGAACAACAATTCTGGATGGTTTTACGGTGAAATTGCTACTGGCAACCGGAATTACAACTTTTGCCTGGCTGACTACCGCATTACTCACCAGACCGGAACCGCAACAAACGCTTGAAAACTTTTACCTGCTCACCCACCCTGGCGGACCAGGATGGAAAAAGGTCGTTGAAAAAGCTGCCGTCAAGGGAATCAACATAACCAAAAAAGACCATAAACGCTGGGAAATGCCCGTGCAGTTGCTCTTTGTATTTTTAGGCTGCCTGATCATCTATTGCGCCCTGTTTTCCATAGGCAATTTTGTCTATGGCAATAACCTGGCCGGAATCACCCTCGGAGGGATCGCCATCACCGGAACGTTTTTGATGTTCAGGTATTTCCACCGACTGAGAATCGAATAACACAAAATATCATATGTCACCAACCCTACTCATACTCGCCGCCGGGATCGGCAGCCGCTTCGGCGGACTCAAGCAGGCCGAAGGCGTTGGCCCGTCCGGTGAAGCAATCCTCGATTATTCCATTTACGACGCGATCCGCGCTGGTTTTAACAAAGTCGTCTTCGTTATCCGTAAAGATATCCTGGAAGATATGCAACGCATCTTTTTCGATAAATGGAAAGATAAAATCGAGATCGATTATGTTTTCCAGGAAGTGGATGATCTCCCGGACGGCTTCCGGCCAATGGCCCGGCGGACAAAACCCTGGGGCACCGGTCATGCCATCTGGGTGGCCAGAGAAAAGGTGCAGGAACCCTTTTGCATGATCAATGCCGATGATTTTTACGGAAGAAAATCTTATGAGCTGGCCGCCGGTTTCCTGGGAAATATGGATAACTTGCTCAACGGGCGATATGCCCTTATCGGATATATCCTGAAAAATACTCTCTCCGAACATGGTTTTGTATCCAGGGCCGAATGTGAAATAAGTCCTGACGGTACCCTGAAAAGCATCACAGAACGGCTGAAAATAAAACGGGAAGGAGATCTTGTAATGTACCGGGATGAACAAGGCGAAGCACGGAATATCGATGAAAATACGGTGGTCTCCATGAACATCTGGGGATTTATGCCTTCATTGTTCCGGCACCTGGAAAAAGATCTTATGGAATTTCTCCGCGAAAATGCATCCAGCGAGAAAGCGGAATTCCTGCTGCCCAATGTGATCGACCGGCTGATACGATCGGGCGAGGTCGTAATCCCCGTTTTGCCCACCGATGCACAATGGTTCGGGATGACATACCAGGAAGACAGGGAGATTGTCAGGGAGAAACTTAGTCTGCTGGCAGAAAATAATGAGTATCCTACACCTGTGTGGCAATAATTTAGTCATACAATAGTCATACGGTGGTTATACGATAGTCATACAATTGTCAAACGGTGGTCATACATAGTCAAATGGCTTTTCGACATTTTGATTTCCCGGGAGAGATCAGTTCAATCCGGCGTTATGGCGAGGGGCATATCCATGAAACATATCTGGTTAAAACCAAAGGTCATCATCCCGATTACATACTCCAGAAAATCAACCGCAACATTTTCCATGACATTCCCGGGATCATGGAAAACATCGAAGCGGTGACGAACCATCTGAGGAAAAAGCTCCTGGTAAAGCCCGGGCATGATCCGGATCGCGAAACCCTGACCCTGGTCAGGGCTAAATCGGGTGAATTATGGTTTGAAGATGAGCAAGGCGATCCCTGGCGCATGTACCTGTTCATTCCCGGGACGGTCACCTACCAGAAGATGCCTGGCCCATCCATCGCTTATGAATCCGGGCTGGTAACCGGTCGTTTCCTGGAACTGCTGGCCGATCTCAAAACTCCTTTGAAGACCACCATACCCGCTTTCCATGATATCGGGTTCCGTATCAGCCAGTATCTTGAAGCAAAAAAAAATGATCCTGCAAAACGGACCGGCGTGGCGGCAGAGGCCATGTCATTTGCCGAAAAGCGTTTTGAACAAATGAAGGATTATTTTGCGGCACTGAAAGCCGGATCGGTTCTCCGGCCAACCCATAACGACACCAAACTCAATAACATCCTATTCGATGAAAACGGCAGGGGTTTATGCCTGGTCGACCTGGATACCGTGATGCCGGGATACGCTCATTTCGATTACGGCGACGCACTCCGGACGATGGCAAACACTTCCATTGAAGACGAGAAAGACCTGGCGTCAGTGCAGTTTGACCAGGCGGTTTACGAATCATTCACAGAAGGATTTCTTCAGGCTACTGAAGGCATTCTGACTCCTGACGAGATCAAACTCCTTCCCTTCGCCCCGATCTATATGACATTTATCATCGGCCTGCGTTTTCTGACAGATTTTCTTAATGGAGATAAGTATTTCAGGGCACATTACGATCATCACAATCTGGTGAGGGCAATGGTTCAATTCAGATTGGTTAATGAAATGGAAGGTTTTAAAGGTGATAAAGTGATACAGTGAAACGGTGGAAAGGTGATAGGGTGATACAGTGGAAAGGTGATACGGTGATACAGTGAAAAGGTGATACGGTGATACAGTGAAAAGGTGATACGGTGATACAGTGAAAAGGTGAAAAAGTGATTATTTTATGGCAAAATTGAATAGTTATAAGGATTTGGAGATATGGAAAGTATCAATGGATTTTGTGACAGAAATATACAAACTGACAGGAAAATTTCCAAAGTCTGAATTGTATGGTTTAACAAATCAAATAAGAAAAAGCGCTGTATCTGTTCCTTCAAATCTAGCCGAGGGGTCTGGTCGTAAAAATACAAGAGAGTTCATTCAATTCTTATATATTTCAAATGGTTCATTATCAGAACTTGAGACACAACTTGAAATAGCTTACAACCTGGGCTATTACTCTAATAATGAATATTATAACGATAAAATAAAGTATATCAGGAAGATGCTCGTTAGCCTTATATACGCATTGGAAAGAAAACTAAATTCACCTAAATAATTAACACCTTAACACCTTAACACCTTTCCACCGTATCACTGTATCACCGTATCACCGTATCACCTTATCACCTTATCACTCAAAATCCCCAACGTAATGGATATAAACGGTATTGGTCAGGCCGCTTGATTTGATCGGTTTGCCGTAGACAAACACCACGGGTTCCCCTTTGGAGGCCCAGCCGTTCTGGAGGATCATTTCATCGGCGCGGCGGATGAAGTCGCTGCTGTGTTCCGGTGGTTCCATCAGCACCGGATGAACGCCGTAGAGCAACGCCAGCCGGTTAAGGGTAGCCGGGTGGGGGCTGCAGGCAATGATGGGCCGCGGCATGTCGAGTTGGGAGAGATATAAAGCCCCACCGCCCAGCCTTGTCCAGACGAAGATCAAACGCGCATCGATATCGTGTACGATGGATTTGACACCAAGTGCCAGGGCAGCGCTGCGGTATTTTGATTCCTGCATGACACGGGGAATGGGATGGCTTATCTTCTGGTTCAGGATATAGCGGTTTGTCAGCCTGGCGATCCGGCTCATGATCCTGACGGTTGAGGCGGGATAGGATCCCACGGCTGTTTCCCCGCTGAGCATCACGGCATCCACACCGTCGAAAATGGCATTGGCCACGTCCGACACCTCCGCCCGCGTGGGGGATGGCGAATCGATCATGCTCTGCAGCATCTGGGTGGCAACGATGACTGGCACGCCATGGTCATGACAGGCGCTGATGATCCGTTTCTGTAAAACCGCCACTTCTGCCACGTCCATTTCTACCCCAAGGTCGCCCCTGGCGATCATGATCCCGTCCGATTCTTCAATGATAGCATCCAGGTCATCCATTGCCTGCGGCTTTTCAATCTTACTGATCACCGGGATGAACAGGAAATCGTCCGGCTTATCTTTCAGATCGGCTTCACGGTAACGGATCGGCTCAAAAGGCCTCGCTCCCAGTTCCGCCAGCCGCTTTTTCAGCAAGCGCACATCCCCGGCGCTGCGGACAAAGCTCAGGGCCAGATAATCGATTTTCGCATCGACGGCAAATTCAATGCATTCGTGATCCCAGTCGGTCAAAACAGGCACCGAGAGTTTGGTATCCGGAAGATTGATCCCCTTCTTTGATGTGATCAGCCCCCCGTCGATCACCTCACATACAATCCTGTCGGGCAGGCGTTCGGTGCAGATCAAAGAAACGTTTCCATCATCCAGCATGACGCGCTGACCGGGCAGCACTTCATCAATCAACTGTGGAAGGGTGGAAGAAAAAACAACGGGCCCTTCCCCTGGCAATGAAGCTTCGATATCGTACCGGATGAATTCGACATTCATGCCGGGTTCGAGCATGATCCCATCGCCGGCCACCTGCCCTACCCTGATCTTGGGCCCCGACAGATCGCCCAGAACAGCCACCGGAATGCCTGTCTCAGCAGAGGCTTGTCGTACATTGGCAACGCGTTCCGAAAAACCCCGGATCGTTCCATGCGAAAAATTCACCCGGAAAACCCTGACCCCCTCATGGATCAGCAGCCTGATCCGTTCCACCCCCGCACTCGCCGGCCCCAGCGTCGCAATAATCTTTGTCAAAACCAAATCCATCATCAAAAAAATATTCTAACTTCTATCTTCTATCTTCTAACTTCTATCTTCTAACTTCTATCTTCTCTTCAAATCTTCAACACATACTGCACCATCACGCTCCGCATCGGCTCCGCTTTCAATGGCCGGAGCGAATAAATATTGTTGGTGAAATTATTGCTCAGCAGGGAAACCTGGTGATGGTCGTTGATCCTGTAACTGGCCCTGATGTCAAATATCCACTGGCCGTTGTTATTACTGTAAAAATAATCCATATACAATATTGGTTGGACAGTTCCTCCCGCCAGCAGGGTCGTGTTTTCAAAATCTTCTATTGCTTTATCAAGGTTCTTTATACCACTGAAATATTTAGCACTGAAGCCCAGTGAAAAAGAATGCACCTCCAGCTCAATATCACCTTTAAAAGTATGCAAGAATCTATATTTTAAGATATTACCGGTTGGATCAACACTGGTTGACTCATAACTGTAATCTTTTCCCCGGATATCTGTGGCGTAAACATAATCCGGATCAAGGGTTACAGGCATAATATAATTGTACCCCAGCATGGTCCTGAGGATTGATTTTTCCGCCAGGTGAGCTGCCCCGGTCACGGAGATATCTGCCCCAATGATCCTGGAATGACCGGTATTCAGAAATTTAAAACCTGCCCCGCCCAGAGTACTAAAGTCTGGGTCCCAGAAGCCAAACAGATATTCCACCGTATTCCTGTATTCCTGCTGGAATATTGCGATATCCAGATAGCCGAAATAATTGAAAAATTTGAATCCCTGCTTGACGCCAAGTTCGGCATTCCAGCT
The DNA here is from genome assembly GCA_046484945.1 of Bacteroidales bacterium. Classification (GTDB taxonomy): domain Bacteria; phylum Bacteroidota; class Bacteroidia; order Bacteroidales; family JAGOPY01; genus JAGOPY01. The sequence goes on from JAWOHY010000075.1 coordinate 31,169, forward strand.
CCGTTCCGGTTTCAGATCGGGATTTTTAAAAACTCCGAAAGTTCCGACATTGGTACTAATGTACCTCTCTGCAATAGTCGGGAAACGATAGCCCTGTCCATAAGAGAACCTTATATGTGTTTCCTTATATATTCTCAGGTTTAGGCCGGCTCTTAAAATTGGTTGAAAATCGCTTTCATGCCCGTTCATATTGTAATATTCAAGCCTCAGCCCGATGGAAAGTGTCAGTGTCTTGAAGAAAGTGTTTTCGATCTGCCCATAACCCGAAATATTTAAAAAACGGTTAAGGTCATTGCCATCAACAGCATACATCGTGGCGTTCACAAAAGAATACTGGGAAGACAGACCGCCTATGAACTCGAGCCCTTGCATGAAGTTGTAATCTCTCCTGAAGTTATAATCGGCAAAGATAAAAGTACTCTGAAGGTCCTGGTTATTTGACTGTTTGTTGTTATTATACAGAATACGAGCTTTTAAGCTGTGTTTGAAACCAAGACTGGAGTAAAAATTTATGTATGGATCAAGATTAGTGATAAACTGGTCCTGGAGAAACACTGCACCGGGATACCCTCTGAAAAAGCCGGAGGTATCATTGAGCCAGGCCAGGTTCATCGGGGCATGCTGATACATGATATTTCCGTTTATGCCATAATTCAGTCCCTGGTATTTAACCGAACGTTTGCGGATATTGAAATTCAGCCGGGCTCTTTGGGTAGCCATCTGGCTATCGTCGAAGTTATGGCTCTGGTCGTACACTGTAGAATCTGCCCTGGGCGCACCGATGTACCCGTGATCGAAATACAAATTGCCTCCCAATACCAGGTCAAGGTTCTTTATCTTACGCGTATGCAGGAAATTCGCTCCGGCGATATAGGGATAATCGTCCCACCATTTCTGTGACCGGTCGCCGGGTGCAGTATAGCCTCCTGTAAAAGCCGTTATCTTTGTCACAGGCTTAATGCCGGGCATTGCGGTACGGATGTGTATAGCGCCTGAAACGGCAGATGTGCCGGATAAAACGGATGAAGCCCCTTTGATGACCTCGATCTGCTCGATGTTCTCCACCGGCACAAAATCCCAGTAGGGACGGCCGGCATCGCCCGAAAGCATGGGCATGTCATCCACCAGAACGGCCACTTTACTGCCCACGCCAAAAGTAAACCCGCTTCCGCCCCTGATCTGCGGCTCACTGTCAAGAATGTTCAATCCCGGGACGTAATCGAGGATGGTCTGAACATTCTGGGTGTTTTTTGATTCGATCAGCCCCGCCTTGATGATCTCCATCGAAACAGTCATTTCCTCAATGGGCCTGTCGAATTTCCCCACCTTAATTTCAACTCCCTGCAACTGGCTTACGAATGGTTCCAGGAGAATATGGCGTTCCACCGTTTGGCCGGGCTCGATGCTCAAGGATATCGTATCCGACTTCATCCCTGTGTAGGTGATCAGGAAAGTATAGGTGCCACGTTGCAACTGCAAAGAAAAATTGCCGTTAACATCGGCGGCCGTGCCAAACGAGGGGTCCAGTCGCAGAATGACACTGGCGCCAATGAGCGGTTCAAGCGTATTTATATCTTTCACCGTACCCCTGAATGTACCATAATCCTGGGCATTCAATGCAACGGCCGAAACAAACAGAAAAATAACCAGGTGTATGCGCATCTCTGCTAGTGTATCATGATCTTCTGCGTACGTCTTTTATCATTCCCCTGCAAAGTGGCAATGTACATACCCCTGTTCAGTTGCAGTGGCAAGGCAATGTGGTTACTGCTCAGCTGCATCGAAATAATAGTCCTTCCGGAGAGGTCATTCAGGGAAAACCAATGGTTCATGTAATCAGATGCATTTGCCAGTTCAATGGTCAGGAAATGATGATGAATCCTGATAAATGGTTCCTGAACAGCTGGATCATTTATACCTGATGATCCGTAGATCAGTTCCAGGTCATCCGCCAGCAACCAGCTGCCGGCAAAAGCAGTGGTGCTGTCACCAGAGTTGATCACACAAAGCAGATACCTTGGATTTATATCCTGAAAGTATTCAAATGGCACAGAAAACCGGGTCCAATTATCATAGGTGACACCTGGTTCTGACCTGAATTGGGCCGTACCTACCCAGTTGGGCATCGTCCCAAATTCAGGCATCTTTGCTTCTTTCACATGAAGGATTATTTTAAACTGACAAATATCATTATCCTGCGGGTAAAACCTGAACCATCCGGCCAGGCTGTCGGGGCGCCAGGTAAATGGCTGGTGCCATTGTAAATCTGTGGTATCAGTAAAAGAATAGCTGTTATCAATATTGAATTCAGCATGGAACCGGCCATTGGTAATGGCACCGGTAGCCACTATACCAAAGGCATTCACATTATATAGCTTTAATGCATAATCGCCCGTACGGGCCTCAGTGCTCTGCTCAAATGTAACCGGGGCAACAGAAGCAATAAAAGGATCATCAGCGGTTTTTATCGTACTCCAGTTTACCGGTTCCTTGAGGATTGAAGTGATGTCTTCCCAGGCTTCAAATCCCGGATTATCTATCTGCTGCCCGTAAAACAGCAACGGGAACAACAAAATAGGCAGACTTAACAGTAGTAACGGTCTTCTCATAATCCTGATTTTAGTGAGTTGGTTTCATTAAAACTGACTAATTAAGGGGTAAAATTATAAAAATAATTCAGAAATTTTTTTCCATTAATAAATTCATCATATGCCTGACTCTTTCAGGATTTGTTTCAAACCAGGAATCTCCGCAGCCAGCATTCATACCCATAGAAAAAATGTTTTTCACAATTCTCATCCCGCTTTTCACCGGCGATCTCAATGAAGCATGGATTTCTTTTGCACCTGTTTTACTGAGCAGATCTGTCACATTATTCTCCGCAATCCCCCCTCCTGGCATGATGATAATCCGCCCGGCAGCTTTCCGGATCAATTGCCTGATCAAAGGGACTCCATCCCGGGCCGAGGCAGCCTGGCCTGAGGTCAGTATCCTGTCAATCCCAAGGCTGATGATATCTTCCATTGCCTGGAAAGGGTCAATGGTCATGTCAAAGGCACGGTGGAAAGTCACCTGCATGGGGCAGGCCAGCCGGACCAGCGCCCCCGTCCTTTCCTTATCAACAGTGCTGTCGTCACAAAGAATACCCAGCACAACGCCTTTTGCTCCATGTTCCTTGCAGAAAGCAATATCTTCTTTCATCGCTTCAAATTCCTCCGGAGTATACAGAAAATCTCCGGCACGCGGTCGGATCAGCACAAAAACCGGGATTTCCAGCAGTTCCACGCACTGCCGTATCACCCCCGGGGAAGGGGTTGTCCCGCCTTCCGGAAGATTGTCGCACAGTTCGATCCTGTGCGTACCGCCAAGCCAGGCATTGATGGCAGAAGTAAGGGAGCCGGCGCAGATTTCGAGTTGGATATTCATACGGTGGTCATACAATAGTCATACGGTGGTCATACAATAGTCATACAATAGTCATAAATCGTTTATCTGCTGACCGTCGATCCCTCGCTTCGCTCGGGACAGGCCGCCGACTGAAAACTGTGCCAGCAGCATCCCGCAGAGCATCAGCACACAGCCGACCCATTTCCGTCCGGTCATGGTTTCCGACAGGATGATCATCCCACCGATCACGGCAAAGACTGCTTCGAGGCTCATGATGATGGCGGCGTGTGAGGGCGGGGCCTTCTTTTGCGCTACGATCTGAAGCGTGTATGCAATGCCTACGGATAAAATCCCACCGTACAGGATCGGGTACCTGGCATCATAAAAACCTTCCAGGGTGTTGGATTCGAAAAGAAAAGCACAGAAAAAGCTAAGAACGGAACAGACGGTGTATTGCGTAATGGCCAGCCGAATGGCCGAATTCCGCGGGGCAAGCCAGCCCGTGTAGAGCACGTGAATGGCCCAGAACACGGCGCTCAGCATGACCAGCAGATCTCCTTTGGAAATCCTGAAGTCACCGGTGACCGACAGCAGGTAAAGCCCGACGGCGCCCAGCAAAGCGCCCGACCAGAGATTCCAGCCCGCTTTCTGGCCGCTGAAAACACCAAAAACGGGGACCAGGATGATATATAGCCCGGTGATAAATCCCGCATTGCCGGCAGTTGTATAAACAATCCCTACCTGCTGGAAGCTGGCGCCGGCAAAAAGGATCAGGCCGAGGAGGAGACCGTAGGCAACCGTCAGCCGTTGGCCGTTAGCCGTGGGCCGTGGGCCGTTAGCCGATGGCCGTTGGCCGTTAGCCGCTGGCCGTTGGCCGTTAGCCGTGGGCCGTGGGCCGTTAGCCGCTGGCCGTTGGCCGTTAGCCGCTGGCCGTTGGCCGTTGGCCGCTGGCCGTTGGCCGTTAGCCGTGGGCCGTGGGCCGTTAGCCGTGGGCCGTGGGCCGTTAGCCGTTGGCCGTTGGTCCCTTGCTGTCAAATTTTCCCCTCCTCCCCTCTTCCCCTCTTCCCCCCTTCCCCTCTTCCCCTCTTCCCCTCT
>JAWOHY010000183.1:0-3608 GCA_046484945.1 Bacteroidales bacterium
AGTCGGTCCGGCGCAAGGTCGACATTCGTATCCTGGCCGCCACGCACCAAAATCTTCACGCCAGGGTGCAGCAGGGCTTGTTCCGGGAAGACCTCTTCTACCGTCTAAAGGTTTTTCCCATCCATTTGCCGCCTCTCCGGGAGCGAAGGGAGGACATTCCCCTCCTCTTGAACCATTTCGTGGCCCGCCTGAACCAAAAGACGGGCAAGAGGGTTTACGACCTGACGGAATCGGCCATGCGGGCCTGCCTGGACCACCCCTGGCCGGGCAATGTTCGCGAGCTGGAAAATGCGGTTGAGCACGCCTTTGTCCTGTGCTCGGGAGATCACATCGAGCTCGATCACCTGCCCCGGGAAATTCGTGAAGGGAACGTGTTCTTGGCCAAGCGGTCCCACGGGCCGGGCCGTGATGAAATTTCGCTCTCCAACTCAATCATCATGGTTGGGATACCATTTACAACCGTTGTGACCGATACTGCCGGTCCTGTGCCCAACGCCATGGTAGCCATCAGCCAGGATGATCTGTATTTCCGGGGCATCACCGATGAAACGGGAAGTGTCACTATCGAACATGCATTGAACCCGGGCACGGCCAGGCTGGTGGCGACCGCCTTTAACAAAACCACGATCTACGATGCGGTGAATGTCGTTCCGCCCGATGGCCCCTATATCACCATCGCCGGGGTGGAGATCAACGATACAGACGGTAATGACAATGGCCAGCTCGATTATGGCGAAACGGTGTATCTCACCATCGGCCTGACCAATTTAGGTACCGACGATGCCAGCGGCGTTTCGGCTGTCATCTCTTGCGGGAACGAGTTCATCACTATCCTTGATTCCACCGCTTCATACGGCAATATCCCCTCCGGTGATACTACCTGGGTTACTGACGGATACCAGATCCATGCCGACGAAGCCATCCCCGATATGCTGACGATCCTTTTCAACCTGGAAGCCACCGGATCATCCCGGGAAACCTGGAGCAGTCATTTCCACCTCCTGAGCCATGCTCCGGTTTTAGAGCTGTCGGCATACCAGATCATCGATACCACCGGGAACAATAACGGCAAACTTGATCCGGGCGAAACCGTCATAATAGAAATTGAAACCATCAATACCGGTTCATCCGAAGCTTTCGATGTCTCGGGCCTGCTCTCTTCAACCAGTCCCTACATTACCATAACAGGCGGCCCGATGCCATACGGTGACCTTCCGGCCGGTGATTCGGAATGGCAATCTTATGAAATAACCGTTGATGCCGAAGCCCCCTCGGGTGAGGTGGCAGCATTTGCTTTGCAGATCACGGCCGAAATGAATATTACCGGCTATGGGGAATTTTTCGAATATATCGGGCAAATTCCCGTATTGCTGGTCGACTGGGACGGGAACCACAACTCTCCCGACGCCATGGCGCAATGTTTCGAAAACCTTGCTGTTAGTTATGACCGGGTGATGGAATTGCCGGAAGACCTGGGCCTCTATGCTTCTATCTTCGTCTGCCTGGGAACATATCCTGATAATTACGTACTAACCGACCCGGAAGGGCTCCTCCTGGCAAATTATCTTGAAAACGGCGGTAACCTTTACATGGAAGGGGCCGACACCTGGTTTTACGATCAGCAATGGAACAGCCCCACTCCGGTTCATCCCATGTTCTATATTTCGGGACTGGCCGATGGCACCAGCGATCTTTCATTATTACAAGGCCAGCCTGGAAGTATAACGGAAGAAATGATTTACCCTTTCAGCGGAGAGAACAGTTATATTGACCACATAGAGCCAATCCCGCCGGCCATGATGATGTTTATGAACAGTGAGCCTGTTTACGGCACTGCAGTTAGTCACGAAGCGGAGAATTACCGGACCATCGGGATGTCTTTTGAGTTTGGTGGCCTGACCGATGACGATCATAACAAAGACGACCTGATGATCCGCTTTTTGGACTTTTTCGGCCTCCAGGGGGTGTGGACATCCGTGAAAGAGAGGACCCCGGAAAACAGGCTCAACGCATCGGTTTACCCCAACCCGGTGAGGCATGAGCCGGTCATCCGTTTTGCCAATGAGTCGGAAAGCAGGGTAAGCATCGACCTTTACACGATCAACGGACAACAGGTAGCCGCGATTTTCGACGGCAGGCTGCCGAAAGGCAATCAAGAGATCCGGTGGAACGGGCCCAGCAACGGCCATAAACTTTCACCCGGGATGTATTTCATCAGGATCAGTAACATCCATGAGGTAACCACCCTGAAACTCATCGTCACGGAATAGTGTTCTGCAACAGATAAATTTGATTGCGCCTAATCCATGTCGAGGTTAGGCTGGATGATCAATTCGCGGGATGTCAGTTCCATGGCTACCAGGTTGCCAAAACCCTCTTTTCCGGGCATGTAAACACCATTGTCCAGGTCAATGAAATGGAACGTATCGCTCTTTGCCAAAAGGTCTATGAATTCGAGGCTGACAGGAACATGGCCGTGCACCACCTTGCGGTAGCCGATCTTTTCCGGGATTACTTTGAAATCCCTGGCCCACAGCATGGCGTGCCGGTCATCATATGGATTATCAATGCTGAAATTCAATCCGGCGTGCACAAGTATATATCCATCGAGTTCGATGTAATATTCGAGGCTTCTCATCCATTCAATATATTTGCCGGGGATATCATGCACATCTGACACGCCAAAACTTTTGAGCGTTTCCCTTCCGCCAAAACGAAACCATTCTTTCTTCATCTTGTTCCGGTAGGATATCCCGAGGATGTTCTTCTGCACCGTTTCGTTATCATAGGTCCTGAGAAGAAAATCTTCATGGTTGCCGCGAATGGGGCGAACATCGTATTTGTCATCCTGCAATTTCATGATATAATCAATCACTCCCATGGCATCCGGTCCACGGTCGATATAATCGCCCAGGAAAATGAGCCGGTCGTTGCGCACCGGTTTGATCTGTTCTTCAACCAAAGCCTGCAACGTCTTCGAGTTCCCGTGAATATCCGGGATCACCCAATACTTATTCATGTAATTTATTTCTTCTTCGCCTGGTTCGCCACTTTTTCCATCATCTGCCGGATGACTTCGGGATCACCCACAAAGTAGTCATTCAAGAGCTTCAATTTGTCGTCAAATTCAAAAACGTAAGGAATGCCGGTCGGTATGTTGAATTGAAGGATTTCATCATTGCTCATATTCTTGAGTGTTTTTACTACGGCCCGCAGGCTGTTGCCATGGGCTGACACCAGCACCTCTTTGTGTTCCAGGACAGCTTTCGAGATATCGCTTTCCCACAATGGCTTCATCCGGATGATCACGTCTTTCAGGGATTCTGTCCTGGGTATATCCGCATCGTCCAACCCGGCATAGCGGGGATCGTGTGCGGCGTTCTTTTCGTCATCCTCGTCGATCACCGGCGGGGCCACATCGAAGCTGCGACGCCACAGGTGAACCTGCTCATCGCCGTATTTTTCGACCATCTCCACCTTGTTCAACCCCTGCAGCATGCCATAGTGCTTCTCATTCAACCGCCAGCTTTTGATCACCGGGATCCAGAGCAGCCCCATTTCTTCCAGGGTCAGGTTCAGCGTCTTGATCGCCCGGATGAGATAAGACG
>JAWOHY010000212.1:0-3477 GCA_046484945.1 Bacteroidales bacterium
ATGCCGCAGACGATGGTGGCGTTAGCGCCGATGGAAGCGCCGTGCTTCACCAGGGTAACGGTGTACTGGTCTTTGCGAATGATGGCGCTGCGCGGGTTGCGGATGTTTGTGAACACCATCGACGGGCCCAGGAAGACGTCGTCTTCGCAAATCACGCCGGTATAGATCGATACGTTGTTCTGCACCTTCACATTTTTACCGAGTTTCACTCCTGGTGATACGACCACGTTCTGGCCGATGTTGCAGTTTTCACCAATATCGCAATCTTTCATGATATGCGAAAAGTGCCAGATTTTTGTTCCGGGGCCTATCCGGCAACCTTCATCGATGACGGCGGTTTCGTGGGAAAAGAAATCTTTCAAGGGTTAAATTGTTAAATTGTTTCTATGTTGAAAAGCAAGTTTCTTTTCAATAATTTTTCTTTTTTAATACTATAAAAACAAGCTTCTATTAACGATAACAGTCTCTTCAGCTGTTTCGCAATTCCCAGTTCAATTTTTTAAAGAAGGCGGCCGCAGGCTAAAATATACCAACCTTTTGCAGGTTTGCAAACAATTTATAACGGTCCGCCTAATTATTTCGTTTTTTATAGTTGTCATTTTACCAGCCCTATTTCATAGGGTTCATTATGCCTTAATACATAAGCTGTTCTAATCACCAGCTTCTTAGCTATCCGGACAATTGCATGATTAGGTTCCATCTTCTTACGTAGTTCCTTAAATTTAATTAAAAGTGCAGGGTCTTTTCTGATCGCCGTCCAGGCACTTTCAATAAAGGCTCCTCTTAAGATGTGGTGTCCTCGTACAGTTATATCTCCTACAATTTCTTTTTGTCCACTGGATTTTGTCATTGGAATTAGCCCAATGTAAGCACATAGTTTATCAATACTTGGAAATCGGTTTATTGTATCAAGTTCGGTCAATATTTTCATTGATGTCAAAATTCCTACTCCGGGAATGGTTCTTAAAAGATCTACTCCTTTGCTGTATGCCTCAGTTTTTGATAATTGCTGGATCTTTCTGGTCAACTCCAACACCTGGGCACGGTTATACCTGACTTGATTCAAATGGGCTTGAAGGGCAATGGTTCCTGTCTCTTCTGACATCTTCACCTCTTCGACCCACTTCAGAAATTTATTCGACCAGTACCCATTACGATTATCAAAACAATCCGGAATTGAAATGCCATTGAAGTATAGCATCGACTTTACCCTGTTTTTACTTCGGGTCAAATCTTTTACCAATCCTTCACGTACACGGATCAACATCCTGTCCTGAATGGTCTTTTCTTTAGGAATGTAGATGGGTTCCATATCTCCGTTCTTTAAGGCTTTGACTAGTTTGAGGCTGTCTCGTTTGTCATCTTTCTGCTTACGCTCCTTATCACTGGTGGGAACATCTGCCGGACTGATCACCTTAGAATCTATGCCCAATCTCTCTAGTTCCCTGTGTATCCAAAATCCGCTGAACCCAGCTTCATAAACACTATGAAACCGTCCATTCGGAAAATTCTTATTCAAGTAATTAGCCAAAATTACAGGATTTGCGTCCTGGTTGTATCGCTTATGTAAGATATCATCTACCATGATGCTTACCATCCAATTTTTCTTATGTACGTCCAATCCAACGAATATGTCATATTCACTGAAATCTGATTTTTTACTATAAGTTTGCATAAGTCTTTATTTTTTAAATATTTAAACCACCAATTTAAAAAAATTTGAATCTTACGCTTTTCAAACATAGGGACTAAAATCCCCAATCCCTTCGTCAAATCGAAACTCGAAACTCGAAACTCGAAATTCGAAATTCGTCACATCATCAGCCGCCTTCCCGGAACCCATCTGCCATGGAATATTTTTTACGGTAGAAGCTTTTTTCGATTTCCTTCACCCAGAGTTTGCGTGTGAGCAGGCCGAGAACGCCGAGAATGGCGATGGCAGCCAGCCCGATGTTGGGATGCCCTGTTAGTCCGAACGGTGTGTAGATTAAAATGGGAAGCAGGAAAGCGGGGATCAGCACGATCCAGTTCATGGCGCCCACGCCCTGGTAATTAAAGGTCGATCCTTTGACAAGGTCCATCCTTTTCTTGTTAAAGGTAGCCATCCATAATAACAGATATGACAGAAAACCAAGGTTAAAAAGGAAAGCCGCCGTATTGATCATCAAAATCTTAAAACTAAAAAACACATAAGGAATGGTGATAATGTAACATAATGCGGTGATCAGCATCCCGATGGTCAATTTGGCCCTGAGGAACCTGTCCATGTCGATGCGGCTGGTGAGCAGACCGTCGAAATGGTTGCTCTCGTAGCCGAAGGCGTAGTTCAGGTAGTTCATGGTCATACCGCCGGTCATAAAGGTGCCGACGAAGATCAGCCATCCCATTTGTTCCCTGTACATCGGGTTTGGATAAAAGAAGAATCCATAGAGAATGAAGACCGGGAACATATAGAGCATGGTACGCGTGCGTTTATGCCTCCACCAGAGTTTCATGTCGAGCATGATCAGGTCGCCGGTGAGGCCCATGGAATTAAGGTATTTGATCTTGGGTATCTCCTGCACCTGCGCCGATTTCCTTTTGATGACCTCATCGGGGTACATTTTGCCAAGCAGCAGCCTATAATTCAGCAGGTAAGCGAGCAGGGCCAGTATGAGCGGGATGAAGGCCCAAAGCGGGTTTTGCAGAAAGGCATTGAAAATCAGAAAGGAAAGTGAGGAAAGTTTGATAATTCCGAAATGATCGAGTAAACCAAAGGTAATCAGGGTCAGGCCGGCAGTAAGTGTGATCAGGGGGCGGGAAACCAGTTGGCGCTTGAAATAAGTGGCCAGGAAATTGTTGTTGAAGATTAAAAAGATGATGGTGATGATCCAGGCCAGGGTTGAAATTGTAGTATGTGACTGATTAACTGAGGTTAAAGCAAAAGGGATAAAAACCAGCAATGGCAGGAAATTCAGAATATGGAAAATGGATTTCGCTGCTACAAAGTGGGCCATGCTTTTCTTCCTGACCGGCAGGTGCAGGTACGATTCAATAGCAAAGGTAGGCAGCGACTGCATCAGGTAGCGTATCAGCAAATCGAATCCCAGGTAATAGAGGATCACGCCGTTGAAAATCATCACCGGATCGGCATCAGGGTATAATTTTCGTAAAATGGGATCGATAAAAAGCCCGATCATCAGCAGGTAAACAATCATCAGGAACAGGAAAAAACCGATGAAGATATTGGTGGCCAGGTTGCGCTGCCAGATAGAAGAACGGGTGTATTCTTTCCATTGGTGCTGCAGGAATATTTTAAATAGCATGACGGCAAGATTTAAGCATTACAAAGAAAGCAATTCTACTGATCTTTTTCATCGATCCTATTGACAAATTCACGGTTTGTGTTTTTGAATTGACTGCCGGATGATCGGTCCAGGCAGAGTGTTTATAAGTCGATAGGCAGATGCACGCTATTTCTTCCTTACTATTTTGACA
>JAWOHY010000217.1:0-8831 GCA_046484945.1 Bacteroidales bacterium
GTCTTCAGCCGGCGCTTACCGTGCTGGTCGAAGTAGTCGCAGACCCAGGCCGTCTTCGTCTTACCGCCGGACTGCCATTCGCGCTTGCGGATCGAGGCCATTGCCGGATCTATGCCCAGCTGATCGATGATCAGGCCGGGCAGACCCTGGCCGCCGCTTCTTCCGGTGAAAAGGGCATCCTGGAGAAAAAAGGCACCAAGACGGAAAAGGCAAAAATGGTAGGTCTGCTGATCGCCGAAAGGGCAAAAGAGAATGGACTGGAAACAGTCGTTTTCGACCGTGGTGGGTATCTGTACCATGGCAGAATTAAGGCATTGGCTGAAGCAGCCCGTAAAGGAGGTTTAAAATTTTAAAAGAATATGGCAAACGCAAACGTAAAAAGAGTTAAGTCGAGCGAGATCGAGTTCAAAGACCGCCTGGTGGCTATCCAGCGTGTGACGAAAGTGACGAAAGGTGGCCGTACATTCAGTTTTTCAGCCATTGTTGTGGTGGGAAACGAAAATGGTGTGGTCGGACACGGCCTGGGGAAAGCCAAGGAGGTTACCGCCGCTATTTCCAAAGGAATTGACGATGCCAAGAAAAACCTGATAAAGGTTCCTGTGCAAAAGGGGACAGTGCCGCATGAGCAAACCGGCCGCTACAGCGGTGCAGAGGTGTTTATCAAACCGGCAGCCCCCGGTACCGGCGTGATTGCCGGTGGCGCTATGCGTGCCGTCTTTGAAAGCGTCGGGATAAAGGATGTGCTGGCCAAATCAAAAGGCTCCTCCAACCCGCACAGCGTCGTCAAAGCCACCATCACCGCCCTGGCCAAAATGCGCGACGCCAATACCATCGCCCAACTGCGCGGAATTGACCTGAACAAAGTTTTTAACGGCTAATGGATGGAGGACTCAATATATGAAAAGGATTAAAATTACCCAGATAAAGAGCGGTATCGGGAAAACCGAACGCCAGAAACGCACCCTGGAGGCCCTGGGGCTGAAAAGGATCCGCCATAGCGTCGAACAGGATGCTACCCCGCAAATCCTGGGAATGTGCAAAAAGGTGGAACACCTGGTGAAAGTGGAAGGAATTTAACAATCATAAGATATTATAACAATGGATTTAAGTAATCTTAAACCGGCAAAAGGGTCGACAAAGACCAGGAAAAGGATCGGACGAGGACAAGGCTCCGGCAAGGGAGGCACTGCAACCCGTGGCCATAAGGGGGCGAAATCACGGTCCGGTTACAGCCGCAGGTTCGGCTTTGAAGGCGGCCAGATGCCCCTGCACCGCAGGGTGCCGAAATGGGGCTTTAAAAACAGGAACCGGATTGAATACTGTGGGATCAATGTCGATACCCTCCAGAAACTGGCAGAACTGAAAAACCTGACAGCAATCGATCCCGAAATCCTGGTAAACAGCGGCCTCGTTGGAAAAAAAGACCTGATCAAAGTGCTGGGCCGGGGTGAATTAACCATGAAACTGGAGGTCAAAGCCCATGCCTTCTCGGAAAAAGCCAAATCAGCCATTGAAGCTCAAGGAGGTGTTGCATCATTAATTTAACACACGGATGAAAAGATTAATCGATACCATACGAAATATATATAAGATAGAAGATCTCCGGAGACGCATCGTGTTTACCCTGGGGATTATTCTTATATATCGACTTGGTTCATATGTAGTCCTGCCGGGAGTTGACCCGAATATGCTGGCGCAGTTACAAAGCCAGACATCAACCGGGCTTCTGGGTTTGCTCAGCATGTTTACCGGAGGAGCATTTTCCAACGCTTCTATCTTTGCATTGGGGATCATGCCCTATATCTCGGCATCGATCGTCATTCAGTTGCTGGGTATGGCCATTCCCTATTTTCAAAAGCTGCAAAGAGAAGGCGAAAGCGGCCGGAAAAGAATCAACCAGATCACACGGTATCTTACTGTTGTCATAACCGCTTTCCAGGCCCCGGCCTATATTCGCGGCGTGATTATCGCCAACCTGCCGCCGGAAGCCATCGTGCCGTTTGACCCAAACGCTATTTCACCCTCCACCTACTTCTGGTTCTCATCCATCGTCATCCTGATCACCGGCACCATGTTCGTTATGTGGCTCGGGGAAAAGATCACCGACAAAGGAATCGGGAACGGTATTTCTCTGATCATTATGATCGGGATCATCGCCCGCCTGCCCTTCGCCCTGGCCGCGGAATTTATCTCCAGAATGGAGGAACAGGGAGGAGGACTGGTTTACTTTGTGATCGAACTGGTCATCCTGGTGTTTATCATCCTGGCTACCATTCTCCTGGTGCAGGGCACGCGAAGGATACCCGTCCAATATGCCAAACGGGTCATCGGCAATAAGCAATACGGCGGCGTACGGCAGTATATCCCGCTGAAAGTCAATGCCGCCGGTGTGATGCCCATCATCTTTGCCCAGGCGATCATGTTCCTGCCGATCACCATCGCCGGATTTGCCAATACAGAAACCATGTCGGCTTTTGCCGCAGCTTTCTCCAACCCTTACGGCTTCTGGTATAATATGGTGTACTTCATCCTCATTATCATGTTCACATATTTCTATACAGCCATTACGGTCAATCCCAATCAGATGGCGGAGGATATGAAGAAAAACGGCGGGTTTATCCCCGGTGTCAAACCGGGGAAAAGGACCGCGGAATTTATCGATAATGTTATGTCGAGGATCACCCTCCCGGGATCCATATTCCTGGGCTTTGTGGCTATCATGCCCGCACTGGTGATCAATATCGGCGTGAATTCACAATTTGCCCAGTTCTTCGGTGGCACTTCCCTGCTTATTATGGTCGGGGTGGTGCTCGATACACTGCAGCAAATTGAAAGTCATTTGCTGATGCGTCATTATGATGGTCTGACCAAGACCGGCAGAATAAAGGGACGCTCATCGTTCAATATGTAGTGATGATCTATTTCAAGACGGAAGAAGAAATAGAACTGATCAGGGAAAGTTCTTTACTTGTTGGAAAGACATTAGCCGAGGTCGCCAGGGTGATAGGACCGGGAATAAAGACCATCGTGCTCGATGAACTGGCCGAAGCATTTATTCGTGATAACGGTGCTGTGCCCGGATTCAAGGGATACAATGGTTTCCCTTTTACCCTCTGCATTTCGGTGAACGAGCAGGTTGTCCACGGTTTTCCCGGCAACAGGGAGTTGCGGGATGGCGATATCGTATCGGTCGACTGCGGGGTGCTCAAGGATGGTTTTTACGGCGATTCCGCCTATACTTTTCCGGTAGGAGAGGTGAAGCCGGAAAGCCTGGGACTGATGAAACGCACCAGGGAAGCGCTGGACCTTGGGATTGCAGCGGCAGCCGACGGCAACCGTGTCGGTGATATTGGTTATGCCGTTCAGCACCATGCAGAGAAATATGGCTATGGTGTGGTCAGGGACCTTGTCGGGCATGGTGTGGGCCGACACCTGCATGAAAAACCGGAGATCCCCAATTATGGCAAAAGGGGCACCGGCGCCAAATTGAAAGAAGGAATGGTGATGGCTATCGAACCGATGATAAATCTCGGCGTTAAAAATGTCGTACAGGAAAGTGACGGCTGGACGATACGGACGGCAGACAGGATGCCTTCCGCACATTATGAGCACACGGTTGCCGTCAGGCCCGGTAAAGCCGAAACCCTTTCCTCTTTTCAATTTATTGAAGAAGAACTGGTCAAACGCGGAATTCAACTAATCTGAAATAAATGGCTAAACAAGCGGCAATAGAACAAGATGGAACGGTCATTGAATCGTTGGGCAATGCCATGTTCCGTGTTGAACTGGAAAACGGGCACATCATCACAGCCCATATTTCCGGTAAAATGAGAATGCACTACATTAAAATATTACCCGGCGATAAGGTGAAACTGGAAATGTCACCTTATGATTTGACAAAAGGAAGAATAACTTACAGATATAAATAATAATCATAGACTGTCATGAAAGTCAGAGCATCCGTAAAGAAAAGATCAGCCGACTGCAAGATTGTCAGACGGAAGGGGAGAATTTACATCATCAATAAAAAGAACCCTAAGTTCAAACAAAGACAAGGATAATCATTTAAAATTATAAAGATATGGCTAGAATAGCTGGAGTCGATATTCCCAAGAACAAGCGCGGCGAGGTCAGCCTGACCTATATCTATGGTATCGGGCGAAGCAATGCCCGCAAGATACTGGAAAAAGCCGGTGTGAGCTGGGACAAAAAGGTTCAGGACTGGACCGATGAGGACCAGAATCAGATCCGGACCATTATCAACAACGATTACAAGGTCGAAGGCGCCATGCGCTCGGAGGTGCAGATGAACATCAAGCGATTGATGGATATCGGCACTTATCGTGGCATCCGCCATCGTATCGGGCTTCCCACCCGGGGGCAAAGCACCAAGAACAATGCCCGTACCCGCAAAGGGAAGAAAAAGACAGTAGCTAATAAGAAAAAGGCACCTAAAGGTTAAAATTAATTTTGCATTAACATGGCTAAATCAACAAGAACATCAAAGAAGAGGATCGTTAAAGTTGACCCTGTGGGAAGGGCATACGTGCACGCTTCTTTCAACAATATTATCATTACCCTGACCAACAGCACCGGTCAGGTCATTTCCTGGGCTTCAGCGGGAAAGATGGGGTTCAGGGGCTCCAAGAAGAATACACCTTATGCCGCCCAGATGGCCGCGGAAGAATGCTCAAAAGTGGCTTTCGATCTCGGCCTCAGAAAAGTGAAGGTGTTTGTGAAAGGACCGGGTGCAGGCAGGGAATCGGCCATCCGGACCATCCATACTGCCGGCATTGAGGTGACCGAAATCCAGGACGTGACCCCGCTGCCGCACAATGGTTGTCGCCCCCCCAAACGCAGAAGAGTTTAACAGAAGATCATTTAATTTAATTATTCAGATATTATGGCTAGATACAGAGGCCCCAGATCAAAAATTGCGAGAAAGTTCAGGGAACCGATCTTCGGACCCGACCGGTCATTGGATAAAAAACCATATCCCCCCGGCATGCATGGAACATCCCATCGCAGGAGAAAAGAATCGGAATACGGCCTGCAACTTCAGGAAAAACAAAAAGCCAAATACACTTACGGCATCCTGGAACGGCAGTTCCGCAAAACCTTCATGCGAGCATCCAAAAGCAAAGGTATTACCGGTGAAGTCCTCCTGCAACTGATTGAAGCCAGGCTCGACAATGTGGTGTACCGGATGGGCATTGCCCCTACGCGACGTGCCGCCCGTCAGCTCGTCACCCACCGTCATATCCTGGTGAACGGGGATGTTGTCAATATCGCCTCCTATACCCTTAAAGAAGGCGATGTGGTTGGCGTCAGAGAAAAATCAAAATCACTCGAGGTGATCATCGATTCACTGGCCTCCAGATCCAATAAATATTCCTGGCTCGACTGGGATGAGGAAAAAAAACAGGGTAAATTCATGAATTATCCAACACGGGAAGAAATACCGGAGAATATCCGCGAACAACTGATCGTCGAGTTGTACTCCAAATAACCTTATGACATTATTTAATCAAACGATAATCAGAAAACTATGGCAGTATTAGCATTTCAAAAACCCGAAAAGGTCATTATGGTTGAAACTGATGACTATAAGGGCGTGTTTGAATTCAGACCTCTCGAACCTGGCTTTGGCGTTACCATCGGAAATGCACTCAGACGTATCCTGTTATCCTCGCTGGAAGGGTTTGCCATCACCTCTATCCGCATAGATGGTATAGCACACGAGTTTTCAACCATTAAAGGGGTCGTGGAAGATGTCTCCGAAATCATCCTGAACCTTAAAAAAGTCAGATTCAAACGGCAAATTGATACGGAAAACAGCGAAAAAATCAATGTGGTCATTAGTGATCAGGATGTGTTTAAAGCTGGCGATATCAATAAGTTCTTGTCTGTCTTCCAGGTGCTGAACCCGGAAGTCGAAATCTGCCATATCGACCCCGGCGTTAAACTGACGATGGAGATTAATATTGAAAAAGGACGAGGTTATGTCCCCGGTGAAGAAAATAAAGACCTTAACGCGGATCTGAATGCGATTTTTATCGATTCCATCCATACCCCAGTCAGAAATGTGAAGTTTCAGGTCGATAATTTCCGGGTGGAACAGAAAACAGACTATGAAAAACTTACCATCGAGATTTTGACGGATGGTTCTGTTATGCCCAAAGAAGCCCTGAAAGAAGCGGCCAGGATCCTGATCCACCATTTTATGCTGTTTTCCGATGAGAAGATCACACTGGATTCGGAAGACAAGGCCGTTGCGGAAGAATTCGACGAAAGTTCATTGCATATCAGGCAATTGCTGAAAACCAAGCTGGTGGATATGGACCTGTCGGTACGGGCATTGAACTGCCTGAAGGCAGCCGATGTGGAGACCCTGGGCGACCTGGTCCAGTTTAATAAGAATGATTTGCTGAAATTCAGGAATTTTGGTAAGAAGTCGCTGACCGAACTGGAGGACCTGGTGAAGACAAAAGGCCTTGAATTTGGTATGAATGTGGCAAAATACAAACTTGATAAGGAATAATTGCGATGAGACACGGAAAGAAATTCAATCACCTGAGCAGGAAGAGCGCTCACCGGAAATCCATGCTGGCCAATATGGCCACTTCCCTGATATTACATAAGCGCATTACCACCACCCTGGCAAAGGCCAAAGCCCTCAGGGTATATGTGGAACCGCTCATCACCCGGTCAAAGGAAGATACAACCCATTCCAGGAGATTGGTGTTCAGTCATTTGCAAAGCAAAGAAGCTGTTACCGAGCTGTTCCGGGAGATTTCCATGAAAGTGGCCGATCGTCCGGGCGGTTATACCAGGATCTTAAAGCTGGGACAGCGTCTGGGCGACAACGCTGAGATGGCCATGATCGAGCTGGTCGATTTCAATGCGAACCTGCTGGGTGAAAAGGAAACAGCAAAAGCAAAGACCACCCGCAGAGGCAGAAGAGGTACCGGAAAGAAGAAGGCGGAGGAAGCCCCCGTGGCTGCACCGGCCGCTGAACAACCTGCAGCCGAAGCTGAACCAGTAGCCGAAGCTGAACCTGTGGCCGAAGCTGAACCTGTGGCCGAAGCTGAACCTGTGGCCGAAGCTGAACCTGTGGCCGAAGCTGAACCAGTAGCCGAAGTGGAACCTGTGGCCGAAGCTGAACCAGTAGCCGAAGCGGAACCTGTGGCTGAAGCAGAAGCCGTACCGGAAACCGTAGCTGAAGAAGCGATTGAAACGGAAGAAACCCCGGATGAAGAAGCACCCGGAGAAGAAACAGAACCTGAACAAGAAGAGAAAAAAGCATGAGCCAGATCATTGAGATAATTGCCCGCCAGATACTCGATTCGAGGGGCAACCCTACCATTGAAGTAGACGTTTTTACCGATTCCGGCGTGATCGGCAGGGCCGCCATACCCTCCGGAGCATCCACCGGTATCCACGAAGCGGTGGAAATGCGCGATGGGAATAAAGAGATATACCTTGGAAAAGGTGTGCTGAAGGCCGTTCATAACGTGAACAACGTGATCAAGGAAGAAATGCTGGGGTACAATGTCACCGACCAGGTGGAGATCGACCGGCGAATGATAGAACTTGACGGAACCCCGAACAAAGCACGCCTGGGCGCCAACGCTATCCTTGGTGTATCCCTGGCAGTGGCCAAAGCGGGTGCCATGGAAACCGGACAGTACCTTTACCGGTATGTTGGCGGTGTCAAGGCCAATACCCTGCCCATTCCCATGATGAACATTCTGAATGGGGGCTCCCACGCTGATAATAGTATTGATTTCCAGGAATTTATGATCATGCCCGTCGGCGCACCGGACTTCAGCACAGCGCTGCGCATGGGCGCCGAGGTATTCCATAACCTGAAAGCGGTGCTCAAAAAGAAGAACTATTCCACCAATGTCGGTGATGAGGGTGGATTTGCACCCAACCTGGGCTCCAATGAAGAAGCCATTCAGGTGGTCCTGGAAGCCATCGAAAAAGCAGGTTACAAACCGGGAGAGGATATTTATATCGCCCTTGATCCGGCCGCATCAGAATATTATATACCCGATGAGAAAGTCTATCACCTGAAAAAATCGACCGGGGATAAGCTCACCCCTGCCCAAATGGTCGACTACTGGGCCGACTGGGTAAAGAAATACCCGATCATCTCCATCGAAGATGGCATGGCCGAGGATGACTGGGAAGGCTGGAAACTGATGACCGATAAGATGGGTAAGAAGATACAACTGGTAGGCGATGACCTTTTCGTTACCAATACATTGAGGCTCCAGCAGGGCATCGATCAGGGCGTGGCCAACTCCATCCTGGTGAAAGTCAACCAGATCGGAACCCTCACGGAGACCATCGATGCGGTTAACTTAGCGTATACAAACGCCTATACAGCCGTGATCAGCCACCGTTCCGGGGAAACCGAAGACGTCACCATCGCCGACCTGGCCGTGGCGCTCAATACCGGCATGATCAAAACCGGCAGCGCCAGCCGCTCCGACAGGATCGCCAAATACAACCAGCTCCTTCGCATCGAGGAAAAACTGGGCAATGCGGCTTACATACGCCAGGAGGTACAGCGCGCCCTGCTGGACGGCTTTGGCGCGCACGGGGAGGCGCTCGCTGCCGTGGCCGCGGCCCATGGCCGCTGGCGTGCCCTGCAGGAGGAGCTGGAAGGGCTGCGCGCCATTACCGCGGTGCGTCGCGAGCGGTGCCGGCAGGCAGAGGTAGTTTCTGCCTTGCCATGCTGGTTCCTAGTTGACATGATCCCAGGTGTTTCGATTAAGTACATCACTGATCGTCTGCTGGGAGACACCGTGCTTCTTCGCGAG
>JAWOHY010000023.1:0-2843 GCA_046484945.1 Bacteroidales bacterium
AAAACTTTTTCGCAACGTGTTAATTTTTTATATATTTGAAAAAAAAAACCTATGAAAAGAGTTAAACACTATTTTTCACTAATCATTTCAGCGGTTATTTGTTTTTCAGGCTTTGAAATAGCCGCACAAGAGCTCGAAGTTTCCCCCGGAACTTTGTCGTTCACTGCCAATCCCGGATCATCGCAAACCCAGCTTGTAACCATCCGAAACAAGGGAAGCAGGGAACAATCTTTCATATTCAATCTGAACGACTGGCTCACCGATGAAAAAGGCGAGGTCAAGTATTTCAGCCCCGGAACCACCGCACGGTCATGCGCCGAGTGGATCACCGTCTCCCCCTCGCTGGTCACCCTCCAGCCCAACGAATCGGCCACGGTCAATGTGACAATGCTCGTCCCCAGCGATGATATGTCGACCAAATGGGCGGTGCTTTTCGTCCAGTCGGCCGTAGAACAAACGGGCCCCAGGGCAGTGGACAAGGAAATGGCACTGGGTGTCCAGCTGGCCCTCCGGATTGCCATCACGATCTACCAGTCACCCTCCAGCAATACCCTTTACAAAGGGACGATTGACGGGCTGACCGAAAAGATTGACGAGGATAATACCCGCGTTTATGCATCACGCGTGATCAACCTGGGAGATAAAATCCTCAACTGCAAGGTTTATTACATTATTTCCAATGTCGAAACAGCCGAGGAGATCATGTCAACCCCCTTCGAATTCTCCCTTCTGCCGGATAACAGCAAAAAGGTCGAGTACCGCCTCGAAGAACCGCTGGAACCGGGCAGGTATACCATTGCCGCCATCCTCGACTATGGTCACCAGGATGAGCTCGAAGGTGTTCAGCTCGATGTCGAGGTCAAATAAACCTTTATGCACATACGGCGCCTGATATCCCTGCTCATTACCCTGCCGGTAATACAGATTACTTTTGCACAGGGTTACTTCTTTACCGATACTGCCTATCATTCGGCCGGTAAGGAAAATGTTAAATCTATCGTTTCTTATAAAGTATATCAGAACGATACGGTAAAAGAAGGCCCTGCCTTCTATTATTACTCAACCGGAAGGCTCTGGCAGAAAGGGTTCCACAAAGAGGACCTGCTCGACAGCCTATGGACGATCTATTTCGCCAACGGCAGGATCAGAAGCGAGATATCCTTCTCCAGGGGATTGAAAAACGGCCCGTTTGCTTATTACCACGACAACGGTAATATCCGGAACGAAGGCTTTTACCGCAACGATTCCCTGGAAGGCCTCATGACCATTTATTTCCCCGATGGCCAGGTGAACGAAACCCGTCAGTACAAAGGAAACAAACTGAACGGGATGAGCACCGGTTACTACCCCGACGGGAAACTCAACTACCGCTTCGAATATGCCGACAGCATCCAGAACGGTATCTACGAAACTTATTACCCCTCCGGCAATATCAAGGAAAAAGGAACCCGGAAAGCCCGGGCCTTTTATGATCTCTACCAGACCTTCTATGAAAACGGCCAGGTGGAAAAAGAGTTTTATTATAAAAACGGTGTGATCGACGGACCGTATCGCGTTTATCATGAAAACGGGATGCTGATGACCAGGAGCACCTATGTGAATGGCCGGATGGAAGGACTCAGCCAGAGCTTTCACAGCAACGGCAGTCTTTATGAAGCAGGACAATACAAAGCGGGAAAACGGGAGGGCATATGGGAAACCTACTACCCCGATTCTACCTTATATATGGAAGGTAAATACTTGCAAAACCAGGCCAGCGGACAATGGAAAGTGTATCATCCCAACGGCCAGCTGAAACAGGTCGGCGAGTTCAAACAGGGCATCTCGGAAGGCCCATGGAAATTCTTTTACGACAACGGCCAGGTGCGAATGAAAGGTTCGTATGTGAACAACCTGGAACATGGCAAATGGGTCCATTTCTATGAAAACGGCAAAGTGAAAATGGACCTGAATTATAATGAAGGAAAGCTGGAAGGGTTACAGATGGGATTTGACGAAGAAGGAAACCTCATCGAGAAAGCAGAATATTTTGACAACCGTTTGATCCGGAAAATCAAGTGAAATACATCCTGGTCATATTATTCTTTTTAATGTTCGCAGTTATTCATCCTGTGAAATCCCAGGATATTCCACCCCCCAATCCGGGCCTGGTGATCAGCATTATTTCAGGATACAGTGTTGAATTTATCTTCGATCAGTTTGACGAATATGTGAACGGCATCATGAATGCCGGGCAGACAACCTATATTCGGATCGGTGCCATCTACGACTGGAAGCTGCAGTTCAAAGCCGACCAGGCAATCTTTTACGGCACCAGCAACCCTGCCAACCAGATGGAGCTGAACAATGTGGGGCTGATCGTCGCCTCCACCGGTACCAACCAGGACGACGGCAGCCACATCCTCAATTACGCCAAATTCGAACCTTTGGCGCTGGAGAGCAGCGATGTCACCCTGATGACCAAAGGCAACCTGAGCAACCGGGGCTACGGCATTGAAAATTCCTTCATGCTCAACTGGGAAATGGGCACCCGGCGCGGCAACATGAACCAGCTGACCATGCTCGAACAAAACCTCAAAGCCGACACCTACACCCTGAATATTATTTTGACGTTGTCGAATACATTGCCTTAACCGCTGTCGACAAAGCCTGAACCGCTACGCGGTAATGGAATGAATCGCTGATTTCGTCGACAATGCCGGAACCGCTATGCGGTAAATTGCCCAGAGGGCATCAGGCTTTGTCGGGGGCTTAACTGACAATGCATTGCCCTTAGGGCATCAGGCTTTGTCGGGGGCTTAACTGACAATGCATTGCCCGTAGGGCATCAGGCTTTGTAGACA
>JAWOHY010000197.1:0-6752 GCA_046484945.1 Bacteroidales bacterium
TTCTGAATTCATCAAACAATGATTGGGTGCGCGAGTAGGTATGGGGTTGCCAGACTGCCCAAATTTGATTGTCAGGGTAACGACTGCGGGCAGCTTGTAAGGTAACTTTTATTTCGGTAGGATGATGCCCGTAATCATCAATGATCGTGATTTGATCGACCTCACCCACAATTTCAAATCTTCGGGAGGTGCCGGAAAATTTCTTTAATAAAATAGCAACTTTTTCCAGATCAAGTTCTAACTGGTGGCAGATCCCTATGACCGCAAGCGCATTCATGACGTTGTGCAAACCGGGGGCAGTGAGTTGAAAATTACCGAGGAGAAGGGGTTCATTGTTGATATTATGAGAAACTGAAAAATCATAACCTCCAATTTCATTCGGCTGTATATTGATTGCCTGGTAATCACAGCGTTGCGAGGTGCCATAGGTTAATATATGTTCACCAGAAATCAGAGGTATCAATTTTTGTACACCGGGATCATCCAGGCAGCAGAATAATTTTCCAAAAGATTGCAATTTTTCCGTAAATCCTTTGAATGCCAGTAGGTAATCAGAATAGGTTGGAAAACAATCTGGATGATCATGTTCAAGATTTGTAATTACTGCATAAGCAGGTGAGAGCCCGAGGAACATACGATCATATTCATCCGCTTCAATGACGAAGTGATCACCCAGACCATAATGGGCATTATTCCCAAGATTTCTGGAGACACTGCCAATAATATAACTGGGGTCCAGTCCTAATCCGGTAAGTACGGTTGACATCATGGCTGTGGTTGTTGTTTTCCCATGTGTGCCTGCTATCGCAATTCCGATTTTGTCTTTCATGAGGTCGCCAAGAATGTCTGAGCGTTTATAAACTGGAATTCTGGCTCTGCGTGCTTCCTTCACTTCCGGGTTGTCTTCCTGAATTGCGGAAGATCGGATGACAAGGTCTACTCCCACAAGATGATCGGGAGAATGACCTTCATAAACGGTGATTCCATTGGCCATTAAGTCACGGGCAAGATCCGAAATGACCTGATCGGAACCGCTAACGATATACCCTTTTTCTTTCAATAATCGGGCGATCGCGGATAAGCCAGTTCCACCAATGCCAATGAAAAATACGTGTTTTTTCACAGAAATACCACCAATACAAATACGAATGCGATGGCAACAGCGAAGTAAATAGCAGGAGACCCTAATAATTCAGGCGGCATAAAAGCAAGCAATTCCTGCGTAACCATACCAATTTCTGAATTTAAGTCCGGGCTGATAATAAACGAGAAGGGATAGCCAGCATCATCGAGGAAGTACCATAGACTTCCGAAAATCAGATAACCATTGACAGCTCCTAGAAATAGACCCAGTAAAATGTCCTGGAAGTGATCGCGGATAAATCTTCCAGAACCAGCAATTTTGGGGAATTTTGGCGTTTGGTAACCAAAGAAAACCAAAGACATCAATAATATGGCGCGTAACCAGAAAAAGGAATCCGGACTGGCCACCGCAAGCGAGTCGCGGATGAATGGGACAAAACGTTCGAGCACGGAAAGAACAAACAGGGAAAGGATTACACTAAAACTAACCAATAGCTCTCGCGCCCACCCACGCATGGCCCCAATTAAGGCAAATAAAAATACATACATCCAAAAGATGACATCGAGTGAGATCATGAAAGACCTCCTTCCTGGTTGGATGAGGATACCTGGCTGAGAATGAGGGATCCTATCTGATGAGCAGCATTTGATTTTGATAAAGATTTCATTGCTTTGCTCATTTCTGTTAATTTTTCTGGTGTTTCAAATAATTGATTAATTTCGGTTAATACTATGGATTCCAGTTCTTGATCGGTGACTAGAATGGCAGCCTGATTACTAACCATATATTCAGCATTGGTTTTCTGATATTGCCATGCATATGGGTAGGGGACCAGGATGGCTGGAAGGCCAAAAAATGGTAATTCTCCTAAAGTGGATGCGCCACTGCGACAGATAACCAGGTCAGCACAAGAGAAGGCAGCGGACATTTCTTCGTGTAAGTAAGGATAAATTTGGTAATTTTGTTTCAAATCATCCGGTAATGAATGATGGATGGCGGAGATTTCCTGCCAATCGATTTTTCCGGTAACATGAATGATTTGGTATTTAGAAAGTAATGGATGAATATTTTTTAAAATAGCTTGATTAATGGAATGGGAACCTTTTGAGCCGTTACGGTTATAGCGACGTACCCCTGGAAACCAACATCAAATGGCGTCCTCTTGTTCTTGTTTTGGGTAACTATTCTTCCGGCAAATCAACCCTTATCAATGAATTTCTGGGCGCGGACATTCAGGCAACAGGCCAGGCTCCCACCGACGACTCATTTACGGTGATCACCCATGACAACTCCTTACCGCATTCAGAAGGAGTCCGCGTCACTGAGGAACGGGACGGGAAGTTTCTGCTCAATGACCCGGAATATCCGTTCGAAATACTGAAAAAACACGGCCAGAGATTCGCCTCCCACTTTCGCCTGAAAAAAGTGAATGCCCCTTTTCTGGAAACCCTCGCGCTCATTGATACCCCGGGCATGCTCGACAGCATCACCGAAAGAGACCGCGGGTACGACTACCAGCAAGTGATCGGTGATCTGGCGCAGATTGCCGATCTGGTTCTGATCGTTTTCGATCCCCACAAGGCGGGGACAGTCCGCGAGTCATATATCAGCATCAGGGAAACCTTACCGAGCCGTACGTTTGAGGACCGCCTCCTTTTTGTTTTAAACCGAATTGATGAATGCGCTTCCTTTATCGACCTCTTGCAGGTTTATGGAACGCTTTGTTGGAATTTATCTCAGATCACCGGTCGTAAAGACATCCCCCCCATCCGTCTTACCTACTCACCGCGAGCCATGTTGCGTGCAGGAAAACGATCCGGAGGGGATATGAGCTTTTTGGAGCATTTGGAGAATCAGCGGGAAGAACTGAAACGAGCGGTTCTTCAAGCCCCAAGACATCGTCTTGATAATCTGGCCACCTTCGTGGAAACCCACGGCGAACGCCTGGCTCATTTTCTTGAAGCCCTTGTCAGCCATTACCGAATATCAAGAAGATTTCGATGGAAGCACGGGCTCATCGGATTTTTTGTGAGCCTTCTTATCGGCTCGGGAGTCGCTTTCGGCATTATTCCCAATCTCCTGGGCGGCATGGACCTGCGCCTGATCCTTGGTATCGGCGGCGGTACTGCTTTGATCGTCTTCTTCCTATGGGTGACGCTGATTCTGAAATGGCTGGTATCCAGATTTCATTCTCGCTCGTTAAGGGATCTGGACAGACTCACCCCCCTTGAAAATCAGACGCGTCGAGATAGTTGGCAAGCCGTGAAAGGCTTTGTCCATGCCTATCTCGAAAAGACTGCAGGACGATTTTCTTTAAGGGATGCAAAGAAGGAATACACCACCGTAAAGCGCATAAAAGATGCCGGTTCAATAGAAATCCGAGAGGCCTTAAATGAATTGGCCAGGTTAGAGGACGATGAGATATTGGTCACAGACGCGACCAGACCTTCAGAGACGTTCCCGGATTCAATAAAAGCCGGAGGAACAGTGACCTGAGCCTTTCATCAGGAGAAGAATAATGGAATGCAAAAAAGAACAGAATCTCAAAATGTGCAACTGCAGTTATGAACCGTGTTCACGGAAAGGAACGTGCTGTGATTGTTTACAATACCACCTGAAGAGCCGGGAGCTTCCGGCCTGCTGTTTCCCGAATGATGCGGAGCGGACTTACGACCGGTCTTTTGAGCATTTTTCCCGCCTGGTGGTTCAAAAGAAAGTATGACCTGAACGGATTGGTTCCAGGTTCAAGGGTTACAACCAGTCGACATTGTTTACAATTCTGTTAAAGATCCGAAATGTCTGGCAGAAGTCAACACCGGCATAACGGAGTCGGCAAAATACGCGTAAAATCTTTCACGATAAAACCGGATATTATCCACGATATCCTGGTCGCGCGTATGATCCGGTGTGTCACTGACAAATTTGAACAAAAAACAGCTTGCCTCAAACTTCCTGCAAGCCTGAACCACTGCCGCACCTTCCATGTCAAGCAGGTCCGCCCTTGAAGAAATCGCTTTGCGTTCCAGAGGATCAAGAACCGCCCGATCACAGGTGGCCAGTTTTGCGGTTTTGAATCCTTTTAACAGATCCGGTTCGTGAATCATATATGCTTTTTTTGAATTCAGATCCGGCCGGTCATGTTCGATAACCTTACGGATATGAAATGTCTCTCCAAGATCATATCCGGAGTGGGCAGCGCCTGCTGCACCCAAATTGCAGATGCATCCCGGTTTGAATTTTAGACAGCAGTAAACGACAGCCATGGCGGCATTTGCTTTGCCGATACCTGAAATGATGAGCAGCGTATTATCATTTTGAAATAGCCGAAAAGGTGCTTTTCGGGTTTGTTTTAAAGACATTCCCAAAACAAACGGTTTTGCCTCGAGCATGGTGGCCATAACCATGGCAGTTACAATATTTTTTTCCACCGAGCCATCTCCTCAAGGGCCTGTATGGCCTTTGCCCCTGTATTACCCAGCGATACGGTAAAATGATTCACATACAGGTCGACATGACCATCAATCACCTGGTCATCCAATTCCTGCGCATGCAACTTTACGAATTCCCTGGAAGCGTCTCTGTGGTTTAAAGCATATTGCACCGAATCTCTTATAAGATATTCGATATCATCTTTATAATCGATAAAAGGGGGATCTTTTCTGACAGCAATACATCCCAAAGGAATCGGAAGGGATGTTTCAGCTTCCCACCATTTGCCAAGATCGACGATCTCGACACAGCCATATTTCGGATAGATGAACCTCCCCTCGTGAATAATCAGCCCGGCATCATATCTTCCGATTTGTACGCCTTCAAGGATATTGTCAAACCGGGTAACTTCGATATTACATATTTCAGGATTCCAGAGTTTGAGCAGCAGATATGCGGTCGTGTATTCACCGGGAACGGCGATTTTTGCTTGCGGAAAAAACAGATCCGATGTTTTCCCCACCAGCAGAGGTCCGCATCCATACCCCAGCGCCGAGCCTGCATCAAGGATTTCATAGTTTTTCCTGAGCTTAAGATACGCGTAGAAGGAAAGCTTTGAAACCGGAAATGTTTTGTAAAACGCTTTTTTGTTCAGGGTCTCCACATCGTGCATATGAGGAGCAAAACGGTAATTTCCCGAATCGATACGATCATGAAGCAGTGCATGAAAAATAAATGTGTCGTTTGGGCATGTCGAAAAGGCGATATCGAGACGTATCATCTCCACTCCCTTATCACGCGATAGCGGGAATCTCTTTGAACAGGAATTTTTCCGGCATTTTTAATAATATCGACAAGCTCTTTGTCGTTGGTTTTTGTCGTTATCCCTGTCGCCTTTACCACAACCTCTTCCATGAGCACCCCACCCATGTCGTTTGCCCCCATGGTCAGGGCAACCTGAGCAAGTTTCAATCCTTCGGTCAGCCAGCCGGCTTGAATATGAGTGATATTGTCAAGAAAAATCCGTGAAATGGCCAGGATTTGAAGATAATCGATACCGGTTGCCGGAAGCATATCTTCCAAGCGCGTCTTTGCCGGCGAAAAAGACCAGGGGATAAACGCCTGTAAGATTCCGGTTTCATCCTGGACATCTCGAATAACGTTTAAATGCCCGACCTTTTCTTCATTGGTTTCTCCCATTCCATACGTCATGGTTGCCGAAGACTTCATTTCATTCCGGCAAAGCGCATACATGACATCTCGCCATTCATCCACCGTGATTTTTCTGGGACTGACTTTGGCGCGGATCCTGCCGATCAGCAAGTCCGATGCACCGGGCACGGAATCGAGGCCCGCGTCCTTGAGTGTCTTCACAACATCATTGAGCGGCAGAGCGCTTTTACGCGAAATATGAACGAGTTCTGCTGGGGAAAAAGAGTGGAGATAAATTTCAGGGAAACGTTTTTTTACCGAATCAACCATGTCGACATATGTATTCAACGTATAGTCAGGGTGAAGTCCACCTTGAAGCATGACTTGGGTGCCCCCTGCATCGACAAGTTCTTCAACCTTCAGGCAAATATCGTTATTGGTCAGTTCATAGGGTTCAATAAGATTTGCCCGGGCATGAAATGCGCAAAACGCGCATGCCGCCTCGCAGATATTGGTGAAATTGACAATCCGGTCGATAATGAACCCGACCGTTTCCTTGGGAAATGCCAGTTTCCTGCGCATGTCTCCGGCTTTCGCCAGATCGATAATGCCCCAGGAAAACAGATTTAGCGCCTCTTCAGGGCTTATTCGTTCCCCCGCGTAGATTTTATGATAAAGCTCGCTGTTTTCTTTTTTATGCTTCATCATTTTCAAATAGTTAAGAAATATCACAATATTTTAAATGTCTCACTTTTTTGATCAATCCCATCTCTCCTGCAGCGGCAAAGTAAAACATCAACGCTTGCTTTAAATCCTCATCAAAATTAAATTGCAAGCGATCAAAATAGCGGTTTATGTCGTAAACAATATCCGGATACTTTGCCCTTGCCTTTGAAACGAGGTGTTCTCTTTGTTCTTCAAGACAATGCAAAGAATGATGATATGAAGAAACAACCGCTTTAATTTGAGATGTATATCTTTCAATAACCCTTTCTCTGACTGCAAACACGGCAAATACCACAGGGAAACCGGTTTTTCGCAGCCACAAGTCGCCAAGATCATAAATATAGGACACCGGTTCAGAAGA
>JAWOHY010000178.1:0-21323 GCA_046484945.1 Bacteroidales bacterium
CAGATCGACACCCCTTACCTTGATTCGCAGAGCAACGGGCTATCCTACCTCATCGACAAGATCAAGCACCATCCGATCTATGCGCATGTGAGACTGGAGAAAGGGGAGAGGAGCGAGCTTGCTAATCTTGCGAATGAACTTCTTTAACTGATTTGATGATTTTTTTTAACCACATTAGGCACAATAGGACACAATAGAATACACAGTAGATCTTATGTGGTTCCTATGTGCCCTATTGTGCCTATTGTGTTTAAACCAAGTCAGCCCCAGGCAACAAAACCCAGCGGAAAACAAAATATTACTTCTCCATAAACAGTGTCTGGATCACCACATCTCCCACCACGCCCAACGTCCGGCTGTCAATCTTATCCATGGTATCTTCTGTCGTGTGCCAGTATTCGAAAAAGCTTCCGTTGGATGAATTCGGGTCGAGGTGGATGATATTGATGGCGGGGATCCTGGCGATCTCGTTGATGAAATAGTGGTCGTCGTTGATAAAGCTGCCCCGTTCCTTCGGGAAATAGTCCTTGTAACCAAGCCGGTGGGCAATATCCCAAACCTTTTTCACCTTGTCGGGGGCAAAGTGCATGGAGAATCCCTCCTGCCGGAACGTTGCATCGGCTGCGCCGACCATGTCGAGGAGTATGACATAGCGGGGCCGGTAGTTGTATACATGCGGGTTTCGCGACCAGTGTTGCGATCCAAGTCCCCAGTGCTCGTTTTTCGCTTCGGTCTGGTTGTCGTTCGGGGGGCCATAATCTTCCAGGTCGAAGAAGATGATATCCACGCCAATGCGGGGCTCGTTTGCACTCAGCAGGCGGGCCACTTCGAGCAGCACCCCCACACCGCTGGCGCCGTCGTTGGCGCCCATCACCGGCTGGTTGCGTTTGGCCGGATCGGGATCATGGTCGGCGAAAGGCCGCGAATCCCAATGGGCGCAGAGCATGAGACGGGCCCGCTTCTCCGGCTGGAAGGAGGCGATGATGTTTTTCCCGTTCAGCACAGTGCCATCAAACGCCCTGCTGCGAAACGACTGTACCTGCACATGCGGCGAAAACCTACCAAGCATGTTTTCAAGGTATTCGGCGCAGGCGGCATGGGATGGAGTCCCGGGAACCCGCGGACCGAAATCACATTGCGCTTCTACAAAGGCATAGGCGGAGTCGGGATTGAAAGCGGGAACCTCTATAATTGTTCCAGGTTCCAAAGTTCCAGGTTCCGGGGTTTCGGGTTGCCGGGTTTTGGGCTGGCACGACCATAATCCTGCCAGTAACAAACAAAGCAGAAAAATATGCCTGGTCAGATTGTTCATCAGAAAACGAAATTCAAATTACTTTGCCGGCAGGATGCCTTTTTGGGTCATATCCTTCACCAGGGTGCTGGCCAGGTCGTATGAGAACTTATCAAGACTGGCAGGGTCAACGGTCTTTGTCTGGCCTGAATAAACCAGCTTCCCCTCCGGCAATGAATAGGCATTGCATTCCAGATAGTATAGAGTCGTGGTCTCATAATACCCCGGTTGATATATCTGGCCATAAGAATAGCCCATATATCCCCTGAAAGGATAATGATATGGGCCGGGGGCATAGGTGACCGTTCCCTGCACATAGCGCGTATCTTCCTTTGAATCGAAAAGGCTGATAACGATAGCCATGTTATATCCATTGTTAATGAGTTCCTTTTCGATTATTTCCGCATCTTTAATGCCTGGCGGGAAAACCGTAATACTGGGTGTAATATCCACACCTTTACTCTTTAACATAGTAGCCATTTGGTTTTCAACATTCTGCCGCACATCCATCCTGGGTGTGACGCCGAAAACCATCACTTTGTCGGTACGGATTTCTGCTGCAGCCGGATCTGACCAGGAGCCGATCATGCTTGTGGAGCTGCAGGCTGTCAGGCACAGGATAGCGATAAATCCTGTAATAATTCTCAATGTTTTCATAGGTTTTTAATTCAATGGATTTATTTATCGTACTCTTTTTTATTCAGGGTTAGGTTCAGCCAGAAATTCCTGTATGTAGTAATCGATAAAAACCGATCTGACCGGGCGTTCTATGAACAATTCTTCATTATTGGGAACAGGGATGTCACGGGCATCGAAGATCAATCCATAGGCATCATTTTCTATAACCGGCCTGATTGCCTGATCATCTTCCTGCCTGTATATGTTCCAGGTGTCATGGATCCAATCGAACATCAGCGATGGGTCGTATATTTCGAAAGGTTCGTAGGTGACATGCCTTTCACCGTTACCATCCGACCAGCTTTTTAGTTTCTTCACATCGCGTATCCGAACCTTGTGATGATCGTTATAAGGGCCACCGATAATTTCCATCGGAATGTCGATCTTAATTTTCCATTCATCAAAATGCTGTCTCATTATGCCTGCGACATCAAAAAAACTCACCGCAAAAGCGGAACATCCGGCCCCCTCGCTTTTATATCGCGGCCAGAAAGCCCCGCCGTATGACGGCAGGCTGACTTCTTCGTTTCCAAAGGTTGAATGGTAAGTTTTGAAAAAACGAAGCAATCTGATCACGGCCCCTTCACTGATCCATACACGAATAAAAGCCAGGTCGCCACGGCGGGCGTATTTTTCTTTTTTCTCCACAAGCTCTTCCAGTGTTTCCATCCTGCCTTGTAATACAGCTCCCAGGATGGCCATCCCGTAATGCTCTTTCAGAACATTTTGCCGCTGCTCCTTGCGAGAGGATGCGCTCATCCCGGTAAGCAATTTACCTGGGATCAATGGAGAGCGAAGCTCGACAAATGCATGCCCCAGCAGATAGGTATGGTTATTGAACAGGCTTCTCCTCATGTTTCTGATGTAGCTGCGGTAGAGTGAATGGGGCGAATCCCATTTGTATTTTACCACTGATGGAATGACGTAGATTGTCAATTCATGAAGAGAGTCGGCATAGGCGCCTTCTTCGCCGGAGATGAATTGCCGGAGTGCATCATCCTGCCTGCTCTGTCCCAGGCTTACCAGTGTGACCAGCACAACGAGTAAAACTGATAATATGAATTTTGCCTGAAGGATCATCCGTCAAAAACTTATTTTCTCCAGACAAAATTAGAACAATTTATCAAGCACAGGTCAGATATAGTCAGATCATTCTTGTGGAACGAAGTTTGAGGGTGATCACGACCATGATCTGACCCCCATATAACTTTCCTTCCTTTTTCCGATTAATGAACAGTAATTGTTACCCCCTGCTGTAAAAGGCCGTTGGTGTAACTTTTTGCGGTATTTTGGGTATAAAATATTTATTACTATCCGTTTAAAATGAAAAGATTATACGTTCTTCTCTTAATTGTTTTCAGCCTTGGTTACCAATCCTTCTCCCAAATGTATATCCTCAATGAGGATTTCTCGGGGGCATCGGGGACAGTGCCGCCTGCCGGCTGGACCAACTATATGATCACCGGTTTGGCCGATGACCTTTGGCATTTTGACAATCCGGGCAACCGGCTGATCGATTTCCCGGTCATTGCCCCTTTTGCTATTTTCGATAGTGAAGAGATCTCTCCAGGGACAAATCCGGAGGAGGCGGCCCTTGAAACGCCATTGTTTGATGCATCCATCAGCAATTTCATCCTGCTGCACTTTCATCAGACCCTGGATCCCGGCACCGGTGGAACGGCCCGGATCGAAGCATACGATGGGGATAACTGGCATATCGTTCAGACATACACCCTGGCCACGCAAAATCCTTCATCTGAGATCGTTGACCTGTCGGCCATTACCGGTGGCGTTACCAATGCCAGGCTGCGTTTTGTCTGGTCGGGAAATGGCAGCGGGTTCTGGGCTGTTGACAACATCAGGATCTATGCTTCGCAACCGCTTGATTGCGGTGTGGTGTCCATCGACCATCCTACTTCTCCCGTGGCCGCCGGCTTACAGAATGTCGAGATCACGCTGGGCAACTTCGGCTATAACACCATCTCTTCAGCCACTATCCACTGGACCGCTAACGGCGTGGCGCAGCCGTCATACAACTGGAACGGGAATATCGGTTTCGGACAGACTGCCGGTAATATCAGCATAGGGACATATAATTTCCAGGATGCTGTTTTGCTCAAGGTATGGCAAACCAACCCGAACGGCATGCCCGACCCGAACCCGTTCAACGATACGATCACCAAATATGTGCAGGTAGCCCTTTGCGGTACCTATACCATCGGCGGCTCCAATCCCGATTTCGGGAGCTTATCCGATGCGGTGACGCGGTTGAACGCCGCCGGGATCACCTGCCCTGTCACATTCCTGGTGCGCGACGGTCTTTACTATGAACAGTTCATTCTGCGGAACATCCCGGGGGCATCCCCCGACAACAGGGTCACGTTCCGGTCGGAGAGCGGCGACAGCACCCAGGCGGTGGTCAGGATCGTGCCGGCCGCGCTGAAATATGATCCCATGATCCTCATGGATGATGCGAGCCATGTGACTTTCCGGCAACTGGGGCTGCTCACGGGCGCCGCTTCGAACTTTAACAATTATGCAGTCGTCGTTGACGGCGGGTATGATATCGTTTTTGATCAGTGTTATTTCGAGATCCGCAACCAGTATGACGTCGGGTTGGTGGCCAGAAACGGAACCAATGCCCTTTCGGTCCGGAACAACCGCTTCGAGTCGGTGAGCCCCCGCATCACTGCCATCATCATATCGGGCAACACGACAAGGGAGTTAGAGATCGTTAATAACCAGATCAAGGGAGGGGCTGAATGGGGCCAATCTGCTATCATTGTGGAGAGTGGCGCCAAACGGGTCGACATCACCGGGAACTCCCTCTGGCAATGTTACCGGGCAATGTATATCACCCAGGCCGACAGCGTGACGGTCCGGAATAATGTCATCAGTGACGTGAATTTCGGCGTACACACCGATAACCAGAGCATGAATGTCGAAATATCGGGCAACCGGATCACCGGCGTCAAGCACCATCAGAATGTTCCCGACGGCACCAGCGGCATACTGGTCAGCAAGACCCAGCACGCCGATCTCTTCAACAATTTCATCCATACTACCGGCGACGGGCTGGTCAACGGCATCAGCCTGCAAACAGCCACATCATCCACTGTGAATTTCAACAGCGTAAATATCACCAACCAGGACGCGCAGGGCAGGAGCAAGGGGATCTACCTGAGGGAAAGCAGCGGCACAACGGCCCGGAACAATATCTTACATGTCAAATATGCCGGCATTCCCGTTTATTTCGAGTCGAACACCCTGCCGGTCGACTTTGACCGGAATAATTACTTCAGTTTTGATAACACCATTGGTTATTACAACGGCGTACGGCATACCGACCTGGCCGCCTGGATCAGTGCGGTGGGAACCGATCCGTCATCGATGTCTTATCGTCCATTTTACAGCGCTGATACCGATCTTTCGATGAACCAGATCCTGTTGAATAATACCGGCGTGCCGGTAGCTGGCATTGATCGCGATATTGACGGAACCTTACGAGATCCTTCCACTCCCGACCCGGGGGCGAAGGAATACGATCCCTGTGCCATTGACGCTGGCATCAACGGACTTGTCAATCCACAGAACCCGCTGGGAGGTGGTGTGGAACAGGTGCGGGTGGTGCTGACAAACCAGGGAACGGCGGCGCTTACCTCGGCAAAGATCAACTGGCAGGTGAACAGTGAGCTGCAGGCCTCGTACACCTGGTCGGGCAACCTGGCCTCCGGTCAGAGCCAGGAGGTAAACATCGGTAGTTTCGATTTCCAGGCCGGGATACTTTACACGTTGAAATCATGGACCAGCGAGCCCAACAATACTTCCGACTGCAACCATGCCAATGACACGATCACTACCGGCGAACTGGCTGCACCGCTTTGCGGCACCTATACTGTTGGCGGGGACATGCCTGATTTCATCTCTCTTTCGCAGGCAGCCACGGTGCTCAACCTGGCCGGCATAGATTGCCCGGTCACCTTCCTGGTGCGCGACGGCCTCTATTATGAACAGTTCAACCTGAAGGCGATCCCCGGATCTTCACCGGAAAACGGCATCACTTTCCGCTCCGAAGGCGGCGACAGCTCCAAGACGATTATCCGGATCATCCCGGAGGCGATGAAATTTGAAACGATGATCTACCTGCAAGGGACTCAGAATGTGTCCTTTAAAGATCTCAGCTTTGTAACCGGGTCAAATGTCAGCTTCAACAACAATGCGCTGCTGATGAGCGGCGTGCAGAACATCAGCTTTGAGAATTGCTATTTCGAGGCCCGCAAGGATGCCGACCTGAGCATCGGCGTGCTGGAGGGCAGCAGCCAGATCCGGATCAGGAACAGCCGCTTTGAGGCCATCGTCCCCAGGGCATATGCCATCTCTGTTGAGGGAGGGCAGACCCGCGATATCGAGATCACCGGCAATACCATCCGGGGCGCTTCCGACTGGAATTATTCGACAATTAAGATCGGTAAATATGTGAGCATGGTCAACATTTCGGGAAACTACATCGAAAGAGGCTACCGGGCGGTGCATATACTGCAATGCGACAGCGTCAACATATCCGGTAACCGGTTTGATGATGTTAACCATGGGATATATGCAGATGAATGGTCTAACCACATCACCATTTTCGCCAATCGCATGACACGGGTGAAACACCATCCCGACAACCAGGATGGTACACACGGGATCTATGCCAATAATTCCACGCAGCTTGATATTTTCAATAATTACATTCACACAACAGGGCAGGGGATCGTTTCGGGGATCACGCTGCAGAAAATTACCGGCGCCAGGGTGAATTTCAACAGCGTGAATGTCACCAACCAGGATTTTCATGCCCGCAGCAAGGGCATGCATCTGCTCACCAGCAGCCAGGTGGTGGTCCGGAATAATATTTTCAATGTACGCCATGCCGGGATTCCCATATTTATTACATCGTTCACGCCTCCTTTCGACCTCAACCACAACAATTATTACAGTTTTGACGAGTCCATCGGATTTTATAACGGCAACCTTTACACCGGCCTGGGTGCCTGGCGGGATTCGCTGGGAATGGACGCCAATTCACTCTCAGCAAACCCATTTTTCACTACCGATACCGAACTTTCGATGAACCAGATCCTGCTGAACAACGCCGGCACACCGGTGGCGGGGGTCACTGATGATATCGACGGTACGCTTCGTCATCCGGCAACCCCTGATATCGGGGCAAAAGAATACACCCCTTGCGCATCAGATGCTGGCATTAACGCCATTTTAGGCCCCGTCAACCCTTTGTCAGGCGGTTCGGCGCAGCTCAGGGTGCGGCTCATCAACCAGGGGACCGCTGCGCTGACTTCTGTGAATATCAACTGGCAGGTGAATGGACAACCTCAAACGCCTTTCCAGTGGACAGGGAACCTGGCATCAGGTGCCGCTGCTGATATTACTGCCGGCACTTTTGAGTATCAGCCGGGGTTGTTGTATATTCTTAAAACCTGGACCAGCACCCCGAACGGTTCCGGAGATTGCAACCATACCAACGATACGTTGATCAGCCGCAAGCTGGCCGGGCCTTTGTGCGGGGTTTATACTATCGGCGGTCCGGATC
Source organism: Bacteroidales bacterium (assembly GCA_046484945.1). Classification (GTDB taxonomy): domain Bacteria; phylum Bacteroidota; class Bacteroidia; order Bacteroidales; family JAGOPY01; genus JAGOPY01. Next base: position 7,563 of record JAWOHY010000178.1, read on the forward strand.
CTGATTTTGAGAATGTGGGTGATGCCGTTTCAGCGCTGAACCTGGCCGGAATCACCTGCCCTGTTACCTTTGTCGTTCGCGATGGTATATATTATGAGCAGTTCAGGCTGAATTCCGTGGTGGGTTCGTCTGCCGAAAAACCGGTGACATTCAAGTCGGAAAGCGGTAACAATACCGATGCAGTGATCCGGATCGCCCCGGGAGCCATTAAATTCGAATCAATGATCAATCTTTACGGCGCCAGCCATATCACTTTCCAGGATCTCGGATTGTATACCGGCGCCACGGCCGGGAAAGCCAACAATGCCGTGACGCTTGAAGGAGCGAAAGATATTGTTTTCGACGGTTGTTACTTTGAAGTAAGGAAGGAGTCTGACCTGGCCCTGGTTATACAGGGTGGCAGCCAGAATGTAACTGTCAGCCAAAGTGTTATCGATTGCATTGATTTCAGGGCGGGCGCGGTGAGCTTTACCGGCGCCGGAACGCAGGATATTACTTTCACCGGTAATATTATTCGCGGAGATGCCAGCCGCAGGAATGTCCTGTTCCGGATCGGTCACCAGACACGCCGGTTAACCCTGGTAGATAACCATATCAGCCGGTGCTACCGGGCAGTATACATGGTTGGCGCCGACAGCGTGCGCATCAGCCATAATTTCATCGACGATATGCACGAGGGGATTTATGTCGATAATAATTGTAAAAACATTGAGATCCTCGCCAACCGCTTCCTGAATGTCCGGAGTCATCAGAATTCACCGGACGGCACCAATGGCGTCTTTGCAATAAATACGACAAACCTTGACCTGATCAATAATTTTGTCCATACCCGTGGAGAGGGGCCGGTGCATGGTTTCCAACTGCAAAATATCGACACCCTCCGCCTGCATTTCAACAGCATCAATACAACCAATACAGATGCCCAGGGAAGGAGCAACGCTGTAGTGATGAAAAGCTGCAATCTGGTCACAGGGCGTAATAATATCTTCAGTGTTAAATCCATCGGCACCCCATTCAACATCGAGCAACAGGGGCTGGGATTCTCCCTCGATTACAACAATTACTCCCATCCGCAGGGAATGATCGGCAAAGTAGGCGGACAGTCTTATTCCAACCTGAACCAGTGGGGCCAGCTTTTGAATGGGGATGCTAATTCCAGGGCAATTAACCCATTCTTCAAGGCCGATACCATTCCGCTGCCGTTCCAGCGGGCGCTGAACGGAGCGGGCATTCCGCTGGCAGGCATTCTCTTCGACATCGACGGGAAGTTGCGTTTCAGCCAGGCACCCGATATTGGCTGCCTGGAATTCTTCGTTGATTACGGCGTGCTGGATCTGCTTAGCCCAACGCTGGATTGCTATCACCCCGATGTCGACAGCGTGATCGTCTATATCCGGCAATTCGGCGATGTGCCGTTTGCCGATCTGAAAGTCGCCTACCAGATGGATAACGGCCCGGTGCACATTGATACTATCCCCGGCCCGCTCTATGAAGACGTGATCCATACTTTCGGGACAACGGAAAACATCTCGACTTACGGCGATTACCTGTTCAAGATCTGGCTCATCAACACCCTTGATGATAATATCAACAACGACACCCTGAAGGCGATGCGTTATTCTAAACCATCACCTGAGGTGTCGATGAGCTGGGATAATTTCTGCACCGGCTGGACCGTGCTGTTCTCAGGGCAGGCCTCCGTTGTATCACCTTACACTATTGCCGGGTATGAATGGTTGTTCGGAGATGGCGGCGTTTCTTATGAGCAAAACCCGGTCCATGCCTATCAGGAGCCGGGGACCTATGAGGTGGCGTTCAGGGCATACAGTGATGCCGGATGCTACAGCGAGGTCATCCGGCAGGTCTATATAGATCCGGAATTCCTGGGGCTCTCTTCCAATTACAACATCGTTCCGGAAACTTGTTATGGCGACGGAAACGGAAGCCTCGAGATCCTCGCCTTAGGAGGGTATCCTCCCTACACTTACTATGTGAATGGGAATCCCATTGATGGCAACTTTGTCGTCGGTTTCCCGTCGGGGGTGCATGAAATCTATATCGTGGATTCGGAAAACTGCACCTTTACCGATTCTATCACCTCACTTCCGGCTGTTTACCTGGGCCCGCAGATCATCGCCGAACCTTTATCGGGGCATGTCCCGCTTACAGTCCACTTCGATTTTACAGCCAACGATCCCGCCACCTGGACCTGGTATTTTACACCTGCCGACTCAAGCGACAGTCAATCACCCTCGTTTACTTTCACCGAATACGGCAATCACCAGGTGATCCTGGAAGTACGCTCCGGACATCCGCACTATTGCACCGAAACAGCGGTCATCGACATCTTTGTCGATATTATTGTGACGATTGAGGCCAATAACGTCTTCACCCCCAATGATGATGGCTATAACGATTATTTCGAGGTCCGGACGACGGGCATTCAGGAGTTGAAGGTGAATATCTTCAACACATGGGGCAACATCGTTTACCGTATCGAAGAGGTGGGTGGGAAATGGGATGGCCGCACAAGCGGAGGCGCCAGGTTACCCGATGGCACATACTTCTATTACATCGAAGCCAAAGGCTTTGACGGAAAAACATACACGCGCCAGGGTAGCGTATTGCTTCTGCGGCATGCTGCTGAAGCTTATCCCAACCCTGTCAGGGGAAAGCTGAAAATCTCCGCTTCAGGGCCGCTCAGCGCCCCGGTCAGTTACACGATCTATTCGCTGTACGGGCAACTGGTGGCTTCGGGCATAATCAATGATCCCGAAAATATGATCCTTGACCTTACCGGAATGACCAACGGGATCTACTTCATCAGAATTTATGATGACAGGCAGAACTATTTTGTAAGAATCATTAAAAATTAACCGATCGCAACGGAATGAAATACACTGTAAGAATAATATGGCCGCTGGTCCTGGTAATGATCTTACTCTGCGGCACGGCGGACGCCCAGCATAAAGAAATGAAACAGGCGCTGGCCGACTTCAGCGACCTGCAGTATTTCAAGGCTGCGGAAAACTATCAGAAAGCGCTGGATAAGATCGAAGATGACCAGCTGATGAAAGACCATGCGACTTTTATGCTGGGAGAATGTTATCGTATGATGAACGACCCTGACAGGGCAGAGATCTATTATCATCAGCTGGCCGGCGGATACTATGGCGAAGGGAAGCCTGAATATTACCTGCGTTATGCCGACGTGCTCCGCATGCAGGGCAAGACGAACGAGGCGCGCGGTTTCTACCGTAAGTACCTGAAGGCGGTGCCCCGGAACCATATGGGTAAAGCGGGCCTCGCCTCGTGCGACTGGATCGAGTCGAACAAAAACCGCCGGATACAGGTCAATGTTTTTCCCGCGCCGACTATCAATTCGTCATATGATGATTTCGCCCCCGCCTTCTTCAGCAGCCATTTTGATAAAATGGTTTTTACCTCCAACAGGAGCGGGACGACCGGCAAGCACAGCGATCAATGGTACGGCCTGCCTTTTTCCGATCTTTTTGTCACATCCCTTTCTGCCAGCGGTTGGGCCCCTCCCGTTTTGCTCGACCAGACAGAAATGATCAATACCGAAGTCCACGAAGGAACGGCGGCCTTTAACGGCGATTTCACGGCCATTTATTTCACCCGTTGTAACCGCAGCGATGCGAAGATGCAATACTGCCGGATCCTGAAATCGACCAGGACAGGTGATGGCTGGACGGAGCCTGAGGTTGTTTTTGCTGATACGGCGGCCAACATGGGGCAGCCCACTGTCAGCAAAGATGAGCTTACGATCTTTTTCTCTTCGGATATGAAAGGCGGGGAAGGCGGAAAAGATATCTGGACGGCCAGGCGGGCAAGTCGTGAAGAACCCTTCGGGAAACCGGTACAACCCGGCCGTGGGATCAATACCCCCGGAAACGAGATGTTTCCTTATCTCTGTAATGATACATTATTATTTTATTCTTCCGATGGTCTTCCCGGTTACGGCGGACTTGACATTTACAGGTCGGTTTTCAGGAACAATAGCTGGAGCGCCTCGGAAAACCTGCTCCGCCCCATCAATTCAGGATATGATGATTTCGGGATTATTTTCAAAGTCCCCGGTGAAGAAGGTTATTTTACCTCAAACCGTACCGGTGGAATAGGGGGCGACGATATATATGGTTTCACCCGGCGCACCATGCTGTTCAACGCTTCCGGGCAGGTCAGGGACCAGATGACCCTGTTGCCGCTGCCTGATGCCCAGGTGTTGCTGATCAGCGAAAAAGGCGACAGCGTTTCCATGTTTACGGATCAGCAGGGCCGGTTCCGGTTCGATACCACCTATGTGAAAGAATACAGCGATTATATTTTGTTTATCAGGAAGGACAATTATTTCGCGCAGAAAGAGGAGTTTACCTCGCGGATCTACCAGGATGACCACCATTTCAGGTTTGACTACCTGCTGGAGCCCATTCCCGACCAGCCCATCGTGCTGCCCGACATACTGTATGCACTGGATGACTGGCGGCTGCAGCCGCAGTACGAAGACTCGCTGATGCAACTCGTCGAGCTGCTGCAGATCAACGAGACCCTGGTCATCGAGCTCCGGTCGCACACCGATTCCAGGGCCTCACACGAGTACAACGATGTGCTGTCGCAGAAAAGGGCACAGTCGGTGGTCGACTTCCTCATCAGCCAGGGGATCGATCCCGGCCGGCTGGTGGCCAAAGGCTATGGTGAACGGGTGTTCAGGGTGTTGAATAAAGATGTTGTTAAAGAGAACTACCATTTCAAGGCAGGTACCGAACTCAACGACCAGTTTGTTTATTCTTTGCCCACCAAAGATATCCAGGAGGCTGCTTTTCAACTGAACAGGCGTACCGAATTTTTCGTCCTGGCTAAAGATTACAAGCCATCAACAGGGACTCCATCCCAGGCGAGGGGACCTGTCATACAGATCATATCCGATACTTCATCGGTGAATATAGATTTCACTTACACCGCCGATAGTCAGATTATGACAACATTTTACCTGAACGACTATGGTGTGGAAGCTGTTTTTTCGCCCGATTCTCCGGAGACTTTGATTGATGAAGAGATTGTGCTTGACCTTCTGAAAAAGGGGGCGATCAACCGAAACGATTTTGATGGGGATTTTGAAGAGATCATGACAGATGGCCGGATCGCGGAGAATGCAACCCTTGTCTTCAAAAAGGCTAGGCTGGGCGGTCAAATTGTCCTCGACAACACTGTGGTGAAGGTCATTGCCGGAACCGGAAAGCGGGTCCTTGTCGGGCAGGACCTGCTCGGCCGGATGGGCAGTTATACAATAGATGAAAACGCATCTCAACTCATTTTCAAATGACCAATATGAGAAAGATATTATTCAGAATACTGTTCCTGGCATTTCTGCCGGGCTTGCATGCCCAGCAGGAACCGCAAATGACGCAGTATATGTTCAACAAGGTAAACCTAAACCCGGCTGTGGCGGGTGTGTCGGGTGCGGTATGCCTGACGGGGTTCGGCAGGAGCCAGTGGATCGGCTTGCAGGATGCGGAGGGGAATCTGATAAACCCGCAGGTTTACGGGATCACTGCCGATATGCCCATTTATGCCATCAAGAGCGGCGCCGGGCTTACCTTCCAGTACGACAGGCTGGGCTTTGAACGGAACATCGATATTAAACTGCATTACGCTTACCACCAGATCTTCCCGAACAACCATATGCTCAGTGGAGGACTGGCTTTAGATTTCAAACATAAGTCCATTGATTATACGAATTTGCAGCCAATGGGAGAGGATCCTTCCATTCCTTTCGGATCGGATGGCAGTAGCATGGTCACCGACCTGGGGCTGGGGTTTCATTATAACATCCCCCGGAAGTTTCATGCCGGGGTTTCCGTCAGCAACCTGCTGGGTAACTCATCGGAGATTGGCGGTCCGGCGTTCGATCTGGCCCGGCACTATTACGTGATGGCCGGTTATCATATTGATTTCCTTGACCGGAAGCGGCAGCGCACGGTCGTTCTGACGCCAGGCTTCCTGATGAAAGCCACCCAGGGCTCAGTGCAGTTGGATCTCAACGCGATCGTCACCTACAACGACCTGGTGTGGGGCGGGGTATTTTTCCGCACCGAGCGGGCCGCCGGCCTGATGGCAGGCATTACTTACAATGGCGTTACTGCCGGCGTTGCCTATGATTACACCATGAACAATACCGTTCACGGCAGGAGCCGCAGCAGCGTGGAGTTTTTCGTAAAATATTGCTATCCTATCATCCCGGGGGTGATCAAACGCAGCGCATACAATACAAGGAACCTTTAGGGTTCCAGGGTTCCAGGGTTCCAAGGTTCCAGGGTTCCAGGGTTCCAGGGTTCCAAAGTTCCAAGGTTCCAGGGTTCCAGGGTTCCAGGGTTCCAGGGTTCCAAGGTTCCAGGGTTCCAAAGTTCCAAGGTTCCAGAAGTCCAATCGAAATCTACGCCCTACGCCCTACGCCCTATGCCCTACGCCCCAAGCCCTACGCCCTACGCCCTACGCCCTACGCCCTACGCCCTACGCCCTATGCCCTACGCCCTATGCCCTACGCCCTATGCCCTACGCCAATCTAACGATCAGCGTCGAATTCGTCCCGCCAAATCCGAAGGCGTTGGAGAGGAAGGTGCTGAAGGGCTTTTTGATGGTTTGGGCTACGATGTTCAGCTTGGCAGAGTATTCGTCGGGATTTTCGAAGTTGATATTGGGGGCGATGAAGCCGTTCTGCATCATGAGGATGGAATAGATGATCTCGCTGGCGCCGCCCATCCACATTTCGTGGCCTGTCATCGATTTGGTGGAGCTGACATAGGGTTGTTTTTTGCCGAAGACCAGGCCGATCGCTTCGGCTTCCTTAGCATCGCCGACCGGGGTAGAGGTGGCGTGGGCATTGATGTAGCCGATCTTGTCCGGGGTGATCCCGGCATCCTGAATGGCCATCTGCATCGATTTCACCGGCCCTTCGAGGTTAGGGACGCTGATATGTTCGCCGTTGGAGGAGAAGCCGTAACCGATCACATCGGCCAGTATCTTAGCCCCGCGTTTTTGTGCTGATTCAAAACTTTCGAGGATGAGGGTGGCGCCGCCCCCGCTGGGCACCAGACCGTCGCGGTCGCGGTCGAATGGACGGGAGGCTTTTTGCGGCTCATCTTCCCTGATGGAAAAAGCGTTCAGCGCATCGAAATTGCCCATCGATTCCTTATTGATCTCCTGGCCGCCCCCGGTGATGATACAATCCTGCAAACCGCTCCGGATCAGTAAGTAGGCCAGCCCCACAGCGTGCGAGCCGCTGGCGCAGGCGCCGCTGACCGTCATGTTGATCCCTTTCAGTTTAAAGATCACTGAAAGGTTCATCGAAATGGTCGAATTCATGGTCTGGAAAATGGATCCCGACCCGACCAGCGCAGTGTCTTTCTTATGGCGCATGATGTCGATCGCTTCAATCACGGGTATGGCTGAGCTGTCGTTTCCGAATATAATGCCGGCTTCGATCCGCGTGAGATAATCCTGATCGATGCCGGCCTGTTTCAATGCCTCTAAAGTGGCAATGTAAGCATAGTCAGCCTGTTCAGGCATTCCCACCCGCTGCCGGCGATCCAGCATTCCCTTCAGCTGCGGCCGGTCCAGGATTCCCGTAAGAGAAGATCTGAAACCCAGCTCTTTCCGCGATAAATCCAGCCCTATGCCTGATTTCCCCTGATACAACGACTCCCTGACCTCATCGAGATTCTTCCCGATTGTCGAGTATATGCCCATTCCCGTTATTACAACACGACGCATGAGAAATTTTGAATTTTGAATTTTAAATTTTGAATTCGATTATCAAACATACAGGAAAAACTTACAAATGTGAATAATTCAACATTCATCATTCATCATTCAACATTACGTATAAAGGCCTCCATTAACAGAAACCACCTCTCCCGTAATGTACGATGCTTTGTCCGATGCCAGGAACGCCACGACCTCTGCCACCTCTTCGGGGTTGCCGAAGCGGTTCAGCGGGATGAGCGCCTTGAAGTCCTTCTCATCCAGGTCCTTTGTCATATCAGTGCGGATAAATCCCGGCGCGACAGCATTTACCGTCACGCTCTTCCGTCCGACTTCCTGTGCCAATGCTTTTGTAGCGGCGATCATCCCGGCCTTGGCTGCCGAATAGTTGGTCTGGCCCGGCAACCCCTTGATCCCCGAAAGGGATACTACATTCACGATCCGGCCATAACGGTTGACCAGCATATTCTTCAAAACCTTCCGGGTGATGTGGAAGAAGCTGCCCAGGTTGGTGCTGAGCACATCATTCCATTCTGCATCGCTCATGAAAACCAGCAGGTTGTCGCGCCGGATGCCGGCATTGTTCACCAGAACGGCGATATAGGTTTCAGGATGCGACTCCATCCAACCATCCAGTGCCTTTTCCATCGCCCGGGGATCGGACACGTCGAATTTAAGCAGTTCCCCCTCGCCTCCGTCATGCAGGATCATTTCCAGGGTATGCTGTGCTTCTTCATCATTCGACTTATAATTGATGATCACTGCATAGCCCAATGCGGCTATCTTCAGGCAGATTTCCCTGCCGATGCCCCTCGATCCTCCGGTAACCAAAGCGTATTTTTTCATCATGCTATATATCAGGGTTATTTTGCAGCAGGTGTTGTTTCACCCTGTCAATATCGGGCGACATCTCATGGTCTTCCACGAAAACCGGGACCAGTTCTCTGAGCTTCAGGTAAATATTTTTAGTGATGGAAGCCATCTTTCCTTGAATTCTGAGGTAGTCTATTGCCTGCAGTAAGGTGATAAGGTGGATGGCCATCACCTCGTAACTGTTCTCGATGATGCGGCAGGCCATCAGCGCCGCGTTGGTGCCCATGCTGACCACATCCTGGTTATCGTTGTTGGTCGGGATGCTGTGGATATAGGCCGGGGTGGAGAGAGACTGATTTTCAGCTACGGTGGAGGTGGCGGTGAACTGCGCCCCCTGCATGCCCAGATTCAGACCCAGGACGCCCAGGTTGACGAACGGGGGCAGCTTGCCGTTCAGCTTGTCGTTCATCAGGAAATTCAACTGCCGTTCGGCCAGCATCGATAATTTCGTGATGGAAATCTTGAGCTTATCCATTTCCAGCGCCACATAATCTCCGTGGAAATTCCCGCCATGAAATACGTTTTTATTCCGGTAATCGATGACAGGGTTGTCATTTACTGAGTTGATCTCATTAAGGATGACCTGCTCCGCATTCCGGACCGTATCGATTACCGGGCCCAGGATTTGCGTAATGCAGCGAAGTGAATAATACTCCTGAATTTTTTTTGCGAAGATAGTTTCCCCGTTTGCGCCGTTGAAAAGTTCTTCGGCCCTTTTATGCGTGAGTTTGCTGCCGGAGAGGATCTTCTGCATCATACCGGTGATCGCCATCTGTCCCGGATGCAATTTCACCTGATTTAATTCAACTGAGAAATGATCGTCGTAGCTTTCGACTACTTCGTTGATGAGGGCGGAGGCGGCCACCGCCCACTCGAGCAGGCGTCGGGAATAGATCACGTTGATGATACCGATGCCCGACATGGCGGAGGTGCCGTTGATCAGGGCCAGCGCTTCACGGATATGCATACTGACCGGTACAAGGCCCATCCGGGAGAAAGCTTCGGCGGCAGTCATTCGTTCGCCGTTCAGGGTCACCTTCCCTTCACCGATAAGGGCAAGGGCCAGGTGGGCCAGCTGTACGAGATCGCCGCTGGCGCCGACACCGCCGTGGCGCGGAATCACCGGGTAAATGCCCTTATTGATGAAATCTCTGATCAGGATGACCACCGACGGATGGATCCCCGAATAACCCTTCATCAGCGTATTGAGCCGGGCCACCATCAGCGCCTTTACCTGTATCTCTTTCAGGGGATATCCCGAACCGGCGGCATGGCTGCGGATCAGATTGTACTGCAACGCCAGCCGGTCTTTTTCCTGCACCCTGAACTGCGACATCGGCCCCAGGCCGGTATTGATCCCGTAAATGATTTTGTCCCTGGAGAATTCTTTCAGGAATGAAAAGCTGTTTTCTACATCGGTCAGCGCCTTTTCATCCAGGACAACCGGCTCCCCGTCAAACAGAATCTTCTGAAAATCCCCGAGCCCGATATCCCTTCCACCAATTACAACCATTATTCAAATTTTTCACAAAGTAAATGAAAAATGCACTATGCAATATGCACAATGCAAAATGTTCACTATCTTCTACCTAAAAAGATCATGATATAATATAGCAACGTGGCCAGCGAGCCAAGCGCTGCCACAACATAGGTATAGGCTGCCCAGCGGAGCGCATCCTGGGCCTTGTCGTGGTTCTGGACATTCGTGATGCCGCTGCTGTTGAGCCAGACAAGGGCCCTTTTGGAGGCATTGATCTCCACCGGAAGGGTGATGAAGCTGAACAGGGTGGTCATGGCAAACAGAATGATCCCGACGAGCAGGACCGAAGGGGTTATCTGGACCAGCAGAATGCCTGCCAGCAATACCCACTGTATCCATCTGGAGGTAAAACTGACCACCGGTACAAGTTTTGAGCGCATCATCAGGAAGCTGTAAGCCGTGGCGTGCTGCACTGCATGACCGCATTCGTGGGCTGCCACCGCCGCCGCTGCCACACTGCTGCTGCCATAAACCCCCTGGCTTAGATTGACCGTCTTGTTCAGCGGGTTGTAATGGTCGGTGAGCTGTCCGGGGGTGGAAATGACTTTTACATCCATGATCCCATTGTCACGGAGCATCTTTTCCGCTACCTCTTTCCCCGTCATGTTATAATTGATGGGGACCCTGGAGTATTTTTTGAATTTTGATTTCAGCTGCATGGAGATCAGCCAGCTGAGCAGCATGAATATGCCGAATATGATCCAGATTGGTGCTATTATCATTTTAATAAAATTTAAAGTATAAACAAGCTGCATTCAATTTTGTTGCCAAAGATAAAACAGGATGATTTCCGGTCAATTTGGCAGATTTCTGTTTCACAAAAAGTTTGCAAAGGTAACGATTAATCTGTGTGGGATTTTCTACCGTATGATAATTATTTTGCCTGAATACTGATACGCTTCATTGCTTAGAATTATCATAAATAAACCAGAAGGCAGCCTGCTTACATCGATCCTGTGAATATCACCGGAATTGATCTTTCCACTCAGCACAATCGATCCGGAGGAATTAAGAATTAACAATTCATACATGCCTGAAATCTCATTTGCATCGACAAAAATGTGATCCCTGGCCGGATTGGGATATACCCTGATGGAATTTTGAATTTTGAATTCAAAATTTTGAATTAATACCGGGTGCTGGTATTCGTAGCAACCGATATCGACGAGCATGTTTACGAACCTGGGGTTGCCGGCGAGGTCGGTCTCCGGCAGGCTGAGGCCTATGGTATCGGGTGTTCCCGCTTCGATGCAGGGCGATTTCCAGCTCAGCTCCCACGTGCCGGGCATAAATTCGGGATCCAGGTCGATATTCCCCTGGCCCCAGGTATATTGTGCGTTGGGGACTTTTTCGATGGCCTGCTGGCCGTTTTGGAGATCGCAATGGGCCACCAGGAGGATATTGCTGTTTAAGAAGGCGTCAAGATAGATCATTGAGTTGGGGTTGGCGGGCGACTGGTGCCAGAGGATACAGTTTTTCAGCAGTGCCTTATGGTTGAGCGATGCCAGGGCGGAACCCTGCGGGCTGTCGTTGTTGATAAAGGTACAATTATGAACGGGTGATTCAATGACGCCGGCTGAACCCACATAAACCGCCCCGCCGCTGACCACGGCCACATTATCGGCGAACAGGCAGTTGATGATCCCGGTGGGGGAGAATGAAGCGATGGCGCCTCCTTCACGGTAACTCTGATTATCTTCGAATATGCAGTTTTCAAAGCGTGGATTGCTGTTGAGTTTGACACTCACGGCGCCTCCCGAGTAAAAGTTAGCGCCGCCAATTGCTCCTCTGTTCCCTGTAAACCGGCACCTCCTGAGAATCGGGCTTGATGAATTGATGTACACCCCTCCGCCTGAGCCATAGCTGTCGTTGTCAGAAAAAAGACAATTCTCTATTACCGGGTCGCTGCCACTATAAATAACCAATCCGCCGCCGGCGCCATCGGCCTGGTTATTTGTGATCGTGCAGTTGACCATGTATGGGCTGGATGCCTCGAGGGAGACCCCTGCGCCGTCGAGCGCATGGCAGGAGTCCACTGTTACCTCTTCCATCCTGAAATCCGAGCCGAAAGAGTTGATACCGCCGCCATTAAAAGCCGAGCCCTTCGTGATATGGCATGACGTGATCCTGATCCGGCTGGAACTGTAGATGTTAATCGATGGTGATTGCTTGCAGTTTGAAATGTAGCAGTTGACCAGCAGGGAGGAATCCATCGAACTGTTATTGGTGTGGTTGAAATATATTCCCCGCCAGTACTCCACAACCGTATCTTTGTCAAACTGGATGGGCATTCCCTGGTTGCCCAGGGCAAGGAGTTGTCCCTGGATCTCCAGAGAATAAGGCCCCGTAAACAGCACAGTTGTCCCCGGACCGATTGCCAGGCTGGAATCGGAGTGTACGATCAGGTCTCCCTGGACCAGGTATGGTGACCCCGCCACCGTCCATTCCCCGCTGACATTTCCACCGGGAATGATGGTCTGGCCGTGAACAAGGGGACTGAATAAAATACAAATAAGGTTGACTATACCAGCAGTTTTCATTGTTTGTAATGATGTGAAATATGACTATGAAATTAAATATTTTTTCAAACCGACCGGGTATATTTCCTTTTTTTTCCGATTAATATAAAAACAGATTGATACCTGATGCCCTACGGGCATCGGGGATGGCTTGGGCTATCGTTTTACAGTAGCGGATGCCTTACGAGTATCGGCTAGCGGTCTGCTTTTGTGAACCGCGTAGCGGTTCCTCTATTGTAGAAATCAGCCCCCCCCACCCCGAACCGCGTAGCGGTTCAGCAATAAGGAAAAACAAATCATTCATAACAAACCAATTAATAAAAGATGACATGAAACCTGGAACATACACACAAAATTACGTCCACCTTGTTTTCGCAGTAAAATACAGGGAAGCGGCGCTGACACAAGACATCAGGGAACGGGTCTTCAGCTATATCAGCGGCGTTGTGACATCGTTGAAGCACAAATCGATCATTGTGAACGGTGTATCTGATCACGTACACATTCTGATGGGGCTGAATCCGAATGTGTCCATTTCGGCAACGGTCCGGGATATCAAGCGGGCTTCTTCAACCTTTATCAATGAAGAAGGATTGTGTAAACATCAATTTTACTGGCAGGAAGGATATGGGAGTTTTACATACAGTCGTTCCCAACTCCCAAGAATATATCTCTACATTGAAAATCAGGAGCGTCATCATGCGAAAAAGAAGTTCAGGGACGAATATGTTGCGTTTTTGAAGAGGAATGGGATTGATTATGATGATCGCTATTTGTTTCATTTCTGGGAAGAGCAATAGCGGATGCCCTACGGGCATCTGGGATGTCTTGGGCTATCGTTTTACAGTAGCGGATGCCCTACGGGCATCGGGGGTGGCTGTTGGGGCTTCCTTTACAGTAGCTGATGCCCTACGGGCATCGGGGGTGGCTGTTGGGGCTTCCTTTACAGTAGCGGATGCCCTACGGGCATCGGGGGTGGCTTTGGGCTATTGTTTTACAGTAGCGGATGCCCTACGGGCATCGGGGGTGGCTGTTGGGGCTTCCTTT
>JAWOHY010000026.1:0-67232 GCA_046484945.1 Bacteroidales bacterium
AGCGCACTAACGATAGAAGATTACTGTCTCGATTTCGACAGTTATCAGCTTCCGGAGGATGCTGCACAAAATGTTAAAAAGATCGACAGCCGGCAGTCGCGCGCCATGCAGTTGCTTGACAGGCTGGAGAAGGCCGCCATTTCATTGAAAAGCCGGAATGTCCCTTTGACCAGCGCAAATGTCGGGCAGGCGCTGGATGCGCCGGTCACCGCCCCGGCCATTACCGATGCACTGGGCAAGAGCAGGGACGTGATCAGGCGTTTGCTGGATCAGTATCCCGATAAATGGGAAATCATCCGGAAGGAATTCAGGCCGTTGATCAATCAAATGGAAAAATCGGCACAGGGTCATATTAAAGAGGAGAGTGCATGATCAGTCAGCCTGCTGCTGATCATGGTGAGCATCCCGTGGTCGTGCCAGCTTACCACCGAACCCATAGGGATGGAGTCCCTGTGAATGAATTTCTGGTTAATGCATTACATATCGATCATCTCCCATCGCCCATTGCCCATGCGGAAATGAACATTGGTGTTTAGGAAATGGGATATTCCATATTTCAATGTTGACGTTCACATGGGCGATGGGCGGTTTTGTATGGTCAATATGGATGGAGTCCCTCTGAAAAGGGATGGAGTCCCTGTGAATGAATTTCTGGTTAATGCATTACATATCGACCATCTCCCATCGCCCATTGCCCATGCGGAAATGAACATTGGTGTTTAGGAAATGAGATATTCCATATACCAATGTTGACGTTCACATGGGCGTTGGGCGGTTTTGTATGGTCAATAGGGACGGAGTCCCTCTGAAAAGGGATGGAGTCCCTGTTGAACATCTGCCCACAATTTTTTCCTTGCTTTCCGCTCCTTAATTCCTTATATTTAGCACTTCAAACCAATATCCATGCGCCATGTTAAAGAGAATTACATTTTTTGCATTGTTTGCAACGATTTCGCTGGGCTTGTTCTCCCAGCGCCCCACACTGGAGCTGACCTTTACGGCTGAGAACAATGGTGTCTATGTGCAGCTCGACAGCATTAAAGTGATGAACCGCACCCAGGGAGGTGAAACCATCATCTACTGGCCTGATACCACGCTATCGCTTGAAATCAGCCCGGGAGATTTGCTGCTTTATGTCGGCTATGCCACATTGTCCACGGTAGGCATTCCGGAAGTGAGTGATGATCTTTCGTCATTTACTGTTTATCAAAACTTTCCGAATCCTATGGCAGACCGGAGTGAAATCTCGATGTACATCCCTCATTCAGGGAAGGTGCATGTGATGATAACAGACTTGCAGGGGAGAGTCGTTCTCCGCAATGACCGGCAACTTGATGGTGGTTATCATTCTTTCAGGTTCCATCCCGGCGATAGCAAACTTTATTTCCTTACAGCCTATTGGAATGGAATGAGCCGGAGCATACAGATGATCTCAACGGGACAGCAGTATGGCAAAAGCTGCCGGCTGGATTATACGGGATCTCAATCAGGAGAAGCTGTTTTGAAAAACTCTTTGCAAGTCAATGATTTCATTGTCCGGCAATCCGGTATGCTGGATTCCCCGGAGGAAAACACCACCTACACCTTCCAGTTTGCCACCAACATCCCCTGCCCGGGAACGCCCACGGTGGAATATGAAGGACAGGTGTACAACACCATCCAGATCTTCAGCCAGTGCTGGCTTAAAGAAAACCTGAATGTAGGAGTGATGATCCCCGGAACAATGGAACAATCGAACAATGGAACCATGGAAAAGTATTGCTACTACAACCAACCCGACAGTTGCACCAAATACGGCGGCCTCTACCAGTGGTGGGAGATAATGCAATATACCACCCAGCAGGGCGCCCGGGGCATCTGCCCGCCGGACTGGCACCTGCCCACGGATGAGGAATGGAAGGTGCTGGAAGGGGCGGTTGACAGCCAGTATGGGATTGGTGACGATGCATGGTATGATGATTGGTATCGTGGATATGATGCCGGGACGAACCTGAAGACCACCAGCGGCTGGTATGGAAATGGCAACGGCACCGACCTGTTCGGCTTCTCAGGTCTGCCCGGTGGCGGCCGCTACTACGATGGTCACTTCTTCAATGTTGGCGTCTATGGCTTCTGGTGGACGTCGACGGAGCTCAATTTCGACAGCGCTTGGCACCGTCGCCTCACTTACGACACCCCGGAAGTCTACCGGTACTACAGCGGCAAGCATCGCGGTTTCAGTGCCCGTTGCCTTAGGGATTATTGACAATTTGACATTTTGACATGCGAAAAAGCAGACAGATTCCTCTGCAATCGTCACGGAAGGACGAATGATTATAGCCCGGGACGGCAGTCCCGGGTTTAAAAGCGACAATTCCATTTATAGTCCCATCGGGACGACAGAAGGCAATATCCATATTTATCTCTTTTCTGTCGTCCTTACAGGACTTTCATTTTGTAATATTCCTTTCAACCCCGGGATTTTCATCCCGGGCTAATTTCGGATGTCCTTTCAGGACATGGGGGCCGGCCGCAGATCTCCCTCGGAAAGCAGCCTTATTGAAGCAGGTTCATATCAAGGGGGAGAGCGCCTGATCAGTTTCTATTATCTTTGCTGTAAATAATACAGCAAATGAAAAAGTGGGTTCTCTTCATCTCAGTCTTTACATGGTGTACATTATTATTTAGCCAGGAATACTCCATCATCCATAACGGGCTGACCCGGACTTACCGCTTGTACTTGCCCGATGGATACAATCCTTCGGAATCTTATCCGCTGGTGATCAATATGCACGGGATGGGATCGAATGCCCTGGAGCAGGAGATCTATACGGAATTTAACCAGGTGTCTGATACGGGGGAATTCATTGTTGTGTATCCCAACGGTGTGAATAAGCTGTGGAATGTCAGTTCCACCAGCGGCGTGGATGACGTCGGGTTTATTTCCGCACTGATCGATACCCTGGATGTTTTATACAGTATTGATCTTCAACGGGTATATGCCACCGGCATGTCGATGGGAGGGTTCATGAGCTACCGGCTGGCCTGCGAGCTGTCGGACCGGATTGCAGCGATCGCTTCGGTGACTGGCCTGCAGGCATTTTTCCCCTGTACGCCCTCCAGGCCGGTCCCTGTTCTGCAAATGCATGGCACAGCCGACGGTGTAGTGCCTTATGCCGGCGTAGCGCCTACCATCGCCAACTGGGTGGGGTACAATGCCTGTTCCACCGATCCTCTGGTGTATGACCTGCCGGACATCGACACCACCGACAATTCTACCGTAACTGTCTCACAATATTTTCCCTGCGATGATTCATCTGAAGTATTGCTTTATACCATTAATGGGGGAGGGCACACCTGGCCCGGATCGAACATCATAATTGGTATTACCAACCAGGACATCAAGGCCAGCAACGAGATCTGGGGATTTTTCCGAAAATACACTTTGGAAGGGACCTCCAGCCTGGCAGAGAGGTATGCTGAGGATGCCATAAAATTATCCATTTATCCGAACCCTGCCGGCGACTATGCGGCGATCGAAGCCGGGGGAATTTACACCGGGCAGGCTGTCATGAATGTATATGATATTACAGGGAGAATGCTCAGGCATGAGCAAATCCTGATCCCCGGCCGGTACTTGTTCGAAAGAAAAGATCTTCCCGGCGGCCTGTACGTAATCAAGGTGGAAACACATGCTAATATTAGCGCTAAAGTATTAATATTAAAGTAATTAACCGTTATAATTTCTTGTTTCTTGTTTCTTGTTTTTTGTTTCTAGTTTCCAAGTTTAAATTCTAACTTCTAAAATTCTAACTTCTAACTTCTAACTTCTTAAACATGTACAGCATATTACTCCACATTCACTCCGGACTTCGCTGGTTCGTCCTGGTTTTCCTTGTCTGGGCCATTATCCGGGCGGCGATGAAATCTTACCGGAAGGAGGGCAAGCCCCTGGCCGCCCTGTTGGGTCTCATTTCCACGCATGTACAACTGGTCATCGGGTTGATCCTGTATTTCATCAGCCCGAAAGTGATTTTCGCCGGCTCGTCGATGAGCAACAGCGTGTTGCGGTTTTACCTGGTGGAGCACATAGCGCTGATGCTCGCTGCCGTGATCCTGATCACCATGGGTTATGTCAAAGCCAAACGCGCTGCTGAAGATCTGAAGATGAACAAAAGCATCCTGTGGTATTATTCGATCGGGCTGCTGCTGATCCTGGTGAGCATCCCGTGGCCGTTCAGGAACCTGGGTGCGGGGTGGTTTTGAATGTACAATAGTAAATTCTACATGACACTCATCTGTTTTTTTGCAAAAACTGCAACATCCATTCGTCATTAAATCATCTATACCCAAAAAACACAAAACCATCCCGGTAATACTACCCCTTTTAATTAATTAACACTTAATCAATCTTTATCATCCGGAATAGCAATTTCCTCAAGGCGTGCCGGAGTGCTAACTTTGGTTCAAGTTGATTGGAATTCCACATCAATAAAAAAATCAACGTAAAACCATTAAAAAGAAAAACCATGAAAAAGATTGCATCAATCATCATCGTGCTGTGCTTTTTTGCCCAGGGAGGCGTAAATGCACAGACAGAAAAGGGGAAGCTCCTGGTCGGGGTTTCCTCGCGCACCAGCTTCGGGATTTATAACTTCACCCCGTGCACACCCGACCTGATGAGTGTCGGATTCTCCACCGTAAAGTACAAGGATGACAATGGAACAGATGAGGGCAAAGACAAATTCACCAGCCTGAACATATCACCGAGGATCGGGTATTTTGTTGTAAACAACCTCGCCCTGGGTCTGGACCTGAACCTGTCTTATCTAAATGTCGGGGATACCGAATCGGATTACAACACCCAGATCACGACCTTCACTGCCGGTCCATTTGTCCGTTATTACATTCCCACAGGCAAAGTCAAACCCTTCGTGGAAGCAGGAGGCGCTTTCGGCAACCTGGTGTATAAATGGGATGGATGGGAAGGCGAGGAGGAGAAGATGAAACATAGCCTTACAATGTTCAATGGCGGCGTAGGCCTGGCGGTGCCCATCGGCAGCCGAGCCAGCTTCGACACCATGATCAGCTACAACTCCCTAACGATCAAGGAAAAAGAGGACAACCCCGAAAACTCCAGGGAAATAATCGGAACTTTTGGCATAAGGTTCGGTTTAACTGTATCTCTCGGAGAATAACAAATGTCCTATAATTAATATTATGTTAAATCTTGCTTTTAAAACAGAGGGAGGATCATTCAATTGTCCTCCCTCCTTTTTAAATCTATTATTCATTTTTCAATAGTAAATCGATCTCCGCCAGTTTTTCCATCATTCCCAGGCGAGTATAGATTTCCTTCAGTGAAACCAGGGTGTTAAGGTCATCGGGCATCAATTCCAGCGATTTTTCAAGATACGGTATTGATTTTTTCAGCATATCATTCGCAAGCTTTGTCTGTTCTTCATATTCTTTGACGGCATCAAGCGGTAGATTGTTAGCTTTATCCAGAATATCAGCTGCCATATTTACATAAAGAGCGCCCAGGTTATAGTTTGCTTCAAAATAATCGGGGTCCAGTCCGATGGCCTGTTCATAGGCATCAATTGCCTTATCCACATCCCCCATCTGATCGTATATTGTTCCGACGGCGAAGAAAATGGATTGATTTGTCTTATCGATCTCCTTGGCAATTTCCAAATTTGAGATGGCCTTCTCATTCTCTTCGGTTGTCAGGTAAACATTCGTTTCGGCAATCAACAAATTAAAATCCTCCGGAAACAATTCCCTTCCTTCCACCACAGTGGCAAGCGCAAGCGCAGTATCGCCTTCTGATTTGTAAATTTCTGCAAGAGTGGCATATATATCTGGTCTGTAGTATTCAAGCTCCAGCACTCTTTCATAATAGCCTTTCGCCATTTCGGTTTCCTGGCCCAGGACTGCTGCCACTGCTGCATTATACAAAGCCGAGGTATCCACCCTTCCTGCTCCCAGGCTGACATCGAATGATTTCTCAAAGCTTATAGCGGCACCTTTGAAATCCTCGTTATTATAATCAATCACCCCCTGATTGTAATACCCCTCCCCGATCGCTAATGTAAATCGTTCTATATCATCAGTATACTCATTTTTTGAATCATATTCTTTCGCTTTTTTATAGGATTCCAATGCAACGCCCAGGGGGTCCGGATCCAGGTTCCGGAAATTTTCATCGGAACTCATGGCGATGTCGTAATAAATGTTGCCCCTGTAGAACCAGGTCCTGGCGTCATTAATGGTTTTGTCATGCTTTGCAGCATCATCAATGGCTTCTTTCGCCAGATCCAGTTTCCCATAACGATGATAGTTAAAGGCGCTGGTCCTCTTGTTCGTCTGGCCGAATAAGGCAGAAACCATCAATACAGTCAGTAAGATCAAAACAATTCTTTTCATAGTGTGTATTATTAGATTGGTTAACATATTAACAAAGATATCAATAATTTACAGGTAATACTGCAATTTCTTTGCCAAATATCTTAATCATTAGTTTCCAGATGGTTATTATCATCAGCATCCATATCTGATTCAAAATCGTCAACTATATCTTCATCCATTGCAACTTTGGCTACCGAAGCGATAGCATCTTCATCTCTCAGGTTGATCAGCCTTACGCCCTGGGTGGCCCGTCCCATTACGCGCAGATCCTTCACCCCCAACCTGATCAATATCCCGGAGCGGTTGATGATGATCAGGTCATCGGTATCGGTGACCTCTTTAATGGCAATCAGGTTGCCTGTTTTGGTTGTAATATTGATGGTTTTCACCCCTTTACCCCCCCTGTTGGTAACACGGTAATCCTCCAGGCTTGACCTCTTGCCATATCCTTTTTCCGAGACAACCAGCACGTCATAATTCCCATTTTCCAGGCAGATCATCCCCACCACTTCATCATGGTTGCCTGCCGGGGTAATGCCTTTGACACCGGCGGCGTTTCTGCCCATGGGCCGGACGGTTTTTTCGTTGAACCGGATGGCCCTGCCGGACCGCAACGCCAGCAGCACCTCATTGGTGCCATTGGTCAGTTTGGCGGCAAGTAATTGATCATTTTCATTGATGGTGATGGCTATAATTCCGGCTTGCCTGGGGCGGGAAAAAGCTTCCAGGGTTGTTTTTTTAATAATTCCACGTTTGGTGCACAGTATAATAAAGTTGTTGTTCAGATAATCTTCATCGGCCAGGTTCTTCGTATTGATAAAGGCCCTGACCTTATCATCCGGTTCTATATTCAGAAGATTCTGTATGGCCCTGCCCTTTGAATTTTTTGCCCCTTCGGGGATTTCATAGGCGCGCAACCAGAAGCATTTCCCTTTTTCGGTGAATAGCAGCAGGTAGTTATGGGTACTGGCGACAAAAAGGTGTTCCAGGAAGTCCTCCCCTCTCAGGTCGCTGCCGCGGGCCCCTCTCCCACCCCTGTTCTGCCGGCGGTATTCCACCAGCGGTGTGCGTTTCATATATCCCAGGTGCGATATGGTGATCACCACATCCTCGTCAGGGATCGTATCCTCAATGCGAAAATCTTCTGCTGTATATTCGATACTGGTCCGGGGCTCATCGCCGTATTTATCACTGATCTCCGCCAGTTCATCTTTGATGATCTGCATCCGCATCGACTCGTCTGACAGTACAAGTTTGTAATGTTCAATCTGTTTCAACAGGTCCTGATATTCCTGCCTGATTTTATCCCGTTCCAGTCCGGTAAGCCTTTGCAGGCGCATTTCCAGAATAGCTTTCGCCTGGATTTCGGTAAGTCCAAACTGATTGACCAGGCCTTCCCGGGCTTCATCGGGTGTACGGCTGGCCCGTATTAGGGCGATGACTTCATCCAGGTGATCCAGGGCTACGAGCAGGCCCTCGAGAATGTGTGCCCTTTTTTCGGCCTGTTCCAGTTCATAACGGGTTCTCCGGATAACGACCTCATGCCTGTGTTCCACGAAATAATGGATCAGGTCTTTCAGGTTCAGCATTTTCGGTTTTCCGTGAACCAGGGCGACGTTATTCACATTGAAGGCCGTCTGCAGCGCGGTCATCTGGTATAATTTATTCAGGACCACATTGGCGACCGTATCTTTTTTGAGGTCGTAGACAATCCTGAGGCCCTGGCGGTCCGACTCATCGCGGATATCTGTGATCCCCTCAATTTTTTTCTCGTTGACCAGCTCGGCGGTCCGGCGGATCATTTCCGCTTTATTGACCATGTAAGGGATACTGGTGACGATGATGCGGTCTTTCCCGCCCGGGCCCGGTTCGACGCGGGCTTCGCCCCTGACAACGATCCGGCCGCGCCCGGTTTCAAAAGCTTCCCTGACACCTTCGTAACCGTATATAATTCCGCCTGTCGGAAAGTCGGGGGCCTTGATGTACTGCATCAGCTCCTCGATGGTGATGTCCCGGTTGTCAATATAGGCAATGGTTCCGCTGACGACCTGGGAAAGATTGTGCGGCGGCATGTTGGTAGCCATTCCCACTGCGATTCCCGATGCCCCGTTGACCAGTAGGTTTGGGATCCTGGTGGGCAGTACCCTGGGCTCTTCCAGCGAATCATCAAAATTCAACTGGAAATCGACAGTATTTTTATCAATATCTTCCAGCAGTTCTTCAGCGATCTTTTTCAGGCGGGCCTCGGTGTAACGCATGGCCGCCGGGCTGTCGCCGTCGATGGAACCAAAATTCCCCTGCCCGTCAATCAAAGGATACCTTAACGACCATTCCTGGGCCATTCTGACCATGGCATCGTAAACGGATGTATCTCCGTGCGGGTGATACTTGCCCAGCACCTCCCCGACGATCCTGGCGGACTTCTTGTATGATTTGTTGGAGAGAACCCCTAAATCAAGCATTCCATAAAGCACTCTTCTGTGAACCGGCTTCAAGCCATCCCTGACATCAGGCAAAGCCCTTGATACAATAACTGACATCGAATAATCGATGTAAGCCGTTTTCATTTGCGCTTCGATGTTAACCTTTACTATTTTATCCTCTCCTGTCTGCATAATGATATTTAAAAAATTGATTATCAGTAAATTAAATATAATAAACTTATGATGCGAATGTACTCATTTTTTCGGTAGGAGACTCAATTTTCTTACTCTTTTATTACTAACACGGACTTGTTTATATTTATGGTAAAAATCGGACAAAATATCCTTTGCAGCTGTTTAGATTTGTTTCATCAAAAACCCATCCCGGTTTTCCCGGTGAACTTTTTCAAACCAAATACGTTTAACAACCAGTAAGCCTTGCAAAGCGTCTATATTTTAGTAGCAGTTTTTTATATAATTTTGCAGTGTTTACGGCAAGCAAATTAATCTGATGGAAGCAAAATTTTCGCAACGGGTCAAGCATGTTCTAACTCACAGCCGGGAAGAGGCTGTCAGGCTTGGTAATAATTATATTGGCCCGGAGCATTTACTGCTTGGTATTTTGCGGGAGGCTGACGGACTTGCCTTTCATCTCATAAAGTACTTCGGACTTGATCCGGGTGATTTGAAGGCCATGATTGAAAAGGCCGTGGCAACTGACGGCGTATTCACAGGAAATCCTGATAACATTCCCCTGGTCAAGCAAGCGGAAAGGGCTTTGAAAATTACTTATCTGGAAGCCAAGATATTCAACAGTGAGCTGATCGGCACCGAGCATCTTTTGCTTTCTATTTTAAGGGATGAGGACAATATTGTGACAAGATATTTTGAACGGAATGGTATCGATTATGATACGGCAAAAGAGGAATTAAAGAAGATATTAAAAGAAAAGAAAGCCGGTGAGCGGGTAGATCCCACATTTGATCTCCCCGGCGATGCGGCTGATGAGGAGGCGGAAGAGGCAGGCAGGAGTTATGGCAGTTCCACAAGACGCCCGGTAGAGAGCAAGTCCAAGACCCCCGTCCTGGATAATTTCGGAAGAGATATCACCAAAGCCGCCGAAGACGGACGTCTGGATCCTATCGTAGGGAGGGAAAAGGAACTGGAACGGATTGCGCAGATCCTCAGCCGCCGGAAGAAGAACAACCCTGTCCTCATCGGCGAGCCCGGTGTGGGTAAATCGGCCATTGCCGAAGGCCTGGCCGAACGGATCGTCAACAGAAAAGTATCCAGGGCCTTGTTCGATAAGCGGATCATTGCCCTTGACCTGGCCTCGCTGGTGGCCGGGACAAAATATCGCGGACAGTTTGAAGAACGGATGAAAGCCGTGCTCAACGAACTGGAAAAAAATCCCGATATCATCTTATTCATAGACGAGATTCACACCATTGTCGGCGCCGGCAATGCTTCCGGTTCGCTCGACGCCTCCAATATGTTCAAACCCGCCCTGGCAAGAGGTGAAATTCAGTGCATCGGCGCAACCACGCTCGATGAATACCGGCAATATATAGAAAAGGACGGCGCCCTGGAGAGAAGGTTTCAAAAGGTCCTGGTCGATCCTACCACACCCGAGGAAACGCACCAGATACTAAGCAATATCAAAGAAAAATACGAAGACCATCACCTGGTTACGTATTCCGACGAAGCCATTCATGCCTGCGTCCAGCTGACCAATCGTTACATCACCGACCGGTATCTCCCGGACAAGGCCATTGATGCACTCGATGAAGCGGGTGCAAGGGTCCATATTACCAATATCCATGTCCCCTCGGAAATCATCAGCATTGAAAACCGTATCGAGGAGATCCGGCAAAAGAAGACCCAGGCCATTAACAGCCAGAAATTTGAAGAAGCCGCCGAATACCGCGATATTGAGCGGAAATTGCAGGATAGCCTGAATGCCGCCAAGAAAAAGTGGGAAGAGGAATCCAAAGTGAACCGGGAACTGGTCAGCGAAGATAATGTTGCTGAAGTCATTGCCATGATGACAGGTATACCCGTTCAGCGGATTGCCAGAAATGAAGGAAACCGACTTGTTCATATGGAGGAAGAACTGGCCGGCAGTGTGATCGGACAGGATGATCCGATCAAAAAGATCGTCAAATCCATCAGAAGGAACCGCGCCGGGTTGAAAGACCCCAGGAAGCCAATTGGTTCCTTTATTTTCCTTGGCCCCACCGGCGTTGGGAAAACCCACCTGGCCAAAGTGCTGGCCAAATATCTCTTCGACTCTGAAGATGCCCTCGTGCGTGTCGACATGAGTGAATATATGGAAAAGTTTGCAGTTTCGCGACTTGTCGGCGCCCCTCCGGGATATGTGGGCTACGAAGAAGGGGGGCAATTGACCGAGAAAGTCAGAAGAAAACCTTACTCCATTGTACTGCTTGATGAAATTGAAAAAGCACATCCCGACGTTTTCCATCTGCTGCTGCAGGTCCTGGATGATGGCGTGCTGACCGATAGCCTGGGACGTAAAGTCGATTTCAAGAATACCATTATCATCATGACTTCCAACATTGGCTCGCGCCAGTTGAAAGACTTCGGGGAAGGAATTGGCTTCTCTACCGCGGCCAAACGCACCTCAAAGGCTAATTTTGCCAGGGGTGTCATCGAAAATGCCCTGAAAAAAACATTTGCCCCTGAATTCCTCAACCGGGTTGATGATGTGGTCATCTTCGACTCCCTTGAGCTGGAAGATATCCACAAGATCATCGATATTGAATTGAAGGATGTGTTCAAGCGGGTAGAAGAACTCGGCTTTACAGTCAAACTCAGCGATGAAGCCAAAGCATTTATTGTTGAGAAAGGATGGGATGCCCAGTTTGGCGCCAGGCCCCTTAAAAGAGCCATCCAGAAATATTTTGAAGACCCCCTGGCCGAGGAGATCATCAAGTCGAAAATATTGCCGGGCGATATCATTGTCATGGATTTTGACAGTGAATCGAGTGAAATAAAGCTCGAGATTCAGAAAGCCCCGAAAGAATAACCAAATATTTGGCTAATGGAATACAGCAAAAATTTGACAGGAGGCGATTTCCTGATCAATGAAGTCAGCGCTAAAGACATTTTTATTCCGGAAGAATTCAACGAGGAACAGAAAATGATCTCCCAGACCTGTGAAGATTTTCTTGAATCGGAAGTTTTTCCGATGCTTGACAGGATTGACAAGCAGGAGCTTGGGCTGATGCCGAAACTGCTTGGCAAAGCAGGAGAATTGGGATTGCTGGCCATCTCCATACCGGAGGAATATGAGGGTTTCGGGCAGTCGTTTCTGACCGCCATGCGTGCCAACGAATCGCTGGGGGCAGGGTATTCATTCACAGTGGCTTATTCTGCACATGTTGGTATCGGAACAATGCCTATCGTTTATTACGGTAACGAAGCACAAAAACAAAAATATCTTCCCAGGCTGGCTACCGGGGAATGGATTGCTGCTTATTGCCTTACTGAGCCCAATGCCGGTTCGGATGCCAACTCAGGCAGGACGAAGGCTACCTTATCGGACGACGGCATGCATTATATCCTGAATGGCCAGAAAATGTGGATTACCAACGGGGGATTTGCCGATACGCTGATCGTTTTTGCCAAGATCGATAACGACAGGGTATTGAGTGCATTCATCGTGGAAAGCAACCTTCCCGGCATCAGTATGAACCCGGAAGAGAACAAGATGGGCATCAAAGGGTCATCTACCCGCCAGATATTTTTCAATGATGTAAAGGTTCCGGCAGAAAACCTGCTGGGAAAGCGTGGGGAAGGATTTCGAATCGCACTGAACATCCTGCACATGGGAAGGATCAAGTTGGGCGGCATTGTGCTGGGGGCGGCCAAGCGCGCCATCAACCAGTCGGTCAATTATGCCAACGAAAGAAAACAGTTCGGTTCGCTCCTGTCGAGTTTCGGGGCGATCAAGTCCAAGCTGGCAGAGCAGGTGATCAGGACATTTACCAATGAATCAGCGGTTTACAGGACCAGCAAGAACATTGAAGAGGCGGCTAAATTAAACCTGGCGGCCGGAATGGAAAAAGGGAAAGCCGAAATAGATGCGATTGCGAAATTCTCCGTAGAGTGTGCCATGTTAAAGGTATTCGGCTCGGAGGCGCTCGATTATGTTGTTGACGAAGCGGTCCAGATCTATGGCGGGATGGGTTATTCGGCGGAGGCGCCGGTTGACAGGGCGTATCGTGATTCCAGGATCAACAGGATATTTGAAGGGACCAATGAAATTAACCGGCTGCTGGCAGCCGATACAGCCATTAAGAAGGCGCAGAAGGGTGATTTCGACCTATTTACCAACGCAAAGGCGGTTTTTGAATCCATTGATTCACTGGAAGATATTATCCCGGAGTTTCCTGGTTACTATGAAGAAAAGGCCCATTATATCCAGAATATGAAGAAGGCTGTATTGCTTGTCATTTATGCTTTTTCCGAAAGATTCAGAAAGAATCTGATCAACGAGCAGGAGATCATGATGAATGTTTCCGAAATGATGATGCAGCTATATGCGGCAGAGTCTACCCTTTTACGTGTTCAGAAAATGCATAAAACAACGGACGATAAGCACATCAGTATTTATCAGGACATCCTGGACATATTTATTTATGATGCGGCTGCCAGGATCATGAAATCGGGAAAAGATGCGCTCGGTGCCATTGAGGAGGGCGATCTGCTGGTCCGGCTGAACCAGGCCATCGAGATTTTTACCCGCGTAGCCCCTGTCAATGTAGTAGATGCCCGCCGCCGAATCGCCGACAGGCTGATATACGACAACCGTTATACTTTCTGATTATATCTTACTTAAGAATATGTTTTGAAACGACCAGCCGGTTGACCTGGTTGGTGCCTTCATAGATTTGTGATAATTTGGCATCCCGCATCATCTTTTCCACTGGATGTTCCCTTGAGTAGCCCTCTCCTCCCATCACCTGAACTGCATCGGTGGTCACTTTCATGGCAACATCCGTGGCATAATACTTCGACATGGCGGATAACTTCGAGAAATCTTTTTGCTGGGTGTCATAAGCCCAGGCAGCTCTCCACACCAGCATCCGGGCAGCCTCAATTTCGGTGGCCATATCGGACAGCATAAAGGAAACCCCTTGCAAAGCGGTGACGGGATGTCCGAACTGTATTCTGTTCTTTGCCCATTCACGGGAATAATCATATGCTGACCTTGCATTGCCGACAGCTGCACCCGCCACTCCGGTACGGGTGCGGTCGAATGTTTTCATGGCGATCAGAAAACCATACCCTTCACCCCCCAGCAGGTTGGTGGCCGGTACTTCGACATTCTCAAAAACAATCTCATTCTGGACCGAGGCCCGCTGTCCCATTTTTTCAAGCCTGGATATCATCCTGATCCCGGGGGAGTCTTTCTGGATGGCAAACGCGCTCAAACTGCGCGACCCCCGTTCCGGGTCAACCAGGGCAAAAACGGTGATATATTCTGCTACTTCTCCGTTGGTAATGAACCGCTTGTGCCCGTTAACAATATATTTATCCCCGTGTTTGATCGCGGTGGTCTTGATTCCCTGCACGTCACTGCCGGCATTGGGCTCGGTCAATGCGTAGGCGGCGACACCTTTTTTTTCGATGATCTCTCCAAAGAACCGCTTTTTTTGCTCGTCTGATCCTGTGAGTAGTAACGGGGTGAGGGCCAGGGTACTGGCGTCAATGCAAATGCCAATGCCGGTGCACCCGTAACCCAGTTCTTCGGAAGATAATGCCCCGTCTAAAATGCTGAAGTTTTGTCCACCGTATTCCACTGGCAGCGATGCATTGATAATTTTTTCGTCATAAGCTGCATGGACAATATCCCAGGGAAAAGTTGCCAGTTCGTCATATTTCATCCTGTTGGGAACGATCCAGCGGTTAGAGAAATCGCGGTATTTTTCAATGATTTCCTGTTGTCTTTTATCCAGTTGAAAATCAAGCATAAGGGATGTATTAATGGTTTGACATAAATATTCCTAACAAAGATAGCAGAATATTTCAATGCCTGACAACAGAAGACAGGGAATTATCAGCACTTATCGCAATTAAAACTGCGGTTGTACATTTCCATGGCTTTCAGGCTCATCCCCATATTCGAGAAGCCCCCGTCGTGATAAAGATTTTGCATGGTAACCTTTTTGGTGAGATCCGAAAAGAGGGTAATGCAGTAACCGGCACAGTCTTCTGCTGTTGCGTTACCAAGGGGCGACATCCTGTCGGTAAAATCCATCAGGCCGCTCATTACCCGGACCCCGCTGCCGGCTGTTGTCAAGGTCGGAGACTGTGAGATCGTATTTATCCTGACTTTCTTCTCCCGTCCGTAGATATATCCGAAGCTCCTGGCTATCGATTCCAGAAGCGCCTTGGCATCGGCCATGTCATTGTAGGCGTAAAGGGTACGTTGGGCTGCAATGTAAGAAAGAGCGACCACCGAACCCCATTCATTGATGGCATCCAGCCGGAAAGCAGTTTGCAACATCTTATGAAAAGATACAGAAGAGATGTCGAGGGTGGTTTTGAAAAAATCATAATTTACATCATTGTAAACCCTTTTCTTCCTGACGTTCATCGACATACCGATAGAATGGAGCACAAAATCGATTTTTCCGCCCAGGATTGCCATTGACTCGACAAATACCTTTTCCAGGTCCGACGTACTGGTGGCATCTGCGGGTATTACAACCGCGTCACATCGGGCAGCCAGTTCCTCAACCGTTCCAAAACGGATGGCTGTTGGGGTATTCGACAGGGTGAACCGGGCCCCTTCCTCGTGTGATTTCAGGGCGATCTGCCATGCAATGGATTTTTCGTCCAGTGCACCGAATATGACCCCTCTTTTTCCTTTGAGCAGATTGTATGCCATAATGAAGATTTTTATGATTTACTACTCCGTGGCTACTTCAGGCAATGTTTCCAAAAGCTCCCTGGCTGCCGCAACAGAAGCCGGGGAGGTATCCTTCCCCCCGATCATTTTTGCCAGTTCGGTAACCCTTTCCTGTGAGTTGAGCAGTTTGATCTGTGAATAAGTAATGCTATCAACGAGTTCTTTATAAACGGTAAACTGGTGTGTCGCTTTCCCTGCAATCTGCGGAAGATGGGTGATGACTATGACCTGCATTCTAACTGCTGCCGCAGCCAGCACATCCCCTACCCTTCCGGCAATATCGCCTGAAATTCCGTTATCGATCTCATCAAAGACAATGGTAGGCAGCCGTGTTTTTTCTGAAACAATGGATTTAATGCTTAGCATCACCCTCGACAACTCCCCGCCGGAAGCGATGTCAGCCAGGGGTTTGGGGGAATATCCCTTATTGGCATTGAAATAAAAACCGATCACATCCCTGCCCAACAGGCCGGGTTCAGTTTCCTCCTGGTGCCTGATCTCAAACTGGCATTCGGGCATGCCCATGTGCCTGAGCCTGGTAACGATCTCCTTCTCCAGTGAAGGAAACACTGCAATTCGCGCCCCTGTTAACCGGACGGCCCGGGAAGAAATATCCGAAAAAAGACCGTTGATCAATTGTTCCTGCTGCACGATCTGTTCTTCCAGGGAAGAGTAATCTTCCAGTTCTGCATGCAGACTGTCCCGCATATCCAACAACTCCTGAATGGTGTTTACCTGGTGCTTCCGCTGTAAACGGTATATCATATCAAGACGTTGTTGCACCTGGTATAATTCATCGGGATTAACATCCAGACCATCCAGCATTCCATTCAGTTCCTGGTAAATATCTTTCAGGTCAATCAGATTAGAGCTTACTCTGCCTGTAATGTCCTCAAGTCCTGAATAATATGCCGATACTTTCTTTAAAGTGCCTTCTGCGTCAACCAGGGAGGTGATCATGCCCCTTTCTTCCTGCCCCAGGATCTCTGTGACTCTGTGCAAACCATTCTTTATTTCCTCAGCATGAGCCAGTAAAGACTGCCGGTTTTCCAGAATTTCCTGTTCATCGGCAGCGAGTTTGGCTGCCATGAGTTCTTCCAGTAGAAACAGTTTAAAATCATAAGCAGACCGGCCTGATTTTTCCTTTTCCCTTAACTCGTTCAGATATGCAACATTTTTTTGCCATAGGTGAAATTGCAGCTGATAATCAAATAGTTCTGATTCAAGGCCTGCATAATTGTCGATTACCGATAACTGGAAACCCGGATCCTGTAATGAGGTGGTGGCGTGCTGGGCATGTATGTCGATCAATTTGTCGCCCAGAGCTTTTAAAATCGTGAGATTAACAGGCGTATCGTTGATAAATGCCCGTGTTTTGCCATTCGGGTATATTTCCCTTCGTAATACCGTATCGTTGTCATAATCGAGCCCTGTTTCCTCAAAAAATGAATGCAGGTGATAATTCGCGATATGAAATGTTCCCTCAACCACACATTTTCGGTCAGGATTTGACAGGATCTGGGTGTCGGCTCTTTTACCCAGCACCAGATCAAGGGCGTCCATCAGGATGGATTTACCGGCGCCGGTTTCACCCGTTATGGCGGTAAAACCCTGAGCAAAACCAATATCCAGGCGATCGATCAGTGCATAGTTTTCTATGAACAAATGCTTTAGCATACGAGATTTGCCTAATTCTGAAGAATTTTCTGATAAGTCATGGTATTGGCCGGGTCGATTTCGCGAAGCAGATTATAAGCATCGTTTTTTTCTGATGTAGTACCTTCGGAAAAAACATTTACCAGTTCATCCCTTTTCGAGTCAGCGATAATCTGGAGAAACAACAAATTAGGCCTTGACTTTTTTATCTGCTGGATGTATTTCAGGGTTTCCAGGATCACTTTTCTGCCCTTTTCAGGTGTTTCAAACATAACATCGAGTCCCTGAAGATGATACTCATAATAGAAATTCCGGATGCCTACATAGGACGGGTTAGTTATATTTTCAAGCAGCCAGAACCTGTTACGGGTACTTTCAGAAGATTTCCAGCCCCGGTATTCATAATTTTGTGCATTATTTACAACCTGCTGGGCAGCTTCAAAATATGGGTTTCCGCCCAGCCTGGAAAAGGAGTCGAAGTCAAGACCTAACATAACGTAGGCATAATATGCCAGGACAGAGGTAAGGTTGGAGGAGAACATTCCCTGGTTGAAATCGAGCGGCTGGTTTTCAATATAATTTATCTCAATGTCTCTGTCGATATAATTAAAGAGAATTGTATTATACGTTGAATTAAACACGGGTCTTCTGAGTGCAATGGTCAGTTCACATTTATAAATATTGCCGGCAGGCTGTTCCAGGATAGTCCATAACATGGAGCATTCAAGCCGTTCATAATACTGGTACTTGTAATTGGTGAAGCTCTGGTTGTTCATGAATTCATACATGGCGCTCCGAAGTGTTTCAAATACCCTTCTGTCGGATGTCTGAATTTGCTGCGAATTTACTTCAACCGAGCAAATAAATTCCTGTCCTTTCAGGTTAAAAAGCAACAGGCTCAATATGGTTATGATGATCCCTTTAAACATAAAGTATATATTCAATCAAGGCGTGTTAAATAATTATATATCAGATTACTGATGCAATAATTCTGACAATATCTTTGGCAATTTCCGGTTTGGATTTCAGGGGCAGGTGCTGAACATTTCCATTGGATGAAAGGATGGTCACTTTATTTGTCGGTTTATTAAAGCCGGCTCCTTCATCGTTCAGGGAATTCAGGAAAATCATATCCAGGTTTTTATCATTGAGTTTTTTCCTGGCATTTTCCTCTTCATTTTCTGTTTCAAGGGCGAATCCGGCAAGAAATTGTCCTGGTGTTTTACTTTTACCGAGTTCAGCCAGGATGTCTTTAGTTAGTGAAAGTTTCAGCGCTGTGGGTTTGGCTGATTTCTTGATTTTCAAAGGGGAAGGGCTTGCCGGAGAAAAATCAGCCACAGCGGCAGCCATGACAATAATATCTTTGGCGCTGGCGGCCGCGATACATTCATCAAACATTTCAGCGGCGGTAACCACATCAATTCTGTGGATCCCGGTCATTTCATTTTGAATACTCACCGGTCCGGAAATGAGTGTGACATCTGCCCCCTGCCTTGCAAATTCATCTGCAATGCAGAATCCCATCAACCCTGAGGAATGATTGCCGATAAACCGCACCGGATCGATTGGTTCATAGGTTGGGCCTGCAGTTACCATTACTTTCTTACCGTAGAAAGGCGCATTTTTTAAATTAAAGAATTCACTGATCAAGTCGAAGACAATCTCCGGCTCTTCCATTCTTCCGGCGCCGCATAGTCCACTGGCGAGTTCGCCGACGGTAGGCTCGATCAGGTGGTGCCCGTATGACCTAATGATCTCTATATTTTTTTGTGTAGTGGGGTGCCGGAACATGTCCAGGTCCATGGCAGGGGCGAAAAATACCGGGCATTTGGCTGACAGGTAAGCTGTCATCAGGAAATTATCGGCTATCCCGTGGGCCATCTTTGCCAGGGTATTGGCCGTTATTGGGGCAAGCAGGTATAAATCAGCCCATTGACCAAGTTCCACATGGCTATTCCATGCCCCGGTATTGCTGTCAAACGGTTCGATTATGACCGGATGGCCGGAAAGGGTTGATAATGTAAGGGGGGTGATAAAATCCTTTGCGGCCGGTGTCATCATCACTTTGACATCAGCCCCCTCTTTCTTGAATAGCCGGATAAGCGCCGGTATTTTAAATGCGGCAATGCTTCCGGTTATTCCTATGACTATTTTTTTCCCTTTCAGCATTTCACCGGGACGGGTTTATATTTTCTTCTTTAGCTCACGGTGCGGATTACGAAAATATATCTGTTTACCGAGGAACTCGTGAACAGCGATCAATGTCGGTTTTGGGAGCCGTTCATAATAACGTGCAATTTCAATCTGTTCCTTGTTTTCAAAAACCTCTTCCAGATTGTCACTTGTCGTGGCGAATTCTTCAATTTTCTTATTCAGTTCATCTTTTATCTCAAGTGAGATCTGGTTCGCCCGCTTGGACAAAACAACCACACTTTCGTAAATATTTTCCGTCTGTTGACTGAATTTACGTGTGTCGCGGGTGATGGCTTCCGATTCTGTCTTAACCTTTTTATAGTCCATATGAATTAATTAATGATTTCGTTTTCAGCGGAGGGGTCATCCTGTTGTATTTTGGCCAGGACCACCCGTTTGATACTATTGGCATCCCGCAAAAATTTGCTGTCAGGGTAATGGAATACCAATTCATTATAAGCATCCAATGCGGATTGATAACGTTCAGATTGCTTTGTAATTACACTGTTGATGGCGTAATTGTAATATGATCGTAAAATATTATAGAGAATCTGCTCTTTGTAATCTGTATCGGGATATTCCTTCAGGATATTCTCAAAGGATTTGATGGCCGATTCGTATAATCTCATTTTAAAATAGATGTTGGCAATGTCAATATCTTTTCTCTGCAGTTTTGCCTGGAGCATGTTGATCAGGTCGGCAGCTTCAGATACCCGTTCGCTGTCGGGGTAATAGTCGATGAACAGCTGCAGCTCCCTGATGGCTGTGTAGGTATTTGTCTGGTCCAGTGACGATTTAGGTGAGTCAAGATAATAACAGTACGCATTCATGAAGAGGGCCTCCTCGGCATACTGACTCCGCGGATAATTATTCACAAAACGTTTGAAATAATAACTGGCCAGTACATAATCTCTTTGATGGTAATGACAGTAGGCATAGTAAAACTGCATTTTCTCTGCCTTGTCGGTCCCCTGGTAAAAGTTGATCAGTGTCTGGAACAACTGCAGGGATCGATAATAGTCCTGTTTCTCATAATAGTCAATCGCAGCGGCATATTTAGCCTCATTATCAGTGCTTTTTAGAAGTTTTTGGTGTTTTCCGCAACTTACCAGCAAAAGAATGGTCAGGACAAGTAATATGTTCAATCTGAAAAACATCGGGCAAAATTACAAAAATTCAATGAACTCATAACGGGCAATGCGGGTAATTATTATCATTTTCAATTCATTTGACAAATCTGAATAAATTGATAATTTTGCTGCTGAATTCAATTCAAATTTTTTTTGGTCATTTAAAAAATCAGTATCGTGGATATTTTTGAAAAGATCGTCAATAGGATGGGGCCATTGGGCCAGTATTATGCACAAGGGCACGGTTATTACCTTTTTCCGAAGCTGGAAGGAGAGATATCCAACCGTATGATATTCAGGGGCAAGGAAAGGCTGGTCTGGAGCCTGAACAATTATCTCGGACTTGCCAATCATCCCGAAGTCAGAAAAGCTGACGCCGAGGCGGCTGCGAAATACGGGCTGGCCTACCAGATGGGTGCCCGGATGATGTCAGGACAAACCGAATACCACGAGCAGTTTGAGCGGGAAATTGCCGATTTCATGGGAAAGGAGGCCGCCTACCTGTTGAATTATGGTTACCAGGGAATGGTTTCCATTATCCAGGCGCTGGTTGACCGGAAGGATGTGATCGTATATGATTCGGAGGCCCATGCATGCATCATTGACGGCATGCAGTTGCATTTTGGGAAGCGGTTTGTTTACCCGCATAACAACATGCAGAACCTGGAAAAGGAGCTGCAACGGGCCACCAAAATCACTAATGAAACCGGTGGCGGCATCCTGGTGATCACGGAGGGGGTTTACGGAATGGCCGGCGACCTGGGGAATCTCCGGGAGATCATAAAGCTCAAAGAGCATTACAATTTCAGGTTATTGGTAGATGATGCGCATGGATTTGGGACGATGGGCGCCACAGGCCAGGGCACAGGAGAATTCCTGGGTGTTCAGGACGAAATTGATCTCTATTTTGGCACTTTTGCTAAGGCCTTTGCAGGCATTGGCGGATTTATAGCCTCCAGGAAGGATGTGATTACATATCTGATGTACAACCTTCGTTCACAGGTGTTTGCCAAATCGCTTCCCGTTGCCATGACCATCGGGGCTTTAAAGCGCCTGGAAATATTGCGTAATGAGCCACAGCATAAAGATAAGCTGTGGACTATCGTCAATGCCCTGCAAAAAGGGCTGAAAGAACAAGGGTTCGATCTCGGGAAAACCGAATCGCCGGTTACCCCGGTTTATTTTTCGGGAGGTGCGGGTGAAGCCACGTATATTACCTACGATTTGCGTGAGAACTATAACATCTTCTGCTCCATCGTGGTCTATCCGGTGGTCCCAAAAGGCGTCATCATGCTCCGGTTGATCCCGACCGCAGTCCATACACTCGAAGATGTGCAGGAAACCATTCTCGCCTTTGCCGAGGTAAAAGAAAAACTTGATGCAGGCAAATATTCCCACACAGAGATCAGGGCAGTAAAAGTCTGATTTCATGTGTTGCTGCCTGTGACTGGATTTCTGGAATAATAATATAATGTTGTCTGCATCCGGAAAGAAAAAGCGATCCTATTCATTTGTTTATAAGATGTACAGGCGAATCCGGTACATTCGTTATAAGCGAAGACTGGAACGTGAGAAAAACCGAAGATTTCAGCAAGCTGCCTATCTGGAAGAAAAGGAGGTCCGGCAGAAATTGACGGAATTCGAAAAACAAGAGAAGCTGCGGCAACGAATTAAGTCGAAGGAAGACAAAGCAAAGGCCAGGAAATACAAAGCAGACCTGAAGGCCGAAATCTGGGAACAGAAGCGACAGGCAAAGGCTGAAATCAGCAGGTTATCGTCGGAGCTCAGGGAAAAGGAGCGTCTCCAAAGAAAGATCGAAAAGAAAAGAAGGAAGCGGCTGCTGAAGTTTTATTTCAAAACCCGGGTCAGGGATCTGAAGAGCCTCCCCCGCTCCATCAATATCCGGAATATTAAAAAGCTGTCTTCTCTTATCCGGGATATGATCAGCACCATCAGGACCTACCTGGTTATCGCCTTCAATTCGACCGTCCTGTTTGTATTGTCATACCTGGTCCTGTTTCTCACCGGGCAGGCTATAACCGTTCTAACAGCGAGTCTTTTTGATTATCCGACGATTGTCTATTATTGGGAAATCTTTTTTGTAATAAGCCCCGAAGACTGGTATCACGATTCGGTCAAGACTATTTTTTCGGCCGGGCCACTGGTCAACCTGGTCATTGGAATATCATTCCTTATTGTCTATAACAACATCCGTGAAAGCAGCGGGACCTTCAAACTATTTTTTCTCTGGGGTTACCTTCATGCGGTGAATATGTTATTCGGAGCGATGCTTATCGGAACGCTATTTGAAACAGGGGTCGGGCACGTCATCAGCTGGATGTACATCATGGATACCGGCCGGGTATTGTATTCAATATTTTCTATTTTTATTCTAGTGATAGCTGGATTGCTCACTACCAGGCCATTTCTGATCTCAGCCAATACTTATTATAATCAGATAGGCATCCGGAACAGGTCGTTTTTCATTTCGGCACAAGTGTTGATGCCATACCTTTTAGGAAATGTTCTTCTCATAGCCATCCGCTTGCCAAGATTTATTTATTATGACACCTTTATCGTTTTAACACTCATTCTGAGCATAATACCCATACTGTTAGCCAGCAGGGCTTATCCGGAACT
Source organism: Bacteroidales bacterium (assembly GCA_046484945.1). Taxonomy (GTDB): domain Bacteria; phylum Bacteroidota; class Bacteroidia; order Bacteroidales; family JAGOPY01; genus JAGOPY01. The sequence goes on from JAWOHY010000026.1 coordinate 23,370, forward strand.
GTATTTCGAAGAGGATACAAAAAAGCGTCGGGTGGCATGGTTGAATGCCCTTGTATTGATATTCATCCTGTTCATTTTCCGGGGGGTGCTGGAGATGGGCATTCGATTCGGGGGATGAGTAATTACCGGTCGATCACCAGTTTCTTCAAACCCCAGCCTTCAGCAGTTTTAAATCTCAGGTAATAAAAACCATTGGTGACAGGCCCCAGGTCCAGATGGCCTTCCATCTTGCCTTCAGTCCATTCGGCCAGTATTTTCCCGGACACATCGTATAAACAAACCGATTCTATCAGGTATTCCGATTCATATTTTATCATGTAGCCTTTTACCGGATTCGGACGGATCTTTATATGCTGACTGACCAGGTACTGATCGACACTTCCGACTCCTCCTCCGTCGGGTACCAGTGATACATCCAGGTAAGTTGCCTGCCTGTTTGCAACAGTGACATTGTGGATCACTTTGGTTGCATATCCGGGTGCAGCATACCTGACCGAATAGGTGCCGGCCGGCAGCAGCCTGTGATATTTTCCTGTCGGAAGTGAGGAATAAACCCACGAGCTATCCAATTCGTGAGAAAGCGCATACACTTCAGCCTTCATGGGCCATCCAGTAACGGAGTCTCTGACAATACCCCGGAGGCCAAACACCGACTGCTCCATATAATTCAGTAAAGACCGGTAGTTATAATTCCACCAGGCCGGCAATTGCTGTGGTGGCAGTAATTTTGTATTGGATATCTCCAGGGTGAATTCGCGGCATTGATGGAAATAATTCATGTAATCCTGCCGACCACCGGTGATGGAATACCAGGCATAGCCGTTGGTAATCCCGTTGTCAAAGCCGCTCATGTATCCTGATGGGCTGTAAAGATGCGCTGTATCGGCATATTCACGGCAGACATACACCCACCAGTCATTATCGGCCGCCAGGTGAGACCAGGTATCCCAGGGGTAATTACACACCTCCGCCCCGCCGTGAATATTGGCAGACGAGACAAAATGATGGTCTTCTGCCATTTGCATAAAGGCTACTGTTTCAACCTGCCAATCATTGCCATCGGGATGGGGACCGGCTTCCGGATCAGGGTAATTCCTGTTGAGATCCACACCTTGTGCGTTGTATCTTTTGGCATTGTTCACCGTATTGTTTCCTCCCCAGTAAGTTCCGTCAGGGTTGGCTAGCGGATTGATCCATATTTCAATATTATCGACCAGGGATGTGACACGCGGATCGGTTCCATAGTTTGAAAGCAGATAATCAATCAACCGCAGCATCAAAACATAACCAGCGGTTTCGTCGCCGTGCATGGTAGAAGTATAAAGAAATTGCGGTTCGTTTTCATGAATGCCGATATTGTCCGAAATTCTGGCAATGAGCAATTCCCGGCCCACATTCGTTGTGCCAATCGAAAAAACCTGGCATAATGAAGGGTACTGTGCAGCGTACTGGTACATCATGTCGACGTATGCTTCATACGTTGGGTAGAAATCCCATTCGAGCGGTTCCCGGATATCAATCCGGTCTTTCATGTTCAGATCGCCCTCGTAATAACCAGGATGAGGCAATACTTCATAGGGTATCGAATATTCCAGGAAGCTGGAAAACTCTTTCCTGTTGGCATAGGCATGCACTGTACCGTCGGCCTGCGCCTTATCGATGGAAACGATCCTGCTAAATTCATCGATAACTGCTTTGTCTTCAACCTGGAAGCGGAAGTAAATCTCCCCGGAATCCTTAAACAAGTTGTCGATGCCGTGATGATACAGCATATTTTGGCCAAATACCGGTCCGGATATCAGAAATAAGAGAATGGCCAAACGTAATATCCTGGACAACCCCATCATGATCATGTTCATATTATATGGATTCTTACTAATTTATTTCAACCTCTGACTGCACCAACAGTCCCACCTGATCGGCGATCAGTGACTGGACGGTTTTGTTCACCTTGACCAGTGGCAGCCGCACATTGCTTTTGCACAGTTCCAGGATTTCCAGTGCCGCTTTGATACCGGAAGGGTTTCCATCCAGGAATAATGCATTCATAAAATGGAGCAGCTGATAATGTAGCAATCTTGCTTTACTGAATTTTCCTTTCAACCCCTGATCCACCATTGTGGAGAAATGTCCGGGAAACGCATTGGCCCCTACTGAAATAACCCCATCGGCACCGATCGAAAGCAAAGGAAGGGTGAGCATATCATCTCCTGAAATGACCAAAAAACCCATCGGTCTTTCCTTCAGGATTTCCATGCATTGCAAAAGATTTCCCGAGGCTTCCTTTATCCCGATGATATTCCTGAAATCTTTTGCCAGTTTGAGGGTGGTCTCAGCCGTGATATTCACGCTTGTTCTTCCCGGGACATTATAAAGAATGACCGGAACTGGGCATGCTCCGGCAATGGCCTTGTAATGAAAATATATGCCTTTTTGCTGGGGTTTGTTATAATAGGGGCATACCGACAGGATGGCGTCCAGGCCATCAAAAGAGATCGCCTTAATGGTATTAATAACTTCCTGTGTATTGTTCCCTCCTACTCCAGCCACTACCGGAACCCTTTTATTTACCGTTTCCACGACAAAATCGAGCACTGCTACTTTTTCATCTTTGGATAGGTTGACCGATTCGCCGGTTGTGCCGAGGGCAACAATATAATTCACTCCGCCAGTGATTACATGTTCCAGGATTTTCTCAAAAGCGCCAAAGTCAATATTTCCGCTGTCATGAAAAGGGGTGACAATTGCTACGCCCGTACCTTTGAATGGATCATTCATTTTCCCTGGGATTTAAGATTAACAAATACTCATGGATATCGTCCAATAATTTAACCTGGTCATGCATCTCTCCGGTTTTAAAAAGAACGTCATAAATACCTGTCAGATCGCCCTTTTTCAATCCCGATTCATCATTATGGTAAGACCCTGCCCTTAGCCTGGCCCTGGACATAGCGGCTATATATTTCAGTGGAAAAACATTTTCAGAAGCTAAATTGATACAAACATCAAATTCCGTGTCGGTAAAGTCACTGATAAAGCTGGCATGGGGTATATTAAACCAGTTGAGGTGTTTTCTGGTAAATAAGTCAAAAGAAAGAACCGGCAGGAATTTTTTGGTCAACAATTTATCGTCAGTGTACCCAAGCGCTTTCGTTTTCACTTTTTTGCCTTGTAATTCCTGGAGGTACATATGGACATGCCGGTAGGTATTTTCGTCTGTTAATTCAAACAAGATTCCCACGGAACCGGCTGAATCGATATTCACCATCTTCCGGTTTCTTTTGATGGTTGTTATCTTTCTTTTCAGGAAGTAATTACCGGCGTAATATTTTATTTCACTTATAAAACTCATTCACTTTCTTAAGAAGGGAATGGTAAAATTATAAAGAAAAACAAAACTGCCTACGACAAATTTAAAGCATGGGGAACTTTATCTTTCAGTAAGGTGAGGTTTATCACATCCAGCATTTTTTCGACATAGATAAAATCCACCCCTTCGATGTAATCCTTTTTAATCTCATCGATATCCTTTTTATTTTCTGAGGAAAGGATAATATGATGGATTTTAGCACGTTTCGCTGCCAGGATCTTTTCTTTGATCCCACCGACGGGCAATACTTTTCCACGCAGGGTGATTTCACCGGTCATGGCCACGTCGGCCCTGACTTTACGCTGAGTGAACGCGGATGTCAAAGCCGTCAGCATGGTAATTCCGGCGGAGGGGCCATCTTTTGGCGTGGCTCCTTCCGGAACATGGATATGGGCATTCCAGTGTCGGAAGATTTCCGGGTCGAGGTTCAGCCGGTGGGCATGTGATTTGAGGTATTCGAAGGCAATCGTTGCCGATTCTTTCATCACATCGCCCAGGTTCCCGGTGAGTGTCAGTATACCTTTTCCTTTGCTCAGGCTGACCTCTACCAGGAGGATTTCACCTCCCACGGCCGTCCAGGCAAGGCCCGTAGCTACACCGGGCACGTCATGCTTAGTATCTTTGTCACGCTGGTACTTAGGTGCACCGAGGATGGATTCTATGTCGTCGGTTTGAAGTTTCGCCATATAATCCTCCTCCATGGCAACGTATTTCGCCCTGTTCCGGATGACTTTGGCGATTACTTTCTCAAGCGACCGGACACCTGATTCGCGGGTATAATCGTCGATGATCTTCGCAAGCACCTTAACGCTGAATTTGACATGCTTAGTTGTCAAACCATGCTCCCTGAGCTGTTTTGGGATCAGGTGCCGCCTGGCGATCTCCACTTTTTCTTCCAGCAGGTAACCACTCAGGTCAATGATCTCCATCCGGTCGCGCAAAGCCGGATGCACCGTTAATAAAGTATTGGCTGTTGCCAGGAACATGATCCGTGAGAGGTCAAAATTGACTTCCAGGTAATTATCGTAGAATTCGAAATTCTGTTCGGGATCCAGTACTTCCAGCAGCGCGGCCTGGGGGTCTCCCTGTATGTTGTTGCCGCTGACCTTGTCGACCTCATCCAGGACAAACACGGGATTGGCTGATCCCGCTTTCCGGAGGCTCTGGATGATCCGGCCCGGCATGGCGCCGATATAGGTTTTGCGATGGCCGCGCAATTCGGCTTCATCACGCAATCCGCCCAAGGAAACCCGGATGTAATTGCGCCCCAGCGCACGGGCGATCGATTTGCCCAGGGATGTCTTACCGACGCCGGGAGGGCCCACAAAGCATAAAATGGGCGACTTCATGTCGTTTTTCAGCTTCAGCACGGCCAGATGCTCGATGATCCGCTCCTTGATCTTTTCCAAACCGTAATGATCCTCATCCAGGATCCGCTGGGCCTTTTTCAAGTCAAAACTGTCTTCTGTGTAATCATTCCAGGGCAACTCGATCATAGTTTCCAGATAATTCATCTGGATGGAATATTCGGCGGCCTGGGTGTTCATCCGCTGCAATTTCTTCAGTTCTTTCTCGAAAGTCTTGCCTACTTTTTCAGACCATTTCTTCGTGGCGGCCTTTTCTTTTAAAGCATTGATCTCTTGCTCATGCGGGCTGCCTCCCAGCTCCTCCTGTATGGTTTTCAACTGCTGGCTAAGCAGGTAGTCCCGCTGCTGCTTGTCAAGGTCCGATTTGACCTTGTCCTGGATCTGGCTTTTCAGCTCCAGCATGTGCAATTCCTTGGCCAGGGCTGTGAGCACATCATTGGCCCGTTTGATGAGATCGGGGGTCTCAAGAAGTTTTTGCTTCTCCGCCAGTTCAATATTCAGATTGGACGATACAAAGTTAACCAGGAAAAAGGGGCTTTCAATGTTTTTGATAGCGAAGGCCGCTTCGGAAGGTATGTTTGGGGAAAGCTTGATGATCTGGATGGCCAGGTCTTTCAGCGATCCGATCAATGCTATGAAATGCTCATCCCGCTTCAGTTTTTTGTCAAAGTCGGCCAGATCCGTGATCCTGGCCCTGAAATAGGGTTCATCCTGGATAAACTGCTCTATTTCAAATCGTTTCTTTCCCTGTATGATAACGGTTGTGTTGCCATCGGGCATTTGCAGGATCTTAAGCAGTTGTGCCACAGTGCCCACCCGGTAGAGATCTTTCTCCTCCGGGTCTTCAAAACTGGCATCTTTCTGGGCGACAACCCCGATAACCCTTTCGTTACGATAGGATTCCCTGATCAGGCGAATGGATTTATCCCGCCCCACGGTAATGGGGATCACCACACCCGGAAAAAGGACAGTGTTCCTGAGTGGTAATATGGGAAGGCTTTCCGGCAGGTCTTCTGCATGCATCATCTCTTCCTCCTCTGAGGAAAGGAGGGGAATAAATTCCGTGTCATTATCCATGGCTTGGGTAAAGCCATTTATGTTAAAGAGGTCGTCCATAAATTGTGCGTCAATTTGTCAGTTTATGTTGCCAGACATTTCTTGCCATTATGCCAGAAGTGCTACAACAACTCATAGACATCCCTGAGGATCTGCTCATCGATGCCCGTAAACTCCAGTCCCCGGCGCCGGTAAACCACCCGGGCTACGTTAATTGCCCGGTCGATAAGGTAAGTATGATACCCGCTGGTGCCGCCCCAGACAAAGCTGGGGACAAAATTCCGCTGATACCCGGAACCAAAGATATTGGCATTTATTCCAACAACCGTACCAGTATTGAACATGGTATTGATACCGCACTTGGAATGATCTCCCATGACCAGGCCGCAGAATTGCAGGCCGGTTTCCACGAAGGTCTGATCTGTGTAGTTCCACAGCTTGACCTGTTCATAATTGTTTTTCAGGTTGGATGTATTGGTGTCGGCCCCGAGGTTACACCATTCGGCAATAACGGAGTGGCCCATGAAGCCGTCGTGTGCTTTATTCGAATAACCGAAAAAGACCGAATTGTTCACCTCCCCTCCTACCTTGCTATGAGGCCCGATTGTTGTCGGACCATAGATTTTCGCCCCCATTTTCACAACAGCATGCTCTCCCAGGGAAAACGGACCCCTGATGAGACTGCCTTCCATCACCTCCGCATCTTTACCGATATAAATCGGCCCGGTGGATGAATTCAGGACACTGCATTCCACCACTGCTCCTGGCTCGATAAATACCTGATTGCCTATTACCTGGTTGGTTTTGCTGATGGGAGCCGATTTCCGGCCGGTCGTCAGTAAAGAGAAATCTTCCCGGATGGCACGGTCATTCCTGGAAAAAATATCCCAGGTATTGGATATCTTCAAAGGATCGGTCCTGGATTCAATCATATCCTCCCCTTCCATGCTTTCTTCATCCAGCTTCTCCAGGTCCATTTGCTGCAGCCTCATGGCAATGATGATATCCTCATGATGTAAAACCTCTCCTTTTTTAAGGGATTGTATCTCTTCCAGCAGTTCAGGGCTTGGACAAACCGAACCATTGATCACAATATTGTCATCCGCTTCGACAATGGGGTACTTCCTGCGTAAATAAGGTTCTGTCAATGTGGAGGTTGGCTCCCCAAGATATTTTTCCCATTTTTCACGGATGGTCAGTATGCCGACTCTGATATCGGCCACCGGACGAAGATAGGTAAGCGGCAATAAGTTGCTTCTCCAAAAATTGTCAAACAAGATATAGTTCATATAAGGCAGAATTTGGGTGTAAAAATATACAAAAAAGCCCTTGGCGTTGGCGAAGGGCTGATTTATGGGGGATAAACATTTTTATTCGGTTGGTTTTTCCTTATTCTGCAAGTGCTGTTTGTAACGGCTCTTGAACTTATCAACCCTTCCGGCGGTATCCACAAGTTTCATCTTACCGGTAAAATAGGGATGGGACGTATTGGAGATCTCCAGTTTGATCAGCGGGTACTCCTTGCCATCGTCAAACACGACCGTTTCCTTTGATTTAGCCGTTGACTTGGTAAGGAAAGCATATCCGTTCGACATATCTTTAAACACGACAAACCGGTAATCTTTCGGATGGATGTCTTTCTTCATGATTTTTTCCTTTTCAATTTAGGGCTGCAAAGGTACTTAAATTATTCATACAACAAAACATGACCGGTGATTTTTTATCCCGGAATCAGATATTCAGCAAAAATTCCATCGTATCCACACCATCGGCATAATCCCACAGACGGGGATGCTGGCTTTGCCCGAACGGAACAACCGGTAACGCTAAATCACGGTGGGAAACGATGCACTGGATCTGGTCCCGGATGTCAGGCAGTTGCTGATTGAGCAGATCCAGGGAATGATAAACTGAATAATTGAGCACCGCTACGGGGGAGATCAGGGCGGGATTTTCCACGGCCATCAGGAATCCATTATCCTCATGGGGAATATTGTTGATGATCATGACCGACTTTTGGTAATCATAGTTATTCCGGTACTTATTATGATCCTGAACGTAAGAATAGTGCTGAAAATGGGGCCACAAATTTTGAAGACTGTAACCTTCGGGAAGATAAACCCCGGAAACATTGCGGCACCCCATCCCGAAATACATAAATACATCATCTGCGAGCAACCCGAGCTCCTGGCTGGTTTCATTTCCCGTGATAACGGCCAGGCCATTCCTGTTTTTCCGGATAATGTGCGGATATTTCCCGAAATAATACTCGAAATAGCGGGCTGAGTTATTGCTGCCTGTGGCAATAATGGCATCAAAATTTTTCATTGGTCCTTCACAGGTTTTGATCCTGCTTTCAAGAGAGGGTTCTATTTTAAACAGGATTTGAAGAACAGCCGGTATCAGCCGGTTATCTGCCGATGAAAACCGGATGAGCAGATTATGCCCTGAAGTGATGCCACACAGCAGGTCATGCAATCCCACGGCAGGGATATTTCCCGCCATGATCAGCGCTACATTCCGGGGATCATGACGCCTGGAAATCCGGTTATCGTAACTGCCCAGCCATTTCCTCAGATCGTCTTCCCTTAAAGCCTTTCCCCAGGCAGAAAACGCATGTCTGGCAAAATCCGGGGTAAACCATGGATTATCCCGGTGCGCATTCCGGATCTCTCCGGCCAGAATAGCAGTTGGGCTATCATGTTGATTTTCAATAAATCCGGATAGATCAACCGCAAATGAGAAATGCTTTCCCAGTTCAGAAAATATGTCAACATATTTTTCGGAAACCATGCCGTTTCAGGACCAGTCTGTTCGGGGCAAAATTAGGTTTTATTTAATTCCGCTGCTTGCTTATTACCGTCCAAAAATTATATCTTTGCGGTTTATGAATGATATTATAATAACCAAATCGATACCTAAATAATTAAACGATATGAAAAAGCACAACTTTTACGCCGGCCCCTCCATCATGCCGGCATTTACGATCGAAAAAACGGCTGAGGCTGTTTTGAACCTGAATGGAATGGGCCTTTCGCTCATGGAGATTTCTCATCGCAGCAAAGATTTTCAAGCCATTATTGATGAAGCGGTCGCTTTGTTCAAGGAATTACTGAAAATACCCGAAGGCTATTCGGTACTCTTTCTTGGAGGGGGTGCCAGCCTGCAGTTTGCCATGGTGCCTTACAACCTGCTGGAAGCTAAAGCCGCTTACCTGAATACCGGCGAGTGGGCTAAAAAGGCGATCAAGGAAGCAAAGAATTTCGGAGAGGTGATCACTGTAGCATCTTCTGAAGAAAAGATCTTCAATTATATTCCCAGGGGTTATGAAATTCCTGCCGATGCCGACTATTTCCATTTCACTTCGAACAATACGATCTACGGCACGGAGATCCTGAAAGACTTCGACCTGAAGGTCCCCCTGGTATCCGATATGTCGAGTGATATTTTAAGCCGTCCGGTAGATATTTCAAAATATGCACTTATTTATGCCGGTGCGCAGAAAAACATCGGGCCTTCGGGTGTAACGGTGATTATCATCAGAAATGACGTGCTCGGCAAAGTGAGCCGGAAAATCCCCACGATGCTGAATTATCAGACTCATATTGACAAGGGTTCCATGTTCAACACCCCGCCGGTGGTTCCTATTTTCGCCTGTTTGCAGACGCTGAAATGGCTCAAGGGACTCGGAGGGCTTGCGGAGATGGAAAAGATGAACATCCGGAAGTCATCGGCGCTCTACGCCGAGATTGACCGCAACAAACTCTTCCGGCCCACGGTACCTGATGCGGCCGACCGGTCGAGAATGAATGTTTGCTTTGTGATGTATGATGAATACAAGCACCTGGAGCCTCTCTTCCAGGAATTCGCCACTGCCCGCGGCATGATCGGGATCAAGGGACACCGTTCTGTGGGCGGATTCAGGGCCTCCCTGTACAACGCCCTGCCGATGGAGAGCGTCGAAGCCCTGATCGCTTGTATGCAGGAATTTGAAAAAGAGAATGCCTGATCGTAAAGGCAGGAATGAAAACCTCTAAGCGTATGATTATGAAAAAAGTATTGGTAGCTACCGAAAAGCCTTTTGCCGCAGCGGCGGTGAATGGGATCCGGTCCATCACAGAGGATACCGGGTATGAATTGATGTTACTGGAAAAGTACACTGATCCGGCCGACCTGCTGAAAGCAGTCGAGTCTGCCGATGCGCTGATCGTCAGGAGCGACCTGGTCACCCCTGAAGTGATCCGGGCTGGCAGGAACCTCAAGATCGTGGTACGGGCCGGCGCCGGTTTCGACAATATCAACCTTCCCGCTGCCACGGATGCCGGGGTGGTGGTGATGAACACCCCCGGCCAGAACTCCAACGCCGTGGCCGAGCTGGTTTTCGGTATGATGATATACCAGGTACGCAGCCAGTTCAGCGGCGCCTCTGGTACCGAACTGCTGGGTAAAACCATCGGCCTCCACGCTTATGGCAATGTCGGCAAAAACGTCGCCCGGATCGCCAAAGGATTTGGCATGACAGTCATGGCCTTCGACCCATTCATCGAAAAGGATGTGATGATCCATGATAAAATCAAACCGGTAAACAGTTTAGAAGAGCTCTATTCAAGCTGCCATTTCGTGTCGCTGCATATCCCGGCCAATGAACAGACCAAGAAGTCGATCAATTATGATCTTATGTCGAAAATGCCGAAGGGAGCCATGCTGGTCAATACGGCGCGGAAAGAGGTGGTTTGCGAAGACTCGCTGCAGCGCATATTTGCCGAAAGGGACGACTTCCGCTATGTATCGGATGTAGCCCCTGAATGCCTGGCCGCCCTGAAGGAGAATTACGCCGGACGGTTCTTTGTCACCCCCAAAAAAATGGGTGCCCAGACATCTGAAGCCAACGTAAACGCGGGCCTGGCCGCCGCACGGCAGATTGTGGATTTCTTCGAAAAGGGAGATACCCGGTTTAAAGTCAATTAACGTCACCATATGAAAAGAGGCTGTTCCGGTGCAATCGGTCTCCCGGTAACATGAACAACCTCTTTTTTACCTTTTGTTCACTTAAAAGTAAACCAATTAATACTACTATTATGGAAACTGCATCATCCGAAAACAACCCCACTTTTTTCAGGTTTGAGGATTTACGGATCTATCACAAAGCCCTGGAGTTTTCCGCCTGGGTCCACAAGGCGACCGTTTCCTTTCCGGAAACTTACCAGGACAACATCGGCATTCGTTTCAATGAAGCGGCCCGGTCTATCGCCCTCCATATCGCCGAAGGATCGGCGCGAAACAAAAGCCAGTTTATCTATTACCTGAAGATGGCAAAAAGTTCGATCCGGGAATCCCTGGTCATGACTTCCATCGTTTACAGCCTGGGATATCTCACGGAAAAACAACAGGAAGAATCCCGGAATTATCTAATGGAACTCACCAAGATGACCGGGGCTTTGATCTCGTCATTACAAAGAACATCTACCGGAGGTCATGATACGGATGATGATGATAACGACCCTCCGCATCACCGGTATCGTCCTGATGGAAACTACTAACACTCAAATAACAACAAAATCTTATGGCAGTAATTAAAGCTTTTCGCGGACTTCGGCCGCCCGCGGAAATTGTAAAAGAATTAGCATCCAGGCCGTATGATGTGCTTGATTCCAATGAAGCCCGGATCGAAGTACAGGGAAATGAGTATTCGCTCCTGCATATAATCAAGCCGGAGGTTGATCTTCCTGAAGAAACCGATCTGTATTCACAGGCAGTATATGACAAAGCCGCCGAAAACTTCCGCAAGTTCCGGGAGCAGGGATGGCTGAAGCAGGATCCCGAAGATCATTTGTATATCTATGCCCAGACCATGAACGGCAAGACCCAGTATGGACTGGTGGCCTGCGCTTCTGTCGATGATTACCTGAACAACGTGATCCTGAAACATGAGCTGACCCGGCCCGATAAGGAAGAAGACCGCAAGAAGCATGTCAGGGTGACCAATGCCAACATGGAACCGGTCTTTTTCAGCTATCCGGCACACGCTGAAATAGATAAGATCATTGCTGCATACGTTCAGGAGCATGCACCGGAGTACGACTTCACATCGGTTGACGGGATCGGGCACCACTTCTGGGTCATCCGCGACCAGCAGACCAACCGGGAGCTGATCAGGTTGTTTTCAGGCGTGCCGAACGTATATGTGGCTGACGGTCACCACCGGACCGCAGCGGCGGCGCTGGTCGGGCTCGAGAAAAAGCAGGCCAATCCAAACCATAACGGCACAGAGGAATATAATTATTTCCTGGCTGTGCATTTCCCCGATAATCAACTGACGATCATCGACTACAACCGGGTGGTGAAAGACCTGAACGGACTGGATCAGGAGACTTTCCTGAAAAAACTGGAAACGCACTTTGAAGTCAGATGGCATGGTTCAGGCATATACAAGCCCGACAGGCTGCATAATTTCGGCATGTACCTGGATAAGAAGTGGTATTCACTGACTGCGAAACCGGGCACATACAACGACCAGGACCCGATCGGCGTGCTGGATGTGACCATTCTGTCAAAGCTGGTTTTGGATGAGATCCTGGGGATCAAGGACCTGCGCCGTGACAAGCGGATCGACTTCGTGGGTGGCATCCGCGGGCTGGGCGAACTGGAAAAAAGGGTTGACAGCGGCGAAATGGCCGTTGCCTTTGCGCTTTTCCCCGTTTCCATGAAGCAACTGATCGACATTGCCGATACCGGGAATATCATGCCGCCAAAGACCACATGGTTTGAGCCAAAGCTCAGGAGCGGGCTGGTCGTTCACCTGTTGGATTAAGCCCTTACATATCGAGGAAGTCCTGGAAAAGCACCTGGACGTAAGATTTTCCCTGACGTATGAAGTCTTCTATTTGCTGTTCGGCGGTTCCTTCCGGGAAGTCCTTCTTATAAAAGTGCTGCCACTTCATGCTATAGACCACCTCTCCTGCAGGGGTTTTCCACATGTAACCATTGTTGAGAACCACGTAAGCAAATTCCGGTGAATAAGGATTAAAAAGATCCGATCCCCAGGGAAATTCGTCAGAGGGTAAATTGACCTGGTTGAGCAGGGTTTTGGTAAAACTGGTGTTGTCGGCAATCCGGTGCACCTGCGTACCCCGCCATTCGTCTTTCAAAACATCTCCATAGAAAAACAGGGGAATGTGATGGTATTCATAGCTTTCATAGCGCCAGTGACGGTATGAGTTATGCCCGTGATCAGCCATGATGACAAACAATGTGTTGGGATACCAGGGTTGCTTTCTCGCTTCCCGGAAAAAATCACCCAGGGCTTTGTCGGAGTAATAAGCAGAATTGATAAATGGATTTTCCGTCCCCGCCCAGTCGATCACCGGTTCCATCGGATGGTCATAGGGAGAATGGGAGCTAAGGGTGAAGATCATGCTGAGGAACGGCTCGGGGAATTCGTTGATCTTATCATGAAACACCTCGTAAAGGAACTCATCATGCACGCCCAGGCGCCCCCTGGGATAATGCGACGGGATCGTTTTTTCCTCTATCATGTAGTGGAACTGGTTGAAAAGCGCGTAGGCCCTCATGTTTCCATAATCGAGCTGCCCTCCGTAGAAGAACGATGAATGGTATCCTTCATTATTCAGCATCCGGATCATGCTGGGCATCTTTTTGAACTTTTGCGGATTCTCGGTGAAGGTGGTGTAAGGGAGGGCGGGATGACCGCCGAGCATCGTGGCAAAAGCTTCGTGTGACCGGTTCCCGGAACAATAAAACCTTGTGAATAAGATGCCGTCTTTCTCCAGTCTGGCAAATTCAGGGGTAATGCCCGGCTCAGCGCCCAGCGATTCGATCAGGTCGGCCGTCCAGCTCTCCATCAGCAAAATGACAATATTGGGCCGGTTATTTTTCAGGATGCTGATTGTCGTATCTTTTTCAACATGCAGGATCTGGCGGACTGTTCCACGGGCCTCTTCGATATCATAGAAGCCATACAGGCCATGTTTTTTGTACCTGTTGGTTTCCAGCATATTGACGGCCAGGTGGTACCCCGAATTCACCGTCGCCCAGTTCAGGATCATGTGGTGGGAATAATGAGCGGCGCTCTGGGAAATGGGGATGGCATCGAAACCGCCGCGCAATACCACAAACAGCGATGGCAGGATGATGAGGATGTAAATGACCGGGCTGAGGAGCCACCTGGCCCGGGCGGTGATCCTGGTAAAAAAGACTTTCAGGTAAAGCAGGAATGAGCCGGTTGTGAGAATGATGAATATGCCCAGCAGGAGAAAAAACAGCCAGGCCGGTATGGAATAATAGGCTTCATCGATATGCTGCAGGTGGATGAAAGCACTGGTTGTCAGCTTGGTCTTCCATTCGGGGTAGATCCCCAGTTCGATGGCTGTCAGGAGCGACCAGGCCAGGATAACGATGAAGTAGTAAATCTTCATGACGATATCGAGCCATTTCGCCCTGAAAAGCCCCTGCAGGAAAAGAAAAAAGGCAGGGATAACCATAATATAGGCCGCTGTGGCGGTATCGAGCTTCAGGGCCTGCCAGAAAGACAATAGAGCCTCCCCTGCCCCGATCTCCTCCTGTGATAAAAGCCTTATGTTAAACAGAAGGAACACAGCCCGGAGGAGCAGGAAAAATACCATCAAAAAAAGGTATTGCTTTAATAATGATAACAGGATCCTTTTCATATTTTTTCAGTGCCGCAAAAATATAAATAAAGAATTGAATAAAATTGCGTAACTTTTGCCATTCAAAACAACGATAAATCATGCATCATCTTCATGAAATATTGGCATCGCTTCCCTCCCATGTCAGGCTGGTCGTGGTTTCCAAGACGATACAGCCCGATGTGCTGATGGAAGTGTACCGTTCGGGCCACCGGGCATTCGGTGAGAACCGGGCGCAGGAACTGATCACCAAGCAGCCATTGCTTCCACCTGACATTCAATGGCATTTCATCGGTCATCTGCAAACGAACAAAGTGAAATATATCGCCCCCTTCGTCGAAATGATCGAGTCGGTGGATTCATTGAAATTATTGAAGGAAATTAACAAGGAAGCGGCAAAGAACGACAGGGTGATCAAATGCCTGCTGCAATTCCATATTGCCGAGGAAGAGACCAAATATGGCCTTGACATGCAGGAGGCGAAAGATATCCTGACCTGCCCGGACTTTTCTGCAATGAAAAATATCATCATTTGCGGTGTGATGGGCATGGCGACATTCACCGATGAAGCGGACCAGGTGCGGCAGGAGTTCCGGAAACTGAAAAAGAACTTTGATGAATTGAAAGACAAGTACTTCCCTGACGATCCGTCATTTTGCGAAATCAGCATGGGCATGTCGGGCGATTATCAGATTGCAGTGGAAGAAGGCAGCACGATGGTCCGCATCGGAAGCGCAATCTTTCATTAGTTCAAAGTTCAAAAGGCAAAGTTCAAAGTTGAGTAATTCAGTTTATAGTTTATAATCGAACACTTACCGTCCTACCGTCTTACAGTCTTAAAGTTTTACAGCCCCAACCCCCTCTCCTATTTCAGGCAAATAGAATTCCGCTGCCAATTTTGTTCTGTTGGAATATTCTTCCTTCACTTTCTTTAAAAAGTCCTCCAGGCACTCTTCCCTCACAAATGCTACAGCGCAGCCGCCGAAACCGGCGCCGGTCATTCGGGCTCCAGGGACTCCATCCCGGCTCATCATGCTTTCCACCAGGGCGTCCAGCTCGTGGCCGGTGACTTCATAATCGTCGCGCAGAGACTGATGGGATTCCGTCATGAGCCTGCCGAGCTGTTCCAAATCGCTGTTCATCAAGGCTTTCACCGCTTCCAGGACTCGCTTGTTCTCCGAAACGACATGCCGTGCCCTTTTTAACGCCACCGGGTCTTTGATCAGGCGCTGGGCTTCCAGGAACTGCTCCATGCCGAGTTCCCCCAGGGAACCAATTGCAAAAGTTTTGGAAAGATAATCCAGCGCCTTCCGGCATTCGGCCACTCTTTCGTTGTATTTTGAATCGGCCAGGCCACGCTTTTTATTCGTGTTGGCAATCACCAGCCGGTAACCCGGAAATCTGGCCGGCACATGATGGTAGGCCAGCGTGCCGCAATTCAGGAAAATGGCATGGTCCTTTTTACCGTGCCCCACCGCGAACTGGTCCATGATGCCGCAATTCACCCCGACAAATTCATTTTCAGCCTTTCTGGATAAATGGACCAGGTCCGTGACATCCAGGTTCCAGCCGAACATATCGTTCAGGGCAAAGGCGGTAACCATTTCAATGGAAGCTGAAGAGGAAAGGCCGGCTGCCGGTGGGATATTGCCTGAGAAAAACAGCTCCAGCCCAGGGGTTTCCAACCCTGGGGTTTCCAACCCCAGGGTTGGAAACCCTCTTTGCCGGAACATTTGGATCACCCCCAGGGGATAATTGATCCAACTGTCGCTGTGCCTGGTGTAGTGATCCTTGACAGGTATCTCTGCCGTTTCATCGAAATTGGAGCTTCTGAACCGGATCACCGGATCGCTTATCCTGCGAACTGCCAAGTGCGTGCCGAAACTCAGCGCGCAGGGCAAAACAAAGCCATTGTTGTAATCGGTGTGCTCGCCGATGAGATTGACGCGGCCGGGGGCGAAGTAACAATGAATTCCTTTGCTGCTGCCTCCATAGGCATTTAAGAAACTGTCCTTCAAGTTACCAATAATCATTACTAATTTTTTTGCTTAAAGATGCTCGCTCTATCAAAACAATGGCTAAATTTAACAGGAATTTTCACCCATTATTCATGAACCGGATATATTTTAAACAAATAAGGGGTATGGCCGTGACTATTGGCAAATGGTTCTTTGGCATCCTGGGGTTGATTGCTTTTCTGATGATAGTATTAAGCTTCACCTCTCTTCCCTACCATGCATATCATCACCTGGGGACGAAAAACTCAACGCTGCACGGCGACCCGGATCTCATCATCCTGCTCGGGGGCAGCGGCATGCCCAGTCCGGATGGCCTGATCCGTACTTTTTACACAGCACAGGCCGCCATGAAACACTCAAAAGCCAGTATCGTTATTGCCCATCCCTTTGGAATGGTCGACAGCCTGAACCACCTTAACCTGATGGCCAGTGAACTGACCTGCAAGGGGATTGATTCTTCAAGAATAGCATTTGAGCCTCATGGCTTTAACACCCGCTCGCAAGCCTTACAGATTGCCGCCATGTATGGTGATGAAAAGAATCACCTTTCAGTGCTGCTGGTCACTTCCCCGGAACATATGTACCGGGCGGTAAAAACATTTAACAAGGCCGGATTTCCCCATGTGGGTGGATTTTCTGCATTTGAGAGGCCCATTGATGAAGAAAAAATTATCGACACGACAGAAAATGAAGATATAAGAGTCAGGAGCCTGTCGCTGCGATACAACATATGGAGTTACCTCCAGTATGAACTGATCGTATTGAAGGAATACTCGGCCATTGCATATTATAAGCTCAAGGGGTGGATTTGACCCGTTATTAATTTATCTCTCAGCAAAAACAATATTCTGAATGACTGTTCCAACCATTTTTATTTGTATTTTTGCATCGCTTTTAAGCGATGGACCCGTAGCTTAACTGGATAGAGCATCTGACTACGGATCAGAAGGTTGGGGATTCGACTTCCTCCGGGTTCACGGATAGTTTTCAGGAGACAGGAGACAGGAGACAGTCAATAGTAAGGTTGGCTGTTTTTTTTATCTTTGGTATCATAATGGAAAAAATTCAGAGCAAGCCTATAATTGCGCTCCATATCATTCACGGTATGATGGAGCATTCGGCACGCTACGAACCATTTGCAGCGTGGCTGGCAAGCCGGGGCATTGCAGTTTATATGGCCGATCTGCCGGGGCATGGAACAGCGGCCGCCAGCCAGGATGAGCTGGGGCATATTGCTGTCGATAATGGGTGGGATGAGATACTGGAATCGGTCAGAAAGCAGCAGGATCAGATCAGGGCCGCTCATCCCGGACTGCCTGTCGTGATGCTGGGGCATAGCTTCGGTTCGATCGTTGCCCGAAGTTTTGTACAATGCTATGCCCGGGACTACCCGTTGCATGGATTGATCCTATCGGGGGCCATGCAGCTGCCGGCAGCGCTTTTAAAGACCGGGCTCGGGCTGGCTGCCTTGCAGAAAACAGCGTATGGCATCCGGCACCGGTCCAGACTGATGATCGCCCTGGGCCATGGGCAGTACGCGAAACATTTTTCTCCCAAACGAACCGGGTTCGACTGGCTGTCATCCAACCCGGCCGTAGTCGACGCCTACCTGGCCGACCCGCTGTGCGGTTATGCCTGCACCCTGGGGTACTATACCAATTTCTTCCACGCACTGCTGGATACCTGGAAGTGTATAAATATTCACAAAATGCCTCCTGGTATGCCGGTGCTGTTCATGGGCGGCCAAAGCGATCCGGCCATCCGTTTCGGTAAGGATACGCATATGCTTGCGACAAAATATCAACTGTGCGGTGTCAGGCGGGTAGAGATCAAACTTTGGGAAAACGGCCGGCACGAGATGCTGAATGAATTGAACAGGGAGGAGGTTTGGCAGTTTGTCCTGGATTTTGTTTTGTTCCAGAGTTCCAGGGTTTCAGGGTTCCAGGGTTCCAAAGTTCCAGGGTTCCAAAGTTTCAGGGTTCCAGGGTTTCAGGGTTCCAGGGTTCCAGGGTTCCAAAGTTTCAGGGTTCCAGAGTTCCAGGAGTCAATTGAATGACCACCGTCGTATGACAACTGTATGACAACCGTATGACAACCGTATGACAACTGTATGACAACCGTATGACAACCGTATGACAACCGTATGACAACTGTATGACCACCGTATGACAACCGTATGACAACTGTATGACCACCGTATGACAACCGTATGACAGATTACACTAAAATAATCCACAGGTATTATCCACCAGGCACGCTGCGACATCAGATCTATGTGCCCCATTGCCAGGCAGTAAGGGATCTTGCGCTTTCAATTGCCAGGGCGAATCCGGCCCTGGGAGCCGATCCTGCGATCCTGGAGGCGGGAGCGATGCTGCACGATATCGGCATTTTCATGACCGATGCGCCTGAGATCGGCTGCCACGGAGACCTCCCCTACCTGGCGCATGGGTACAAAGGACGTGAGCTGCTGGAGAAAGAAGGGCTGCCTGAGATCGCCCCGGTGTGCGAGCGGCATATCGGGGTGGGGATCACGGTACAGGATATTTTAAACCGAAACCTGCCGCTTCCTCACCGGGATATGACACCGCAGACGCTCGAAGAAAAGATCATATGCTATGCCGATAAATTTTTCTCCAAGTCAGCCACTGACCTTCTCAAACCAAAGCCGCTGAAAAAGGTTAAAAAAAGCATCAGCAAATACGGAGAGGATAAATGGCAGATCTTTGAAGAAATGATGGCGCTGTTCGGCCTGGACCAGGTTTACTCAAACACCAGCTCACCGTCAAGGTAAGTCTTTAAAACGCTGACTCCCGGTATTTCCTCCGGGGGGATCTCCATGATATCCCTGTCAAGGATCACGAAATCGGCGAATTTCCCTGGCTCGATGCTTCCCTTGATGTCTTCTTCGAAACTCCCTTTCGCGGCCCAGATGGTCATGGAACGCAGCGCTTCTTCCCGGCTGATGGCGTTTTCCATCTGAAATCCGCCTTCGGGGTAACCCTGCCTGTCCTGCCTGGCTATTGCTGCGTGAAAAGTATACAGTGGATTGATCTCTTCCACGGGAAAATCAGTGCCGTTCACCAGCCAGCCGTTTTCTTCCAGCAGTTGCTTATAAGCATAAGCACCCTTGATACGCCCGGGTCCCAGACGGTCTTCCGCCCAGTACATATCCGACGTACAATGTGTGCTTTGGATCGAAGGAATGATGCTGTATTTTCCGAAAAGCGCAAAGTCATCAGGATGGATCACCTGTGCATGCTCAATCCGCCAGCGACGGTCGTTGGGCTCCTTCAGCACATGACCATACAAATTGAGCATCAGCCGGTTGGCTGCATCGCCTATGCAGTGGGTGTTCACCTGGAAATTCTTTTCATAGGCCTTCTCCAGGATGCCGCGGAAATATTCCTTTGAAGACATCAGCAGTCCCCGGTTTGCCGGATCGTCGGAATAAGGCTCCAGGAGCCAGGCGCCACGGGAACCCAGGGCGCCATCCGTATACAGTTTGATGGAATTCACCGTCAGCCGTTCTTTCTGGAACGGCCCTTTATCGACAAATTCTGACAGGTTCCGGTCGGTCGGACTGAGCATGGCATTCACCCGCATCCGCAGTTTTCCGGCTATCTGCAATGAATCAATCAGCATGACCGTTTCATAATCGAGCCCGGCATCCACCACCGACGTGAGTCCCACGGCAAAGCATGCTTGCTGGGCTTCGGTCAGTGCATCGGCCTTTAACAAAGCCTCCGGCTCCGGGATGACCGCTTTCAGCAAGCCGGCTGCTTGATCGATCAGGATCCCTGTCGGCTTTCCATCTTTCAACAGCACCTCTCCCCCATCCACTTTGGTATCAGCTGTGATACCGGCGCGTCGCAATGCCTCGCTGTTGGCCAGCACCGCGTGTCCGTCGACCCGTGTCAGGACCACCGGATTCTCCGGAAAGAGTTTATCCAGCAAGGCATTGTCCGGAAACTCCTTCACCACCCAGTCGTTCTGGTCCCATCCCCTGCCCAGGATCCAGACATACGGATGCGTTTCATGATAATTCCGCAGCACCTGCAACACATCTTCAAAGGAGGCCGTCCCTCTCAGGTCAACCGACTGGTTTCGACCCAATGCGTAACCGTAAAAGTGGCAATGCCCGTCAATAAAGCCCGGGTAAACAGCCTTGCCGCCGGCATCGATCACCAGGTCGGCGGTGTATTTACTGGTGATCTCTTCCGTGGCGCCTGTTGCCAGGATAAGGCCATCGCGCATGGCAAATGCTTGTGCGACTGAAAATTCATCATCGACGGTATAAACGATTCCATTGACCAGGATCTGGTCGGCTTTCTCTTTCATACTGCATCCGGATATAATGAAAAACAATAAAAACAGGGAAACAATCGGCAGGTATTTCATAACAGGGGATAATTAATTATATTTCGAACAAAATTAAGAAAAGCCTGTTAATTAAAATCTATTTAACAACCGGCATAATGTTAAAACCTTGTTATATTTGTGCTCTGATTTAAATTGTTGTCACATGAATAAGAAATACGCCCAGACCAGCCTGATAGTTATCATTTCCATTATCATTTCCGGGGCATTGTTCCGGTTCATCCCCCACTGGCCAAACTTCACGCCCATTGCAGCCATGGCTCTGTTTGGCGGCGCTTACCTGGGAAGGAAATATCTTGCTTTCATCATCCCGTTTGCTGCCATGTTCCTCAGCGACCTGCTCCTGGGATTTCATACCGGTATGTGGGCTGTTTACCTGGCCTTTGGGATAACGGTGATGATCGGCACGCTCATCCGGAAAAATCCGCGTTTTGCCAGCATATTTGGCGCTTCGTTAGCCTCCTCTGTGATCTTCTTCCTGCTGACCAATTTCGCCGCCTGGCTGGCCAGTCCGTTCTACCCGCCTACCCTTGCCGGTCTGATGCAATCTTATATAGCCGGGCTCGCCTTCTTCCATAACGGATCGCTGGGGATTTCCTTTTTCATCAATGAAGTCGCCGGCACCCTCTTCTACAGCGGTATCTTCTTCGGCGCCTATGCCATGGCACGCCAGTGGATGCCGGCGGTGAATGGTCGTTAGGTATTGGGTATTAGGTATTAGGTATTAGGTAATGGGGTATTGGGGTATTGCGTTTTATTACTCATCTTCTGACTTCTATATTCTATCTTCTATCTTCTCCTGAATTTTCTATACCTTTGCCTGAAACCGCCTGGCATGAACATTTATTTTTTCAGAAGGCCGAAGCCTAAGCAATTCGACTATAAACCGGTGTATTACGATCCGGTGAAGGAAGAAATGGAGGAGCGGAAAAAAGCAGCAGGCCATGCAGAAGGGGATGATCCCAGGGAGCGGTTCCGTTCGAATGTCAGACGGCACTGGCGGAAGGAGGAGCCTGTGAAAGACAGGTACAGCCAGTTTTTAAGGGTTTTCTTCTACGTGATATTTGCCGTCTTTGTCATCTACTTCATTTTCTTTACTGATTTTATCAACCGGATGGTCTCATTTTTCATGCGATAGATCATGGCTGATATCATACAACTTCTCCCCGACTCTGTAGCCAACCAGATTGCCGCCGGCGAGGTTATCCTTCGCCCGGCGTCTGCTGTGAAGGAATTGCTGGAGAATGCCGTCGATGCGGGCGCCACGGAGATCAACCTGATCATCAAAGACGCCGGCAAAACCCTGATACAGGTGGTGGATAACGGCAGCGGCATGACCGAAAGGGATGCCCGCATGTCGTTCGAGCGGCATGCCACCAGTAAGATCAGACAGGCCAACGACCTTTTTGCCATCCGTACGCTGGGTTTCCGCGGGGAAGCGCTTGCCTCGATCGCTGCCATCGCACAAATAGAAATGAGGACCCGCAGGCAGGAAGATGAACTGGGCACACTTATCGAAATAGAAGGTTCGCGGGTAAAAAAACAGGAAAACTGCAGTTGTTCCGTCGGGACATCGATCCAGGTAAAGAACCTGTTCTTCAATGTGCCGGCCAGGCGTAGCTTTCTGAAAACGGAAACGGCTGAGTTCAAACATATCGTCGATGAGTTTTTCAGGGTCGCGCTCGTCCGGAACAATATCCGGTTCACTTTCCACCAGAACCAGAAAATCCTTTACCAGCTGGCACCAGGAACCAGGAAACAACGGGTCATCGCCCTTTTTGGCTCAAGCTACCAGGAAAGGCTGATGAATGTGGAACACATTTCAGAGGCAATGTCGGTTACAGGCTTCATCGGCAAGCCCGAATTTGCCAGGAAAACCAAAGGAGAACAGTACTTCTTTGTCAACGACAGGTACATTCGCCATCCGTACCTGCATCACTCCGTTGAAAATGCGTATCGCGAGCTGATTCCCCACGATACGGTTCCCAGTTATTTTATCTACATCGAAACCGACCCCGGAACCATCGATATCAACATTCACCCGACCAAGACGGAGGTGAATTTCATGGATAACAAAGTGATCTACGCTGTCATCCGGGCGGCCATCAGGCAGACATTAGGGCTTCATAATATTATCGATACGATCAACTTCGACGTTGAAAAGAGCCTGGATTTCGGGCCACCTCCCCCGGGGTACGAAATAAAAAACCCGTTCGATGTGCCGCCCACTGATTTCAATCCATTCGAGTCATCCGACGGAAAAAGCACAGCCATTGAGAAGGGCTGGTTCAGAAAACCGGCTACCGGTTGGGAGAAACTGTTGGAAAAACCTGATAAAGAAGCGGATGAACTGTCACCCGGGCTCATACCGGATGAAGATGACAGTACCGGAGGGATCAAATTATTAAAAGAGCATGTCTTTCAGTTTCAAAACCGCTACATCGTCAGCATGATCAAAACAGGTCTGATGGTCATTGACCAGCAAAGGGCGCAGGAAAGGATACTGTACGACCGTTATCTTGACCAGATCAGGCAGCAAAGCCAGGTTGTGCAGCAGGAATTGTTCCCGATGCAGGTCTCTTTTTCCCCGGGTGACGCCGGACTGCTGGATGAGATCATGGGTGAGCTGAACGTTCTCGGCTTTCATCTGAACAAACTGGGACAGCATACGTTTGTAGTAACAGGGACGCCATCCGGCATCGCCGAGAACGACCTTCAACCGTTAATTGAAGGGTTCCTGCAACAATACAAGCGAAACATGGCAGACCTGGATCTGGATAAAAGCACTAATTTAGCCCGTTCGCTTTCTCGCAGCATGGCTGTGAAATTGAACAGGCAGTTGCACCCGGAGGAAATGATCCATCTGATCAGCGAGCTGTTCTCCACATCGGTGCCGGAACAAACCCCGGAAGGGAAAAGGATCTTTACCGTGATAACACAGGAAAACATACATCAGCTCTTAAACCGTTAAACAGAAGTAAGATATGTCAGATCAATTCAGGCCCAGGGGCTTCACACTGCTTCCGACGGTAGTTAAAAACCTGCTGATCATTAACATTCTGATGTTTCTTGCCCAGATAGCCGTCGGCAAGTCGTTTAATATCGGGCTGGAAGACATACTGGGACTGCATTATTTCGCCAGTCAGGCTTTCAAGCCCTGGCAGATCATTACCTATATGTTCCTGCATGGCGATTTCATGCACCTGCTATTCAACATGTTTGCCCTCTGGATGTTTGGCTACGCCCTTGAAAATGTCTGGGGAGCCCGTCGTTTTCTATTCTACTATTTTGTTACCGGTATCGGTGCCGCCGCTGTCCATTATTTTGTCATATTTCTGCAAATCAATCCAACGATAGTGGAACTGAACCAGGTGATTGCCAGCGGTGATGCAGTAGCCATTTTTAATTTTGTCGGACAGCACCAGTTCAGGATAAGCCAGTACTCAGGAGAGATTTATTTTCAATTCAATAAATTCCAGCTGGCGCTGGCTGAACTGAACGTCAACCCGGAAAGCCGGGAGTCGTTGCAAATCGCCAAAAATTTCCTGGTTGATTACCGGGAGTATTTTCTCAACCTGCCGAATGTGATCGGCGCCTCAGGGGCCGTTTTCGGGATCCTGCTGGCCTTCGGCATGCTGTTCCCCAATGCGTTGATATACATCTATTTCCTCTTTCCTATCAAGGCCAAATATTTCGTGATCATATACGGAGCCATTGAGCTTTATTACGGTTTCAGCGGAAGCGGATCCAACATCGCCCATTTTGCCCACCTCGGGGGTATGATCTTCGGGTTTTTCCTCATTCAATACTGGAAGAAAAAAGGCAGACTATATTAATCCCATGATCTATCAGCAACGAAATCCAATGGAAGAGATCGGGCGTTATTTCAGATCGCCCGCCATTTTGCCCCGGCTTATTCTCATCAATATCGCCATCTGGCTGCTGATCGCCGTGGCACGGGTTTTCTCATTCCTCTTCAATATTCCCGATTCAACCGTCGGTGATGCCATTGCCGACTATCTGGCGCTACCCGCTAAAATCAGCACGCTGCTGAGCAGGCCGTGGACACTGGCAACTTATATGTTCCTGCATATAAGTTTTTTTCACATTCTGTTCAATATGCTCTGGCTCTATTGGTTTGGTAAAATATTCCAGGAATTTCTGCGGTCGAAGCAATTGTTATTTGTTTATATCGCGGGCGGTTTGTCAGGCGGCTTGCTGTATATCTTGTTTTACAATGTTTTTCCCGTCTTCAGAATGACGGTCGATCAGAGCGTTGCCCTGGGCGCATCGGCCTCGGTCATGGCCATTGTGACAGGCATTGCAGTGTATGTACCCGGGTATGCCTTGAATATGCTGTTGTTCGGACGGGTCAGGATCATCTACATTGCCGCCATCTTGTTTGTCCTTGATTTTTTCATGATCCGTTCCTCTAATGCCGGCGGTCATATCGCTCATATCGGCGGCGCTTTGTTCGGGTTGCTGTTTGCTTTGTCGCTGCGGAAAGGATTTAGCTTTAAAAGGGTTTCCAACCCTTTCCGCAGACGAAGGAAGACCTTCCGTCCAGGAATAAAGTACCCTAACGAACGACCGCTCAGCGATGATGAATTCAACTTACGAAAGGCGGCCAGGGAAAAAAGGATCAATATGATCCTCGAAAAAATAAAAAAATCCGGCTATGAAAGCCTGAGCGAAGAAGATAAGGAGATCCTGTTTCGGGCAGGAAAGAAATAGCGAAAAGGTTTAAGGTTTAAGGTTTAAGGTTCAAGGTTTAAGTGTTCGATGTTCAATGCTTCGATGAAATTAGGATGGTTTGGTCGGTTCATGCTGGGATTGAATTTCTTTTTCATTCTCCTGTTATTATTATCGCATCTGTCGGTTCATGTCAGCCCTGCCAAGATCTGGCTGCTTCCGTTCTTCGGGCTGCTATATCCTTATCTGGTCCTGGTGAACATCTTTTTTATCGCCTGGTGGCTTTTAAAAACGAGATGGCTGTTTATTCTCTCATTGATTGTCCTGCTTATCGGATGGGACCATTTCGGCCGTACTTTTCGGTTGACTGCCCCTCAGGTGCCTGCTGAAGAAATTCAATCACACCAGCTTTTAAGCTTCAACGTTAAAAACTTATCCAATGAAAACGTTGTCCTTTTGAATAAAGATATCCGGAACCAGGTTATTGATTATCTGCGCGATGCAGATCCTGACCTGATGTGCCTGCAGGAATTCCTGGTCATGCATCCCGATCCGCATTCTTTTGTTGATTCCTGTTCCAGGCTATTCAGGATGCCTTATCATGCCTATGCCCGATACAATGAACAGTCCAAAAGGCAGGTGGATGCCATCATCATTTTTTCCCGTTTGCCCATCATCAATTCTGATCGCATCCCCTTTGATGAATCGCACAACCTGGGTGTTTTTGCCGACCTGCTGATGTTTAATGACACCGTCAGGCTTATGAATGTGCACCTGGAATCTGTCAGGCTCAAACATGAGGACTACCGTTTCATTTCCGGGTTTGATTTTCAGTTTGAGGAGAGGGAGGGCCTGAGGGACGGCGTCCGTCAGATCTTCAGGAAGTTAAGGCTGGCCTATACCAAAAGGGCCTTTCAGGTGGAACGGCTTTCGGAGATGATCCGGAAATCGCCTTACCCGGTGATCCTTTGCGGCGATTTCAACGACACCCCCACCTCATATGCCTATCAGCGAATGACCCGTGAACTGGTCGATGGGTTCCGTGAAAGCGGACGCGGATTTGGAAATACCTATGCCGGAATACTGCCTTCTTTCAGGATCGATTATATTTTGTATGATAAGATGTTCACATCTTACACATTCCGCCGTGACCTGATCCAATTATCGGACCACTATCCCATTTCATGCCTGATAAGTAAAAGAATTCTTTAATGGACTTCAAGCTGATATCTGATTTTTCACCTACCGGCGACCAGCCGGATGCCATCCGGCAGTTGGTGGAAGGTTTGAACCGTGGGGACGAGGCGCAGGTCCTGCTGGGTGTAACAGGTTCCGGAAAAACCTTCACTGTCGCCAATGTTATCACACAGGTGAACCGGCCCACCCTGGTGCTGAGCCATAACAAAACGCTGGCGGCACAGCTCTATGGTGAGTTTAAACAGTTTTTCCCCGATAATGCCGTTGAATATTTCGTATCGTATTATGACTATTACCAGCCTGAGGCTTATTTGCCGGTAACAAACACTTATATTGAAAAGGATCTTTCGATCAATGATGAGATCGAAAAGCTCCGGCTGAGCACTTCATCATCCTTATTATCAGGCAGAAGGGATGTGATCGTGGTATCATCTGTTTCCTGTATTTTCGGCATTGGCAACCCTGATGACTTTACCAGCAATGTTGTCAGGGTGAAGGTTGGCGACCGGCTGAGCCGCAACCGGCTGCTCTATTCGCTGGTGGATGCCCTGTATTCCAGGACGGAGACCGATTTTGGCAGGGGCCGGTTCCGTGTCAGGGGCGACAGTGTTGATATTTTCCCGGCCTACACCGACTTTGCATACCGTATCATCTTTTTTGGCGATGAGATCGAAAGCATCGAGTCGTTCAACCCGCTCAACGGCTTTCGCCTGGATCAGCACAGCGGGGTCACCATATTCCCGGCCAATATTTTTGTCACCTCACAGGATAAAATGAAAGAGGCATTACGGGAGATTGAGGAAGATGCCTGGAAACAGGCGGCATACTTCAGGGAAACAGGCAAGGTGTTGGAAGCCAAGCGGCTGGAGGAACGGGTGGCCTATGATGTGGAGATGATGCGGGAGCTGGGCTACTGCTCCGGCATCGAGAACTACTCGCGGTATTTTGATGGCCGGGCGCCAGGTACGCGGCCGTTCTGCCTGATGGACTATTTCCCGGATGACTACCTGCTGGTGATCGACGAGAGCCATGTGACCATCCCGCAGATCAGGGCGATGTACGGCGGCGACCGTTCCCGCAAACAAACCCTGGTAGAATATGGATTCAGGCTGCCTTCGGCACTGGATAACAGGCCGTTGAAATTCGACGAGTTTGAATCGATCGTCAGCCAGGTGATCTTTGTCAGCGCCACCCCTGCCGACTACGAGCTGCAGAAAACGGGCGGGGTGGTGGTTGACCAGCTGATCCGACCCACCGGCCTGCTGGATCCCGTCATCGAGATCAGGCCCAGCCAGACCCAGATCGATGACCTGCTGGATGAAATCGACCGGACGGTGAAAAAAGGGAGCCGGGTGCTGGTAACCACGCTCACGAAAAGGATGGCAGAGGAACTGACCAAATACCTCGGCCGGTTGAATGTAAAGAGCCGTTACATTCATGCAGAGGTTGAAACGCTGCAAAGGGTGGAGATCATGCGCGACCTGCGGCTGGGGGAATTCGATGTGCTGGTTGGGGTGAACCTGCTCCGGGAGGGGCTTGACCTGCCCGAAGTGTCGCTGGTGGCCATCCTGGATGCCGACAAAGAAGGCTTTTTACGATCGGAACGGTCGCTGACCCAAACCGCAGGCAGGGCCGCCAGGAACATCGACAGCCGGGTGATCATGTACGCCGATAAGATCACCGATTCGATGCGGAAGACCATCGATGAAACCAACCGGAGACGGGAAAAACAACTGGCTCATAACATAGCCCATAACATCACTCCCACTCCAATTATCAAAACGGTCGAAAATATCCTGGGGCAAACCGCCGTGGCCGATTCCAGGAAGAAAGAACCTCAGCCATACATTGAAAAGCAAAAAACCGACATCGCTGCCGATCCTGTTTTAGGGTACATGACAGATGAACAACTCACCAAATCCATAGCGGACCTGCGAAAGGAAATTGAGAAAACGGTGAAAGAACTCGACTTTGTCAATGCAGCCAAACTGAGAGACGAAATGTATGCCCTGGAAGATTATCTGAAAGAGAGAAACGCTGATAAAAGAGAAAAGTGAAAAGAGAAAAGTGAATGTTATGCGTGAAAATGAACTATTGGCAACAGCAATCCTTGCTGCGGTTAAGGCTGGGGAAGAGATCATCCGGGTTTACCAGCTTGATTTCAGCGTAGAATACAAAACCGATAACAGTCCCCTGACCATGGCCGACAAAGCGGCACACGAAGCTATCACGGAGATATTGTCAATGACCGGGATTCCGGTACTGAGCGAAGAGGGCAAGAAAATGCAACATGCAGAACGGAAAGGGTGGAAACGCTTCTGGCTTGTCGACCCGCTGGATGGCACCAAAGAGTTTATCAAAAGAAACGGCGACTTTACGGTCAATATCGCCTTAATGGATGAAAACAAGCCCGTTATGGGGATTATTTATGTCCCTGTCAGTGGTATGTTATACTTTGCATCAAAGAGTGCAGGAGCTTACCGCATCCTCTTATCAGACAATAACACCTTTGATGTTGAGTTTATTATAAAAAGTGCCACGGGGCTACCTGTACCGCAGCCAAAAAGGAATTACACTGTTGTGGCCAGCCGGTCACACCTGTCAGATGAAACGATTCACTTCATCGATGAACTGAAAAAAGAGACCCCTGAAATCGATTTCGTTTCTGTGGGGAGTTCCTTAAAGCTATGCCTGATCGCCGAAGGGAAAGCAGATCTTTATCCCCGCTTTGGCCCGACAATGGAATGGGATACTGCCGCCGGGCATGCCCTGGTCGAGATTTCGGGCGGATATCTCAAAAGGGCCGATAATGGCAATCCATTGGATTACAATAAGGAAAACCTGTTGAACCCCTGGTTCATTGCCGGCAGGAATTAGCCGGGCAACTGGAAATTATTCCACTTCTAACAGCTCCACATCAAATATCAATGTGGCGTAAGGCGGGATGACATTTCCGGCTCCCCTGTCCTTGTATGCCATACTGGAAGGGATGATCAAGGTAGCTTTCCCCCCTTCTTTCATCAGGGCAATGCCCTTATCCCATCCTTCAATCACAGCGCCCCGGCCGATAACAAACGTAATGGGCTCTCCCCTGTCGAAAGATGAATCGAACACATTCCCGTCGATCAATTTGCCGGTATAATGCACTTTCACATTCTGACCTTCCGCCGGCTGGGCTCCCGTACCCGCCTCTTTCTCGATGTACACCAGTCCGCCGGGCAATACAGTAGTTGGCGTTATATCATTGTCTTTCAAGAATTTCTGTAACAAAACTTCTTCTTCCTGTTCCTTTTTGGCCATATCAGCCTGTTTTTTCGCTTCGCTTTCGGCCTGCTTCTTTTCCCATTCATCCGGTGTGATCACATCCACCAGTTCGATTTCATAATACAATGAGGTGAATGGAGGAACAATCCCGTTACCGGCACCCTGGGCACCAAAAGCCATGGATGAGGGCACAATGACATTGGCTTTCCCCCCTTCTCTCATAAGCCCCACTGCCTCCTGGAATCCCGGGTTTTCAAACTGGTTACCAAACTTGAATTCAATGGGTTCGCCGCGGTCCAACGTGGAAAAAAGCATATCCCTTCCCAGGATATAAACGGAAAAATGAGCTGAAACATAATGGTCCGGCTGAGGTGGTAGCCCTTTGCCCCTTTTGGTTTCAATGTAAATAACACCCGATTCGGTAGGCTGTGCGGTGATATTATTCACGTCAATGTATTTTTCAAGTACCCGCATCTCCTCTTCCTCCAGTTCCTTATTCCTGGCAAGGGTTTCAAGTTGCACTTCTTCTTCAGTCTGGATCTTCACCACAACAATGTCAAAAAACAGATCCGTATCATCGGTCATGAAGTCTGGCAGAGAAGGCTGCTGGAAAGTGGTTTTAAAGAAGGGGCCTGCTTTCAGGATAAAGGTCCCGCTGTCACCCAGGGCAAAAAGCTGCAAAGCCTCATAAAAATCGCCTTCATAGGTAGGTTCGATAACGGGCAAAACAACAGGTTCAGGCATATTACGCCCATCATACAAGATGGAATCCTTCAGGCCATATTGCAGGTCCAGCGTAACAATGCTGCCGATATGCACATGGGTGGTATCCTGGTTCTCCGGCGTGTAGATCTGATAGTAGATCCCTGTTTCTGTCTTTTTAAACCCGGGATGGTCACTCGTGCTGCAGGAAAGGACCAGGGCGGCCCCGATAGCCAGAATAAAGGCGGGGATAAATAAATTTCTGAGGTTCATACAAGTTATAAATTAATGATTTTTAATACATTCTGATGAATTCCACATCATAAACCAGGGAGGCTTTATGTTGAATTTTGTTCTGGTCCCCGATGAGACCAAAAGCAAGGTGCGAAGGTATAATAATTTTCGCCCGGTCGCCAACCCGGAGCAATAAAATTGCCTCCTCCAGTCCCGAGATCACCTGTCCCTTACCCACCTGGAAGATCAAAGGGCCATCCCTGTCAGAGGTATATACCGTATCACCACTTAACAATGTAAGGGCATATTCCAGTTCAACCTTTCTTCCGGGTTCTGCCATGGCGCCGGTCCCGTTCCTTGTGATCATATAACGGATACCGGTTTCGGTAGATTTTGTTTTCCACCGGTGCCGCCTGATAAAATCATCGATTTGCTCCGCCTCCACCCGGACTGCCTCCTGGTTGGCTTTGATCAGCGGGTCCTTGTATACCGATGGATCGTGCGCCTGCTTCTCCGAACCGGGCTGATGGCATTGATTCAAAGAAAAAAACAATGTGACTGCCGCAATATAACTGACAAGTTTTGAAGATGATAACATATTCTGTGGTTCAGCTAAAAGAACGGATAATCTCTTCCCGGTATTGCAAAAGGATGCTTTTAAGTTTATCGGTGGTTTCTTCCATAGAGAGGAAAGAATCGCCGCCGGCGGCATTTTTATGTCCGCCGCCGTTGAAATGCTCCCTTGCCAGCCGGTTCACCGAAAAATCCCCTTTGCTCCTGAAAGAGAGCCTGATCCGGTCCTTTCGCTCTGTCATGATCACCGCAAGGTGGACCTGGGCCATGGAAAGGGCATAGTTCACGATCCCCTCGGTATCCCCGGGCTGGTAGTGAAACCTTTTCAGCTCCGCTTTCGTCAGGGTAATGTAGGCAGTCCGGAGATCAGGCAGAATGGTCAGCTTTTCTGCCAGGCAAAATCCCAGCAGGCGCAGCCGGTGCTCTGAATAGGTATCGTATACCAGCCGGTGAATGCGCTCTGGTTCAACGCCCCTTCTGATCAGGTCGGCGCTGACCTCAAAGGTTTCGGGATAATGGCAGGCATAACTGAAGGAGCCGGTGTCGGTCATGATGCCGGTGAACAGATTGATGGCGATGGAAGGGTTGATAAGATCCGACCATCCGCATCCCCTGATAAAGCGATACAACAGCTCTGAAGTGGAGGAAGTTTCAATGACGGAGTAGTACAGATCGAAGTCGTCGAGGAAAGGATCAGGATGGTGATCGATCAATATTTTCACGGCAGGAGATTCTTTCAGTGGTTCGTACATGGCGTCGGTACGGTGCAATGCATTGTAATCCAGGCAGAAGACCACGTCAGCCTCGCCGATAATCTTTTTACCCCTGTCGGGATCTGCCGAAAACACCAGCATGTTTTCCCCGGAGGGCATCCATTTCAGGAAACCGGGGTAATCATTCGGGACGATGGGCACGGATGCCTTGCCCAGGCTGGTGAGCAGGCCATTCAATGCAAGGACAGAACCAATGGCATCACCGTCGGGATTATGATGGCTCGTAACAGCGATCATCTGGCTGTGTCCAATCAGTTCACGGATCTGTTCAAATTCAAAATTTTTCAAATATTATGTTTTTCTGATAAAGCAAAGAAAGTAATTTTCCGGCGGAATTGAAAACATCCGGATGCTTCCGGCGAATTTAATTCTATTTTTGCAGCCAAAATCAATAAAACTTTTATTATGGCAGGAAATATCACGCTCACCATGATCAAGCCCGAGGCGGTCAGAAACGGCAATACGGGGAAGATACTGGACAAGATCATAGAAGGCGGCTTCGGGATCATTGCAATGAAGTACCTCAAGCTATCGCGGGCACAGGCTGAACAATTCTATTTTGTACACCGGGAACGCCCGTTTTATAAAGACCTGGTGGAATTCATGTCGTCGGGTCCGATTGTAGCAGCTATTCTTCAGAAAGACAATGCAATAGAAGCCTATCGTTCATTCATCGGTTCAACCAATCCAAAAGAAGCCGCTCCCGGTACCATCCGTGCGCTTTATGGTACGAATATCCAGGAAAATGCCGTGCATGGTTCTGATAGTGACGAGAATGCCATTATCGAAGCGGCATTCTTTTTCAGTGCATTGGAGCGAATATAAGCATTACCGATTTCTTTTCTTTTCATTTAGTTTCGTTTATCGTCTCTGTGGTTCTCCGTGCCTTCTCTGTGGTTCTCCGTGTAATTTTTTATTTCACGGAGTAACACGGAGGAGACACTGAGGGGCACGGAGTTTTTTTTTATTATCAGCAATTCACAAATGTAAACTCATATTTGCATCAAAAATACTATTTTGCATTATCTGCAATCCCTGTTTTAAATTATTGTATACTATGTATATAATATTGATTATTTAATATTTAAATTTAAGTAAATTAGAATATATCGAGATTTATTCCTGAAATTAATTCACAAATGTAAACTAATTACTTTTGTGAACATTATGAAAATATTATTACATTTGTAACCATTATGAAAGACCGGATCAGGAAAATACTGGAATTAAAAAACGAGAGTGCGTCTGATTTTGCAGAGAAGCTGGGTGTGCAGCGATCATCCGTTTCACATATCATGTCGGGAAGGAATAACCCCGGTTTAGAATTTCTGCAGAAAATACTTACCTCCTACCCTGATATCAATCCCGACTGGCTGCTTTTAGGAAAAGGTGAAATATTCAGGAAACAAACGGAAAGCGTTAAGCTCCCGGATCTTTCCTGTGTGCGCTCCGAAGATCCGGTGGATTATAAAACAAAAAAGCAACAGGTTCCGGAAAAAGTGATTGTTCTTTTTTCTGATGGCACTTTCCGCTATTATGGTTCGTCCGATCTTTTGTAGTGAGGTTGAATCAAAAGTTCTTTAACCACAGAGATCGCAGAGAAGGCACAGAAAACACAGAGTGTTTAGTGATTGATAATCAATTCTCTGTGTTCTCCGCGCATACTCCGTTATCTCTGTGGTTAATAAAGAATTTGACTTTTGATGCAACCTCTTCGAATACTCTGGAAAGCCGGCAGATATGCTCCGACGACTAAAGCCGTCGGTTCCAATTTTGTAACATACTCAGAACCAACGGCTTTAGTCGTTGGAGTACGGCCCGAATCGATTATCTCTTGATAATCTTAAAATTATAACTCTTTTCCTCAACCTTCAGTTTAAGTAAATAGATCCCAGGAGGCATGTTTTCCGGGAGGGTTAATTTTGCAATGCCGCCAGTCAAAACGTACAAGTCAGACACTATAAGCCTTCCGCCGATATCGGTAATCGAAACATTAGCCTGGTTTGCATTTTGATTTGAAAAACGCACATTTATCTCATTTTGTGCTGGATTGGGATAAATGTGAGTGTTGAACGGTTCGGGTTCGAAGGCGTCAATAACCGTCAAAATACTGTTGGCTACGATGAAATCGGGTATACCGTAACCCAGCATATCATCAGGGTTAAGGTACTGACTGGCGCTTTTCCGTATGGCATCGGCTACCTGCATGTTGGTATAGGAGGGGTTTGCCTGCCAGAGGCATGCGGCCATACCAGCCAGGATGGGCGAAGAGAAAGAGGTGCCTCCGCCTGAGGTGAATGAACCATATGGATCTGCCACATAAACACCGGACCCTTGTGCTACCACATCCGGTTTCACGCGGCCGTCGTAGGAAGGCCCGCGGGAGCTGAAAAAGGCATAATTGCCACCCGGATCCACTGCGCCGATCCCCATCACGCTGTCGCCATCAGAGGGAGCGCCCAGGTAAAACCAGGAGCCCGAACCGGAGTTTCCCAGGCTGTTGACCACCAGGATGCCCTTTTTAGCCGCCATATCGGCGCCGATGGTGATGGGTGTGGTATTGCCGTCCATATCCGAATAAGTGTGATTCTGTGATGGGTCGTCGAATGTAGTGTACCCGAGCGATGAGTTGATGATGTCGGCCCCGACGCTGTCGGCGAATTCGGCGGCGGAAACCCAGTTATATTCTTCGATGATATACTCCGTGGCCCCATCTTCTGATCTGAGCAGCCAGTAAGAGGCTTTGGGCGCGGTACCGATAAGTTGTCCCGGGTAATTCGCGCCCATGGTAGAAAGCACCATCGTACCATGAATATGATCGTTGAAAGTCACCTCCCCTCCCGCTACAAAATCGCGGGTGCCCAGGATCTGGTTATTTTGCCAGAGGCTGTCGAAAACAGGATGTGTATGGGTGTTTGTAAAACCTGCATCCAGCACGGCGATTACCATCCCCTCTCCCCTGTGGCCGAGGGCATGAACTTCATCGCCCCGCAGCATCTGGATCTGGTTCAGGGAAGGACCGTAATTAAAATCGCTCAAACCTTTCCCCATTTTCACATTCGCCGGAAAAGGCTGGTTGTAATCCTCATACTTAAAGAAAGGTTTTTCATCCAATTGATCAATACCGGAAACATCACCCGGTGCAACGGAAGATTTGGTGACGCCCTGCACATAGGGAAGAGCGGCTATATCGGCCAGCACGCCCGGGTCTGTCGTATAGATGGTAACGCCGTTGAACCATTTGGTGGGGTTCAGGATCGTGGCGCCAGTGGCGGCCACACCGGAAAGATAAGAAGGATTCACCGGAAGATCGGAAACCTCTACCGGTATGTTCTGCTTGATCCTGCGGTCGATGGCACGCTGTGATAAAAAAGCCGAAGGATTGTCTATAGAATAAGGAGAATTGTTTTTATCGGTGAATTTGACAAAATACTTGTTGGGTGCGATCTGAGACTGACCCATTGAAAAGAGCAATACAAGAACAAAGAGTGGCAGAAAAGATTTTTTCATCATCATTAAATTTGGGTGCAAATTTACAAAAAAGCATCGTGATACCGGTTTTTTCATACTTTTATCACATGCGAATAGACATTATCACATTGTTCCCCGGCATGTTCAGCGGTCCTTTTGACCAGTCGATCGTCAAAAGGGCACTTGAAAAAGGATTGCTTGACATTCACCTTCACGACCTCCGGGATTACACGGCCGACAAATACCGCAGCGTGGATGACTATCCTTACGGCGGGGGCGCCGGCATGGTCCTGATGATCGAGCCCATTGCCAGGTGTTTGGAGCGCCTGAAATCGGTCCGGGTTTATGACGAGGTGATCTATCTGACCCCTGACGGAGCGCTTTTCGATCAGAAAGCAGCCAATGAATTATCCATTAAACAAAACCTGGTATTATTATGCGGTCATTACAAGGGGGTTGACGAGCGTGTCAGGGAGCATCTTATAACCCGTGAGATTTCCATCGGAAACTATGTCATTTCAGGGGGTGAACTGGCAGCGGCTGTGGTGACCGATAGCCTGGCCCGCCTGATTCCCGGGGTGATCGGAGATGAAACCTCGGCCCTGTCCGATTCCTTCCAGGACGATTTACTCTCACCACCGGTCTACACCCGTCCGGCCGATTACAATGGGTGGAAGGTACCGGATATCCTTTTATCAGGGCACGGGCTAAAGATCAGGGAATGGCGCATGGAACAGGCCCTGAAAAGGACAAAGGAGAGGAGGCCCGGACTGATGGAAAGTATGGATGAATGATATGCGCCCAGGGGGTTCCGGCGACCGAACCATTAATTTTTTCATACCCTCTTTGGATTATCCCAAATAGTTGTATATTTGCACTCTTTTTTAAGAATCGCGATAATACCTGATAAAGATGAGCAAGAATGAAATCATGCAGTTTGTTGACGGTCTTTCTGTTACAAAGGAATTTCCCGCTTTTAAGGCAGGTGATACGGTGACGGTGACTTATAAGATCCGTGAAGGTGGCAAGGAGAGGCTTCAGAAGTACCAGGGAGTGGTATTACAGCGGGTCGGCTCGGGACCTACCGAAACTTTCACCGTCCGTAAAATATCTGCCAATATTGGCGTCGAGAGAATATTCCCCATCGCCTCCCCTTTCATTGATGATATCCAGGTAAACAAAAGGGGCCGCGTCCGCCGGGCCAGGATCTTCTACCTGCGCGAACTGAAAGGCAAAAAAGCCCGTATCAAGGAAGCCAGATACAAATAGAGACCTTATCCAGAGGGTGTCTTAAAAGTCAGAAAATTTCGTTTTTTTAGTAGTCCGACGACTGAAGCCGTCGGTTTTAGTATTTGCAACATACTCGGAATCAACGGCTTTAGTCGTTGGCGCACGACCTAAATCCCGTCAATAATTTGATTACACAGACTTTTAAAACAGCCTGTTTTATTTCTCTAATTCCCCTGATTGCCTCCAGGGCCGGGATCAATGAAATTATTTTTTTATTTTTGATTGAGAAAACCTGTAAATGCATTTTGGCCTTCTGACAGATATCGTCCTTACCCTCGGCCTGGCAATCATTGTCATGTTTATATTCTACAGGTTCAAATTTCCGGCCATCATCGGACTTTTGCTTGCAGGTATCATTGCCGGGCCTCATGGCGTAGGCCTTATATCCGGTATTGAAGAGGTTGAGATCCTGGGAGAAATAGGCGTTATCCTGCTTTTATTTGCCATAGGCATTGAGTTTTCCATGAAAAACCTGATCCGTCTCCGGAAAACCTTATTGCTGGGCGGATCAGTGCAGGTGTTGCTGACCATCATGATAATCACGGTTATCGCCTACTATTATAAAGATAACAGTATCCAGGAAGCCATCTTCATTGGCTTCCTGATTGCCCTGAGCAGTACCGCTATTGTCCTTAAATTATTGAGGGACAAAGGAGAACTGGAAAGCGCTCATGGTCGTGTAATATTGGGTATCCTGATATTCCAGGACCTGATCATTGTCCCCATGATCCTGCTGATACCATACCTGTCAGGAGATATGGCAGCATCCAGCCAATCCATATGGATGGTTATGCTCAAATTTATTTCGATCATCCTTTTTGTTTTGATTGGATCAAGATATCTGATACCAAGGATACTTTTTTTGATCGCAAAAACGCAAAGCAAGGAATTGTTCAACCTGAGTATTATTGTCATTGCTTTTTCCGTCGCATTTATTACCCAGAGCATGGGGTTGTCACTGGCCCTGGGTGCGTTTCTGGCAGGACTTATGATATCAGAATCCGATTATAGTCAGGCTGCCCTGGGGAATATCCTTCCTTTCCTGCACGTGTTTACCAGCTTTTTTTTCCTTTCCATTGGAATGATGCTGGATATCAGTTATGTATTGGCAAATCCACTCCATATCCTCTTTTTTACCGTATTGGTTTTATCGATCAAGACCCTAATCGCGGCACTGGCAGCTTTTATACTGGGATATCCCCTGCGGACGGTTATCCTGGTGGGTTTTACGATCAGCCAGGTGGGAGAATTCTCCTTTATCCTGGCTTTGCAGGGGTCTTCTGCCGGTTTGTTATCTCCGGAAAATTACCAGCTCTTTTTAAATATTTCCGTTCTGAGTATGGCCACAACCCCCCTTGCCATTTTATTTGCCAGCAAATTCGGGAGCCGGGTGATGAAGCTTAACATTCCCGACACCATTCGGTTTGGATATGCCAACATACCTGAAAGCAAGGTGGCCAGCATGGATGATCATGTGGTGATTGTCGGATACGGGATCAATGGCCGGAACGTAGCCCGTGCCACTAAGCATGCTGATATCCCGCATGTTATCATCGAACTGAACCCTGAAACGGTACGGCAGGAAAAGGCTGAGGGGGAGATCATATTTTTTGGTGACGCCACCCAACCCGAGGTATTGGAGCATGCTTTTATCCAATCAGCCCGCATTCTGGTCATCACCATACCCGGTACGGGAGAAGCCGCCAGGATCATTGGAATAGCCCGTGCCATCAACCCGGAACTTTTTATTATTGTCAGGACCCACCTGGTCCATGACCTGACAGCTATGTATGATGCGGGCGCTGATGAAGTGATCCCGGAAGAATTTGAAACATCGGTGGAGATATTTACCAGGGTTATGCAGAAATATGACATTCCAAAGGATCAGATAGAGACACTCATTGATGATGTCCGTTCGGACGGGTATCAGGTATTCAGAAATTAACAACGACGAACGCATCATGTCCTGCTCAAAAACGATCCGGAAAATAATCATCGCCCCCGCCATCGGACTGGTTTACATTTATAAATACCTCATCTCCCCTATTCTCCCGGCCGGGTGCCGCCATCTGCCCACCTGTTCCTCCTATGCCATCGATGCCCTGAAAATGCATGGCCTTTTCCGGGGAGGTTACCTGGCCGCAAACCGCATCCTGCGTTGTCACCCCTGGGGAACCAGCGGCTATGACCCTGTCCCGCGCTTTCTCTTCAAGAGTTATAAGACCGGGAAATCTTTCAGGTTATGCTCCCATGCACATCCCTGTTCCGACAGGCTGAAAAAGCACTGAGCTGTGGCAATATTTCTTATTTTTGTATGATGATCAGACGCCTTTTTAATCTTCAATAAAATTCGTTATGGTTGCAAATAAACCCCCGGAAATTGTCACTGCCTGCAGAAAGGCACATTTCAACGCCACCCACCGCCTGCATAACCCCAACTGGGATGATGATAAGAATGAGAAAGTATTCGGAAAGTGCAACAATGAGAATTACCACGGCCATAACTATAACCTGGTGGTTAAGGTAACGGGCCCTGTTGACCCTGAAACGGGATATGTCATCGACCTGAAAGACCTGAATGACATCATCCGTGATCATATCGTTGAGAGATATGACCACAAGAACCTTTACCTGGATGTATCCGATTTCCAGGACCTGAACCCTTCCGCAGAGAACATTGCCATCCGGATCTGGCATATCCTGAAGGGATTGCTCGACCCGCGTTTTGACCTGAGGATCGAGTTATACGAAACCGAACGTAATTTTGTCGAATACTCCGGACCTTCCAAAGCCTGAACACTTTATGGAACACCACCACCACCACCATGATCACGGCGCGATAAGCCTTGATACTTTTATTTCCGTAATGCAGCACACCCTGATGGTTACTTTCTTCGTGCTGGTGATGATGCTGCTCATCGAGTACATCACGGTGCAGACAAAAGGGCGCTGGAGCAAACCGCTGGGCCGCTCGGGCTACCTGCAGATCACCGTGGCCGCCATCCTGGGGCTGATCCCGGGCTGCCTGGGTGCTTTTACCGCCGTGTCCCTGTATATCCACCGCACTTTCAACTTCGCCGCCCTGCTGGCTGCCATGATCGCCACAGCGGGCGACGAAGCCTTCATCATGTTCTCCATGTACCCGGCCCAGGCCCTGAAGATCCACCTGGCTATTTTCCTCATCGCCCTGCTGGCTGGCTATTTCTATTATTTCTTCTTCAAGGATAAAAGCCCGCTGAAACATCCTGAAAAACATTTCCCGATCCACAAGGAAGACATGGCCTGTACCAGTTTTGTCCCGGGCCAGATCATCCCCCAGCTGCGGAAGATCACCTTCACCCGGGCGCTGCTGATGGCCGGGGGATTGTTATTCCTGCTGCATTTGTTCACCACAGCCGAATATCACGATACCGGCGGGTGGGAAAAGCCTACCTATATTATCGTCACTTTGATCGGACTGTTTATCGTGACTACCGTGCCCGACCATTTTCTCACAGAACACCTCTGGAAACACACCATCAAGGTTCACCTGCCCAGGATCTTTCTCTGGACATTGCTGGCTTTCCTGGTGATTGATGTCGGACTGATCTATTTCCACCTGGAGCACTGGATCAGCAGCAACCTGCTGATCATGCTCGGACTGGCGCTGCTGGTCGGGATCATCCCCCAGTCAGGCCCGCATATCCTGTTTCTGACCCTGTTCCTTAGCGGCAACATACCCTTCAGCATCCTGCTGGCCAATACCATCGTACAGGACGGGCACGGGGCCATCCCGCTGCTGGCCGAATCGGGCAGAAGCTTCGTGCTGATGAAGGCGATAAAGGTGGCCCTGGGACTGCTCGCCGGCGGGGCGGGGCTCGTGATGGGGTTCTGATTTATTATATATTCCTGAACCCTTTATAAATGCTGTATTCAATATGCCACAA
The DNA here is from genome assembly GCA_046484945.1 of Bacteroidales bacterium. Classification (GTDB taxonomy): domain Bacteria; phylum Bacteroidota; class Bacteroidia; order Bacteroidales; family JAGOPY01; genus JAGOPY01. Next base: position 64,349 of record JAWOHY010000026.1, read on the forward strand.
AAACACCAAATCACCAACTTACACCAAAAGTTGAAAATCAAAATATTAACACATTAGAGTTCTTTAGTGTTTTTGTGCTTTTGTGGCGAAAAAAAAATTGGAGTATTTAAATAGATGAACATTTATGCTTCTGATATTGTTAACCAACCAGTAAGATTCAATCATGAAATTTACATTGATATTATTGGCATTGGTTATGTCTTCTACTTTTTTGGCCGGACAGAATTCAGCATCACAAAATCATGCCGTCAGCTTGAAAGGCAATCCGAAAGAGGTCGTAAACCAGGATGGTTTCACTATCCCTGTTTATGATTTTGAAGGGTTCAAGCCCATTTTGTTTCCGGATGACGACATCACCTACGTGATCAACTTCTGGGCGACCTGGTGCAAGCCCTGTGTGGAAGAGATCCCTGATTTTCTCAGGCTGTCGGAAGAACTGGCCGGGAAAAAGGTCCGTTTTATTTATGTAAGCCTTGATTTCAGGAGAAACCTGGAGAGCGGTGTCATACCTTTTATTAAAGCGCGCGGGATGAAAGATGGCGTTGTCATGCTGCACGATCCCGACGCCGACAAATGGATCGGGCAGGTCAGTGAAGCCTGGTCGGGCGCCATACCCGCGACCCTGATCGTCAGGGGCGATAAAAAAGAATTTTTTGAAAGCAAACTTCATTATACAGAACTCAAATCGATTGTTCAACAATTTTTAAATTTATAACCATGAAAAAGATCACTGCTATGTTATTGATGTTCACTTTAGTTTCAGGTTCCGGATTCGTAGCCAATGCAGGCGGTTACGAGGTTGGTGATAAGGCGAAGGATTTCAAGCTGAAGAATGTCGACGGGAAATGGGTTTCCCTGAGCGATTATTCTGATGCGAAAGGCTTTATCGTCATGTTCACCTGCAATCACTGCCCGTATGTCATCGCTTATGAAGACCGGATCATCGAGCTGAACAAAAAATACGCCCCGCTGGGTTACCCGGTGATAGCCATCAACCCGAACGATGTTACCGTTTCGCCGGGCGACAGCTTTGACAAGATGCAGGAACGGGCGAAGGAAAAGGGATTTACCTTCCCTTATTTATACGATGAAAAGCAGCAGGTTTATCCCGTTTTTGGCGCCACCCGCACCCCGCATGTTTATATCCTGAGCAAAAAGGACGGCGAGATGTTCGTGGAATATATCGGCACCATAGATAACAACTACGAAGAGGCCTCGAAGGTGACGGAAAAGTATGTGGAAAGCGCCGTTGATGCGTTGCTGAACGGCAAGAAACCGCTGGTGACGAACACCAGGGCGATCGGGTGCACGATCAAGGTGAAGAAGGGGTAAAACCTCAATTCTTCGGAAAAGCCCCGAAGAGTTTCGACAGGAATCTGTGAAACTTATGGATCCCTCTGGGATCTGCGTACATCAGGATACAGGAGCCGCACACCAGTTTCACGCCATTCTGTTTGGCGATCTCATAGGCATCTTTGGTTTCGGCCCCCTGTTGGATCCAGACATGTGTCATGCCATGATGAATGGCATTTTCCACCGCTCCGGCGGTGTTTTTTTTAGGGGTCATGAACAGGCCGTGCCTGACATCTTCAGGCAATTGAGAAACATCCTGGTAGCATTTGATCCCTTCCAGGTCATCCATTTCCGGGTTCACGGGGTACATGTCGTATCCCTTGGCCAGCAGCTCTTTGAAGACAGCCCGGCTGAACTTCTTCGGGTCGCGCGACAGGCCGATAAAAGCGAATTTCTTCGGTTCCAGGAATGTTTCGATGACGGATAGTTTGTTTTTTGCCATGGTTTGATCGGTTAAGTTATCCAGGGAGTTGTATTTCTGTGAAATCTGTGCATTAATCAGTGTAAATCTGTGAGAAACAAAAGGAATACCCCTGATGAATTCTTCATTGAAAGAACACGTAAAATTAGCTGCAATTTACGACTTTTACATTCAGGAAAGTTATATAATCGTTAATAGTTACCATGCCCTCTGATCTTTCAGAAATAAAAGAGCTCCTTGAAATCAAGGCCGCGTACTACAACCGCCCTGAGTTCATTGCCTCCGATCCCATTTCGGTGCCGCATTTGTTTGATAAGAAAGAGGATATTGAGATCGCGGGGTTTATCACGGCAACGATCTCCTGGGGGCAGCGGAAAACCATCATCGACAGTGCAAAAAAACTGGTGGCAGCGATGGATTTTGAGCCTTACGGATTTCTGATGCATGCCGGTGAGAAGGATCTGGCCTCAGTTTCGCGTTTCACCCACCGGACTTTCAACCCGGCGGATTGCCAATACTTTCTGCAGTCACTGCAGAACATTTACCGGAATCATAGCGGACTGGAAGCAGCTTTCAACAGGAGCCGGGAAAAAGATATCCTGCACCGCATCGTGGCTTTCAGGGAGCTTTTTTTTGAACTGCCCGGTCCGGAGCGGGTAAAGAAGCATGTCGCCGACCCCGCGGCAGGTTCCCCGGCCAAACGGATCAACATGTTCCTGCGATGGATGGTCAGGAAAGATGATCGCGGCGTCGATTTTGGGATATGGGACTCCATCCCGCCATCGCAGCTCATGTGCCCGCTGGATATCCACAGCGGTAACGTAGCCAGGAAGCTCGGTTTGATCACCCGCAGGCAGAACGACTGGAAAGCGCTGGAAGAACTGATGGCACATCTGAGAAATTTCGATCCAAACGACCCCGCAAAATATGATTACGCTCTCTTTGGATTGGGTATCTTTGAGGGGTTTTAAATTATCAACCCCTCAATCCCGGATGCAGCGAAGAGATCTTCCAACAGCCTTAATCCCGCTATACACGTTGCAACTAATGCTATCAAAGTAAAGGCGCCTTCCATGGGAATTACTGCCCTGTGAGCTGCTCCAATAGTAG
>JAWOHY010000149.1:0-7746 GCA_046484945.1 Bacteroidales bacterium
TCTCAATGAGAGGAAACCGGGAGAGAAGTGATATTTCAGATCTTTTGTTTGGTCAGGTAATGCGTTCGGCGACGAGTGCAGCGTTAAATTATGGCGAAGCCCTGGGGGCTGAGACCAGAAGGGACTTTACCCATAAAGTTGGAATTGTTTTGAAAGAATTGAGAGAATCTTACAATAATTTAAAAATCATCTCAAATGCCGGTATTTACCATGGCGAAGTAGCTATCATGAATGACGCTGTGGATGAATGTAACCAGTTGATTGCCATATTTCACAAAACAGCACTCAAATTAAAGAAGAAAGAATAACCCAAATCCCCTATCCCCAATCAAAATCATCCAATCAACCAATCAACCAATCAGCCAATCAACCAATCAACCAATCAACCAATCAACGTATCTTCAAAATGCACCTAACGCCGCCGCGGTCTATTTCCGCCACGCAGACATTGCAATGATTACATTCGGAAACATGAAGCGGATCCTTCGCTACGCTCAGGATGAAATCGGGGTCATGGATCAGGGCGCGGCCGATGGCGACCAGATCGAATCCGTTGTGCATCGCTTCCGCCACTCCTTTGGAGGAGACCACTCCACCCAGGTACACCAGCGGCATATTCACCGCTTTCCTGATCTTCAGGGCCAGGGACATGAAGAAATTCTCCTTAAATTTATATTTGCCGATGATAAACTTCCCGAAAACGGCAAAAGCGGCCTTATGCCGCCACTGTCTCTCCGCTTTGATCATTTCCCACAGGGGTACATCGCCCCGGAGCAGGTAAAAAGGTGTTTTACTGGTAAAGCCGCCGCTGAGGATGAGGGCGTCCACCCCTGCTTTTTCAAGCGCCCGGGCCACAGGGATGGAGTCCCTGATCTGCAAACCTCCTCTAAATCCGTCAGTCAGATTGATCTTGCACAGCACAGGGACTCCATCCCCGACAGCCTTCCTGACAGCGGCTACCACCTCCAGTGGAAAACGCATCCGGTTTAGCAGGCTGCCGCTGTATTCATCCTTCCTGCGATTGGTTTTCGGGCTGAGAAACTGGCTGAGCAGGTAACCGTGGCCCATTTGGATCTCGATGGCGTCGAAGCCTGCATCCAACGCAAGGCGCGCCGATCGGGCGAAGTCGTCAGTCGTTAATCGTAAGTCGTTAGTCGTCATGGCCCTGGAGCAGATGATTCCGCTGAGCAAGCCATAGTTGTTGAGGATGCGACCGGGCGCCAGGGGCCGTTTGCCGGTGACATGCCTATTATTGGTAAAGAAACCGCAATGGATTAGCTGGATGCTGGCGGCACCGCCATGGGCATGCACCGCCTGCGTCACTTTTCGCAACCCGGGCACCACCTCCGGCCTCATATACATCTGGGTTTCGTGCGTTCTTCCATCGGCATTGACAGCGCCATAGGCCACCGTGGTCATGGCCACCCCGCCCTGTGCAATTCGCGCGTGGTGTTCCACCAGCCGGTCAGTCGGCAGGCCATTGCGGATCATGCCCTCGTTGGTGGCGGTTTTGATAAACCGGTTCCGAAGGGTAAGGCTGCGCAATTGAAATGGTGTGAAAGCAGCAAGCAATGAAGAATTATCCATCATCGAAACATTTCAGGCTTGCGAAGATAGGGTGCTATTGTGATTCGGCCAGCAGTTTTTTTGCATCTTCCTGGAAATAGACGTTCCAGGGATAGGGATTTCCGGCCCGGTGCGGATCCTGGGATATAACCCACTCCAGGTCGGAATAAAAGCCTGCAGTGTCTCCAACAAGATCATACAAATATTTCGCCCTTCCCCATCGATTGACCAGGTAATCAGGTCCCGCCTCGATGGCCATGGAGAATTCTTCATCCGCTTTTTTCTTGCTGCCGCCAAAACGCTCAGGCACGGCTATAAAATACAGTCCCCGTGCAAAATAATTGCCTCCGCCGGCCCAGGACGGGTCCAGCCTGTCGATCTGTTCGATCATCTCATTGTTCTCGATGACGATGCGCGTATTGAAAAGTCTTCCGAGCGGTCGCAAACACTCACTGAAATAGTAAAACCTTGCCGTGTACCAGTAACCCATGGCATCGATCTCGGCCAGCGTCAGCATTTCGCTGGCTTCAGTGATGCTCGCCCCGTCCTTGATCGCCTCCCTGAAAGCCTTGTTGGTGTACATAGCCTTTTCGCAGTATTTCACCGCTTCACGGTAATGGAATTTCTTGTCTTTTACCTTCTCCGAATGGGCCGCCCCCATCAGGATATGGTAATTGCCGATTTTCCACAGTGCATGATAATTGGCAGGGTCAACTTTTTCAATCCTCCGAAATGCGGAAATGAGCGACTGAACCTCTTCGGCTGTTGCTGCTATATGCTCCAGCTGTTGTGCTTCAGCCATGGCCTGACCGGGATCAGTGCCTATCACCTTTGTTTCCCGGGAATCCCATCCATGTTGAAAAGTGGTACATGATGACAGGAAAAGCAGCAATGCAACCCTGCTTGCGTGAATTGACATAACGGTAATCCTTTTCATAACTAATATGTTGGTTTTCATTGTTCACTCAAAAAATGATTTCATAGCCCCATCCCCTGCGGTGAGGTTCAAACATGCCGCTATTTTCCAAATCCAAAGTCCTTCCATGCATGATCTCACGATAAAACAAACGGATATTTTCACTCTCATTGGCGACCTCCCCGATAAAATAGGTATGGGTGGTCCCTGTCGGGAAACGAAGCCCGACTGCATTTGTAAAGTGTATATAGGAAGCATTGGCAGCTAAAGGCGGTTTGACTTTCTCACCCAGTTGCTTGCCATCTTTGGTAAAGATCCTGACGCCTTTCAGGTTAACGTCACTGACATTGGCAATAACCCAGATCCGCTCCTGGAAGCTGAGCTGTTCCAGCCAGTCCTTGTGGTTGTCCTGGTTGACCGCGGCGGCGTTCACGATCAGGTTGTCAAAAACAGCCGGCGGGCCGCACACGCTCTTTGTTTTATCCACAATGTGTTCCAGATAATAATTGCCCAGGCTGTGAATGAACATGGATAGCCTGGCCCCCGACTGGAAAGCAGGGTTTAATTGCCTGAACGAACGCATCAGGCAAATGACCGAAGTGAAATGACCACTGGATTTGATGACTTTCTGCCGTGAATTCTTGAAGTTCTTAATACCGTTGATATCAGGGTCTTTCGAAGGCCAGCTGAATAAGATCACATTGACATTATGAAGGTGCTGTATGTCGAAACCCCGCATGACAGCCTGCCTGAAGGTCTTGCTGTCGCCATGCACAAACAGCAGCCAGTCGCTGTTCTTACCCATGATGCCCGAAAGAAAACCGGTCGAATCCATGGGTGCGATTTCCAGGGAATCGTTCCCCTGGTAAGTTACATGCAGGAAAGTCAGCGAGGGGTCGTTTTTAACCTGGTTTATAAAAAAAGGATTACCACGGGTGGGATCGGCCTCACGGTTTGTGATGACATAGATCGCAGTACCCGGTTCGAGCTGATCGCCATAAGCTGATTCGCCTGACTGGGAGAAAACTGTCAATGAAGCAGTTGCCAGGAAAATTATATAAATTGCTGAAACTCTATAACTTTTTAATAGTGGATGGTGAATATCTCTCAAAAACATAAAAATGGTTTCTTCAAATATAATAATTAATTTAATGTTAAAGATCGGATTATATATTAAGCAAATTTTATTTATTGAGACTTATGTGTGAAAAACAGTGGAAAACATGTTAAATTACTATGTCATAAGTTTATTTGTTTCAATAATAATGCTCATCATCAAATCCTAATAAACCATGGAAAAGCCATTGAAAGAGTTGAAGAATCTGTTTTTATACATTTTGCTTTTACATTTGAACTTCATCTTAGCACAAGTCGGCGATACTTTATGGACCTTTAAGCCTATTGGAAACTTGTAGCAGAACAGCCTGAGATATGTTATCCAGACGCAGTATCAGCAATTTCTCTCAGAAGGGCATTATTTCACTGAAGAAACGCAGGAAGATGTCTGGGCGATGACTCTGGAATATTCAAGGGCTTTCAGATCATTCAACCGTATGACGGAAGTTATTATGCAGTAGGTCAGACGCTGATGCAGGGATAGATCGTAAAGATAAGCCCGAATTTCGGCTCGACAGGAACTACTTAAACTGAGCGCGCTGCGGTTGAAGTGTTTCCGAACCCGACAAGCGGGCAGTTCAAAGTTTTGAGTTCTGAGTTCAGAGTTCTGAGTTCTGAGTTCAGCGTTGAGTTTCAAAGTTTAGAGTTAATAGATATATACGGAAAGATACTGGAACTTTGGAACTTTGGAACTATTGGAACCGCTGGAACCCTGGAACTCGACATCTCCGGATGTCCGGCCGGTATCTACTTCATCAGAATATCTCTTGAAAATCAAACGATAGATAAGAAGATAATAAAATTATGAATATTAACCACTAAGGCACTAAGGGCACTTAGAAACACTTAGAATAATTCAAAATTTAAAATTTAAAACTCAAAATTTCTCAGTGTTCTCAGTGCCTCAGTGGTAAAAAAAAAGCAAGCCATCAGGTCAATGTCAATAACCCGGCCACAGCTGCCATCTCGGTGAGCCAAACTGAAGGGCGCCGTCTTCCACCTTGCATTTTACCTTATACGTCCCTATGATCTGAAATTGACCGGTGGGGGTTATTTCATACGCTATCTCATGCAAATCGCCTCCTCCGGGCTGGTGTTTGTTGAAAAGGATCTTTTGCTCCAGTGGCGAAGTGCAGAGGTTGGTGGTATGCAGCCCGTCTACCATCAGTTGCTGGGTAATGTCAATAATGCTTTGGTCCATCACGTTCAACACTTTCACCCTCTCTTTCGGGGTGCTGTAATATTCATAGGTGCGAAATACGATAAACTGCCCGTCTGTCGTCCATGAAATATCAAAATGTTCGCCCGAATTGGCATCGGCTTCATTATACAGGATCTGCTTGTTGCTGCCATCGGCATTCATCAGGATAATCGACTTGCCCCACCAGTATCCGCCCGGATCCGGCGTTCTCATATGACCCCTGAAGGCAATTCGCTGTCCGTCAGGCGACCATGATGGAAAATACGGATACCACAATTCAACTCCCTCAACCATCTCCTGTTTCTGGGTCAGTTGCATGAGGCCTGAACCGTCAATATTGATTTTGAAGAGGTCGTCGCCTTGAGAAGCTCCCTCATAAGAGTGCCCGTGAAATACAATATGCGGCCCGACCTTGGAAGCGCTTAAGGATTGCACGTCCCACTGCTCCCTGGTCGTGATGGAAGTGAGGTTACCCCCCGTTTCCCGGTCGCAGGTGTAGATGAGTTTCACGTATGTCCCCCCGGGTTCTTTCGCAGTAAAAATAGTTTTCTGGCTCAGGTAGCCCAGATCAAGCTGGGTGATGTTGCCGGATTGAATATTGGGTGTAATATCCTGCAATACCTGCCCGGTTGAGGGCGATACAATGGCATATTTTACCCCGCTGGACTGAACAATGATCAGGCTCAGGTCCTTATCTCCGTTACTTTCCTCTTTTGTACAACCAGCCACAATGGCCAGAAAAAGCATTAAAATGCCCAGTTTAAAAAACATTGTTTTCATAGTCATAATGTTTAATGATTAATATTTGAATTGGCTTTCTGCGGCAAATCTATTCCATCACAAAAAATGAACCTAATAAATCCCGTTGTAAGAGGTTGCAGCGGGCGTTTCAAAAAGTAGCAAAAGAGGAATTCCCGGTTTTGCTACCTTTTAAAACCATATCTGCTACCTATTGCAACCTTGTTTATTTTGCAAAGCGGGGATGCGTGCTATACTTTTACGTTTCAGAATCACCCATGAAAAGCAAGGGTAATAAAACAAGAAAAATCATAACCATTAAAATGAAAATCTATGAAAAAAACAATCTCATGCTTTGTATTGCTTTTTTGCATGCAATGTTTGTTCGCCCAGCCGGTGCTGAACAATAACCTGAACTTCACCATCGGCGATAACTATCGCATCGATGGCTATAACGATGTCATGATTGTGGATCCCGGCGGGCCCGGCGGCAACCAGATATGGGACTTTTCTGTTATCGCCGGGGAGGACTTTTTCGAAGGCGAACCTGCCATCTGCGTTGACCCGGCTACCACCCCGTTCGTCGATTCCACAGGAGCTGCGGGAGCAAACATTGCCATTAAGCTTCTCAATTCAGAATTCGGCCCTTACCAGTACTATAAGACAAGCGCCTCTTCGCGCGAAGTGCTTGCCATGGGCTGGTACGAAACAGGGAATACCAGTTTTACCAACTACCTGAACAATTACATCGAACTGCTGTATCCCCTGGCATACGGAGATGATTTTGATTTTGACACTGAATTGCTCATGTATTCGATCGACCTGGGCTATCATGTAATGCGCGATTCAGGGCATGTCACCGTTGAGGCCGATGCCTGGGGTTCCATTACAACACCCGTGAATACCTATCCCAACGTGCTGCGCCTGAAAACCACTTCGGTCATCCATTCATGGTACAGGTTCGATATCGGGGAACCCTGGCTCTACCTGGGTGAATTCACTGATATCAGTTATAATTTTTATTCACCGGATATCAAAGTGCCTGTACTGACCATCATGGAATTCCTTTTCGACAAAAGAGACAGGGGCATGTACGCGGTGCATTATCTGGCTGAATATCAATCCTGGACAGGTGTGGAAAACGTGGAAGAAAATTCTTTCAGCATGTATCCGAACCCGGCCAAAGACTTCACCCGGATCGTCAGCGGGGATGGTTTTACTGCCGAAGAGATCATTATCTATGACCAGCAGGGAAAAGAAGTGTTAAGACAACATCCTGGAAATGGCAGCCTGGACCTGTCTGCTCTGAAACCGGGCATATATATCGTGAAGCTGATAACAAAACATACCAGCCTGACCCGCAAACTGGTCATACAGTAAGCCGGTCACTTGATTAAGACAATGTAACTGTAAGGTCCGAGATCGATAACCTCCGGCAGGGTAACAGCCAAATTGCTGAATGCATCGAGCCATGCAGTATTTTCCAGCGCCTCTGGGATATCATATGTTACGGCATTGTTCCTGACATTCACGAACACAAGCACTTCCTTTTGCTCATGAATACGCTCGAAGGCCAAAACATCGGTATTGGGATACGACGTCAGTTCGCCCATTCTGAGCGATTCTGAACCGTTATAAAAATTCAGGATGGATTTGTATGCCTGCAGCATCTCCGGGTGCAATGACCAGTTGATCGGCGCATTGCTGAAAAAAGGCACATTGTCAATCACGCCAACTTCCTGCGACCCGTAGATCAGCGGCACTCCTCCCAGGTAAATGGCGATGACCGAAGCTGCAAGCGCCCCATTCTCCCCGTTGAAGATCACCATGGGTGTGGCATCCCAGGCCGATTCGTCGTGGTTGGTCGTAAAACGCAATTTGTGTTTTCCTGAGGGAAGGCTGTTATATTCCGAAAGATGGATACTGACCAGGTCGTCCGCTGAAACATTCTCGTTAAAGACTTGCTTGAACTTTGTGTAGAATGTCCAGGAATAGTTCATGTGGAACCCAGCTGTGAAATGATCGTTCCTGGCGCCTTCGGCCAGCAGGATCAGATCTTTGTCATGTTCCGTTTCCAGCACTCTGACGTACAGGTCAACGTCACCTTGCTCCAGGTAAGCATTCAGGATATCGAATGAATAATTTTGCAATTGATAGGCAAAGCGGTCGTTGGGATTATACACCGTGAATGTATCCACGATAATCGGGT
>JAWOHY010000209.1:0-13723 GCA_046484945.1 Bacteroidales bacterium
GCAGTTTTTCAGCTATTTTTTCTGTCTGGCCCGTGGAGGAGCCGTAGAATATACCGATTTTCTTGTTTTCCATTTTGATAAAACTTATGTGTTACAGGGTGCAAAAGTAGGCATATTTTATTTTAATGATTTCGGGTTGCCGGCCGCAAGTGAATAGGCGATTCCCGAAAATTGACACTATCGATTTGACAACCGGCAATTCATTTCGTATCTTTATCCTTCCTTTTCCCGCCAAGCCATGGATAAAGTGCAAAAAACAGCCTTGCTGGCCTGCGCCGTGCTTATTCACTGCGGCATCCTTTTATTTGCGCAGGACACAGATTACCGGTTCCGGCACCTGACCACCGAAGATGGACTGCCATCCAATTGGGTGTTCCAGATCACCCAGGATTCCCGGGGGTTTATCTGGATCTGCAGCAGGGCCGGTCTGTGCCGGTACGATGGCTATAATATTAAAGTCTATCAATATGATCCGAATGATTCGACATCCATTTCCAATGATTATGTTAAATGTAATCTCATCGAAGATCATGAAGGATTCCTCTGGGTAGGGACCAGGGAAGGACTGAACCGGTTTGATCCCAAAACTGAAAAATTCACCCGGTATTACCATGACCCCAGCGATTCCAACACCATCAGCAGCAATATCATCAACTATATCTACCAGGACAGGAAAGGAACAATCTGGATAGGGACTAGCTATCCCGGTGGCCTGAATAAATATATCCCGGAAACGAACCGCTTTACATCGTATCATCCGGTTTCGGAAAAAGACTATAGCAGTACCTATATCGGCATGTATGAGGATAGCCAGGGGATCTTCTGGGTAGCCTCCAGGGATGGATTGCTGCAGTTCGACAGGACCAGGGAAGAATTTATTTTGATCGATTCAAGCCCAAAGATCACCAAGAAAATCACCAATGACTTTTGCAATATTACCGAAGACCCTGTGGGGAATTTGTGGTATGTAGGCGATTATATCTATCAGGTTGACAGGGAAAATCAGTTGCTGAAATTGTTTGATCCGCTGTATCAAAGCGGCATGATCCATGTAAATACCACGAAGACTGACATAGATTTTGAGGTTCGAGACAATATTCCATTCATGTGGGTGGTGAATACGGGCAGATTGTTCAGGCTTAACATCAATACGCAGGAGCTCCTTCATGTGGGCCACGATCCGACCGATCCAATGACTATCATGGCCAGCGGCTTGAGAAACCTGTACAAGGATGCCTCCGGAAATCTTTGGGTGGGTGGTGGTAGAGGCATTAATGTAATGGGCCACATCTCCGGCCAGGTAACTATTCACAAGGACTTTTTAGCGAAATATAACGATGATGCATTGTCTTTTCTGGAGGATAGCGAAGGCTTTCTGTGGGTGGGCACTCATTCATCAGGGCTGATGCAATTTGACAAGGATATGAATCTGGTTAAGTGGTATAAGTCGAAGAGCATAGACCCTTCAGGTGATCATTTTGATGGTAATATATGGAAAATCTACGAAGACAGTGAACAAAACCTCTGGATTGCCTGCAATACCGACGGATTGTATTACCTCGACCGGGAAAAAGGTAAAATTCAGCGTTGTGAACTGAAGTTTTCCAGGGTGGAGATGTTCCCCCGGGAAGATGACCATTTTATTTATGATATTTTCGAGGATTCAAAGGGTGTGATGTGGGTGGGCGTCAAGCCATCGTTGTATAAAAGAGATCCGGATCAGAAATCAAAAACCACATTTGATCTGGTTAAAAGTCCTGATCCCTTGAATTATTTTACGATCACATCCATCTTCGAAGATCACCTGCAAGGATTGTGGTTCAGTGTTTTCTGGTCAGGGATATTCTATCAACGCAAAGAACATCGAGGCACGGACAACTTCATCCATTTCAGGCATGAGGCAAATGACAGTCATAGCTTGAGCAATAACGCTATTTGGTCAGTATATGAAGATCATGAGAACCAAATATGGCTCGCTACAAGTCATGGGCTGAACAAATTTGTCCGGGAGAGCCTGTCTTTCGAGCGGTATTTTTTCGAACAGGATGAAGGAGCGAATTTCATCTATGCAGTATTGGATGATGAGTATGGAAATTTATGGATGTCCACCGAAAGCGGCCTGATCAGGATATCAAAGGAAAGCCTGGCATATTCGGATTCAGTGGCAGTGAAGTTAGATCATATCCTCCCATTCCCGGAAATTTGGACATACGGATTACATGCTGATAAACAGGGAATAATATATCTGGGTTCCAAAAGTATGACAGGCAACGGATATTACACCATAAATCCAGGGGATATCAAAGAGAATCAGCATATCCCTCCGGTGGTTCTGACCAATTTCAGCATTCAAAATAAACCGACCCAATTGGATTCAAGTATTGCGGAGATACATCAGCTGAAACTAAGTTACAACGAAAACTATTTTTCCTTTGAATTTGCCGCATTGGATTTCATGGATCCGGAAAGAAACCAGTATGCCTTCATGCTGGAAGGGCTGGATGAAGAATGGATCTATTCCGGTAACCGGCGCTTTGCAACCTATACAAAAGTCCCTCCGGGAGATTATGTCTTTCGGGTTAAAGGATCAAATAACGACGGTTACTGGAATGAAACCGGGGCATCGGTGGCTATAACTGTTTTGCCCCCGCCCTGGAAGACCTGGTGGGCCTATGCCGGTTATGCGACGATTCTTATTGGATTGATTGTGTTGTGGAGGATATATGACCTGCGGCGGATCAGGCTACGGCAGCAACTGGAACTGGAACATGTAGAGGCTCACAAACTGAAAGAGCTGGACACGATGAAATCCCGTTTCTTCGCCAACATCTCCCATGAATTCCGTACGCCACTAACACTCATCCTTGGGCCGCTGCAAAAATTACTTGCCAGGCATGAGGATGAAGAATCCACCCGGGAAATCAATATAGCACAGAAGAACGCCCTTCGCCTGCAACAACTCATTGATCAGTTGCTGACGCTGTCCCGGATCGAAGCCGGCAAGCTGAAGCTACAGGTGAAGGAGGAAAATCTGGTAAGACTTGTAAACGGTTATTTCCAGTCTTTCGAATCACTGGCCAAACAGAAAAACATCCGACTGGAATTTCATGCAGATCAGGAAGAAATTCTTGCTTATGTAGATCATGACAAGATGGAGAAGGTGCTGTATAACCTGCTGTCCAATGCTTTTAAGTTCACACCGGAGGGAGGGCGGGTGGCTGTGACGGTCGGCGGTCAGCGGTCAGCGGTCATATCCATCACCGACACCGGTCCCGGCATATCGCCAGCCCACCTTCCCCACATCTTCGACCGTTTTTACCAGGCGGATGATTCCGACGCGCGGTTCCAGGAAGGGACAGGCATTGGCCTGGCGCTGGCGAAGGAACTGGTGGAGCTGCACCATGGCGAGATCAGGGTGGAAAGTGAATTGGGGAAAGGGACGGCGTTTTTCGTGTTGCTGCCTTTGGGGAGCGGGCAGTTGAGGGAAGAGGGGAAGAGGGGAAGGGGGGAAGAGGGGCTTGAGGAATTTGAAACCTGGAATTTGGAACACGAAACTCGAAACACGAAACTCGAAACACGAAACACAAAACACGAAACACGAAACACGAAACACGAAACTCATAGTCCGCTTCTGCTCATCGTCGAAGACAACGCCGACTTGCGCCACTACATCCGCGGTTTCCTGGAGGACAGCTATTCGATCATCGAATGCGGTGATGGTAAGGCGGGGTTTGAAAAGGCCCTGGAAACCATTCCCGACCTGGTGATCAGCGATGTGATGATGCCGGTGATGGATGGGTATGAGTTGTGCACGAAATTAAAGACCGATGAGCGGACGAGCCATATCCCGGTGATCCTTTTGACCGCACGGGCAGCGGTGGAGGATAAACTCCAGGGGCTGGAAACCGGCGCCGACGACTATGTCGCAAAACCCTTCAATCCCGAAGAGCTCCTGGCCAGGATCCGAAACCTGATCCAGCAGCGGAAAGCTCTCCGGGAAAAGTTCATCAGCGATTACTGGAAAGGACCGCATATGCCGGGACTTCAAATTCCTGCCTCAGGCCTGGGTATGATGGATAAAGAATTTCTGAAGAAAGCAATAGAGGTAACCGAACGCCATCTATCCGATCCTGATTTCCAAATCTCGGTCTTTTGCCGGGAGATAGCCATGAGCCGGCAGCAACTTTACCGGAAACTCCGGGCCCTGATGGATCAGGCACCCACTGAATTTGTCCGGACCATCAGGCTGAAAAAAGCGGCTGAATTATTGGCCCAAAGAAGTGGTACCGTGAGCGAAATAGCTTACGACACCGGCTTTAACACCCTTTCCTACTTTACGAAATGCTTTAAGGAACAGTTTGGAGTAAACCCATCGGAATACCCCCCGGGAAATTCCAAATAACAAACCACAAATTCCAAACAAACTTCAACTCCCAAATTCAAAATCTCAAACTGTTTTGGACTTGATATTGGAATCTGGAATTTATCCTGGGGTTACATTTGTGGTAAAGATGGAGACATCAGAAGAAAGCCCTTCATAGATTCATGATTAATTTTAATCGATTATAAACCATTGACTTAAATATGGAGGATTTAGCTATGAAAACATTTTTTTATTTACAATTAACAATTTTCAGTTTACTGTTTTCGATGGTGCGGGCACAGGACACGGTCTACATTCCACAGGACTATCCAACCATCCAGCAGGGCATTGATGCTGCGTTGGATTGGGATATCGTCCTCGTAGATACTGGGACCTACCTTGAAAACATCAACTTCCTGGGCAAAGCCATCACCGTGGCCAGCCATTTTCTGATAGATGGCGACACCAATCACATCAACAACACCATTATTGACGGCAGTGACCCAGTGCATCCTGACAGTGCATCAGCAGTGATGTTTATTTCCGGGGAGGATACAACATCAGTGATTTGCGGGTTTACCATTAAAGGCGGTACAGGATTACTTGATGCTTCCACACTGGAAAGACTTGGTGGTGGGATTGCTTGCATGAACGCTGGCGCTAAAATATGCCATAACAAAATTATTGAAAATGAAGTAGTTGCTCATCAGAGCGCCGCTATTGGAGCCGGTATCGCTTGTATCATGTATTTACAGAGCAAATGGATAGTTATTGAGCATAACGTAATTGCTGATAACCATAATCATGCAGTCAATGTTCCATCTTATGGTGGAGGTATATTTATCGGGGAGAATACAGGCACCAATATCGAACTGAGAGCAAGAGTGAGCCATAATACCATAGAAAATAATTCCTGTTATAGTGATCAACAACGGGCTGATGGTGGTGGAATAAGAATTGAAGGCAGCGATGGTGTAAGTACGATCATTGATTTTAATCATAACCTGGTCAGAAATAATTATATCAGGGGCAGCTCTACCCGCGGAGCCGGTTTTTGCGGGATAATGGCAGGCGCTGATATTACAAATAATGTCTTTTCGGGAAATTACATTGACACAACCAGCGTTCAATTCCGGGGAAGCGCCATCTGTTTTAAATTCCCTTATCATTGGGTCAATATTGTTAACAATGAAATTTCGAACAACATATCACCAATAGCCAATTTTGATTGCACTGGCGCTGTCAGTATTTTGGACGGTGATGATATCCCTGTTGTTGTTGAAAAGAACATTTTTACAAACAATGAAGCAAACCATGGAGCTGGTTTTTACTCAAGGGCAACTTATAATCTAAGTGTTTCCAATAATATTTTCTCCGGCAATTCGGCCTTCAAAGGAGCAGCGTTGGCTTCATATCATCATGCAGGATATACATTAAACCGGCCTCTGATCGTGAATAATACATTTTTTGGAAATTCTGCCACTGATAGAGGTGGTGCCATCAGTTTCATTGGTGAACTGAATGCACCTATTATTTTGAATTGTATTTTCTGGGAAAATGAAGCTCCCCTTGGGAAAGATGTCAGAAATGAAAGTGGCCTTGCATTGGTGGTTGCTTATTCTGATATTGATCCGGTAAATATCTCAGGCTCCTGGACCGGTGAAGGGAATATTCATGAAGATCCGCTTTTCCTTGATCCGGAAAATGGAAATTACTGTATTGATTCCTGTGGTAGTCCTTGCGCTGCAGCAGGTATAGATTCCATTTTAGTATCCGGAACCTGGTATTATGCGCCTAATCAAGACCTGCGAGGCCTGGCCAGACCAAACCCGGCTGGCAGTCCTCCAGATATGGGAGCTTATGAGGTGGACTTATGTGTCGGAGTTGATGAACTCAACACTCAACACTCAAAACTCAACATTCAAATCTACCCCAATCCAACCGGAGGCATTTCGCATTTCGCATTTCACATTTCTCAATATCAATGGGTTACATTGAGGATTTACGATTTGCATGGACGGGAAATGGCGGAGGTTTTGAATCAAAAACTGCCGGCGGGAGAGCATCTGGTGCGGTATGATATGTCGGGGCTGCCGGCGGGGGTTTACGTTGTTGAGCTTAGGGCGAAGGGCTTAGGGCATAGGGCAGAGGGCGTAGGGCATAGGGTGGTGGGGAAGGTGGTGAAGATGGATTAGGTGCCTCATTAATTGAATTATAAATAATAATTTTGGGTGTTTCTCTATATTTGGCATAAATGGTTGGGTAGTCAGATTATTCTACTGATCAGATCCCTTAATTCAGGAATATTATTTTCAATGATGATCCAGACTATCTGGTAATCAATGCCAAAATAATCGTGAACAATCCGGTTCCTGAAACCTCTTATCCGATCCCACTCTATTTCAGGGTGTATTACCTTGTATTCTTCGGGAATCCTGCCTGCGGCCTCACCAATAATGGTAAAATTGCGCACCACTGCGTCAACTACCAGGTAATTCTTCCTGAAATCTTCGAACGATAATCCCTTCGTATATTCAAGGATACGTTCACACGATTCCAGCATGTCCTCCAGCAGAAATTCCGCAGAACGCTCAGACATAATGAAGGTCTTTTTCGATCACTTTAAAATATTTGGGCTTTATCCCGGAACGTGAGATGAGATCCACCTTCTGTTGCAGAATTGATTCAAGTTCATTAGCAAGGTCTATGAACTCGATGCCTATCGGTTTTTCGAATTCAACGAGAATATCGACATCGCTGTTTTCATTATTTTCACCACGGGACACTGATCCGAAAACACCAATAGTTTTAATAGAATACTTCCTTTGAAGACCCGGTTTGTTCTTTAAGATTAATGATAATATGGTACTTAGCGATTTCACAATACAAATTTACATCATTTTCTATAAACTCGCATGATGAGCTGATCGTTTTTGCACCTGAGTAAATATTTCAAGGTTCAAAATTACGCTGACCCGAGCCGGGGGAATCAGAGCAGAGGGCGAAGGGCAAAGGGCGGAGGGGAAGGTGGTGAAGATGGATTAGGCGATTGTCAATTTATTTCGTATCTTTACATCCAAACCAGGTCTAAAAATTTGAAAGTGTGAGGACCAATGAGGGAATTCCTTAAAATAGTCCTTCTCTTATCTGTATTATATGCCATTCCCCAGGCCGCCGGGTCGCAGGAAAAACCCCGGCTGAATGTCATCGGACGGATCACGCCATCCGACGGAATGCTGGCCGGTGGCATTAAATATGCCATGAAAGACTCCGACGGGTTCATGTGGTTTGCCTATTCCTCGGGCTTCAACCGCTGGGATGGCCATGGGGTATTTAACCTGGAGGATTACCTGACCGATACCAATGTCATTTCGTCCTATCGCTATTGCCGGCCTATCCTGGAAGACACGCGCGGATACCTTTATGTCGGCACGCTGAGGAACGGCCTGGTGAGAATTGACCGGGCCACGAATGAGTTTGTCTATTTTATCAATGACCCCGGCGATCCGCACAGCCTTCGAGGAAATGGCATACATGATATGATCCTGGATGATGACGGTACCATCTGGCTGGGCACATTTGTTTATGGTTTGTCGCATTTCGATCCCGTGAAGGAAACCTTCCGGAATTATATCGTTGATGAAACCGTCTCCTATCCCTATGACTGCAACAATATCAGAAGTTTGCACAAAGATTCCCGGAAGACTTTATGGGTGGGTACCAGTGTTGGCCTTTACCAGTTCGATGAGGAAACCGAAACGTTTATTCCTGTGAAAATCCCGGTCCGCATCCCCGCCTACCTGCAATCGTATGAAAGCATGGTGGAAGATGCTAACGGGGATATTTGGTTCGGGACCAATGGCGGCATCCTCCGGTATTACGGGGCGACCGGGAAATGGGAATATATTGATACCGGTAACACCGACAAACCAGGGTCGGCAGACGATATGTCGATCGTGTGCATGGTCGAATTTCATAAGAAAGGAAAACATCAGCTATGGATCGGTACTTCGGCGGGGTTAAAGGTGTATGACATCAAAAACGGCACCCTGACCCATTGCACTCCCAAAAACGGGTATCCTGCGATTACCAACGCGGGCGCTGTCCAATACCTTTTCATCGATGAACAGGATATCCTGTGGGCCGGCCTGGGAGGGGTCACCCTTTTCGATCTGAATGACAATCCATTCCAGATCAGGCATATCTGTTCTTATCCCGACTCGTTGTATGACACCCGTGCTACCTGTTTTTATGAAGATAGATACGGATATATCTGGGTGGGAACAGAACGCGACGGTTTATTTAAATATGATGATGCCTTGAATTTACTGTCGAATTACAAGCCCTGCGCCGGGAATTTTGAAATGGCCGGACAAAGATGCCTTAATGAGATCAAAGAAATATATGAAGACAGGGAGGGCCGGCTATGGGTGCATACCGGTCCTACCGGGCTTAGCCTTTTTGATATGGAAACGGGCACGTTCCATTTCGTGGAAGCCGATGTAGGCAGCTATTTACCCGGGGAAATCGTTCAGGATAGTTTTGGTATTCATTGGATAGGGGCATATGACGGATTGTTCAAATGCAGGATGTCGGGAGATAAAGCGCTACGCCTGGAACTATATGACAATCCCACCCTGCCCAGGGTGCCGGTTGATGAACTGTTATCCGATACCCGCGGCAGGCTGTGGCTCATCACGCGGGCCAGCGGCGTCTATTGCCTGCCTCCGGAGAACAGGGGATCCATGACTTTTAAACGCTACCTGCACAAAGACTACAGGCACCGTTTCACGATCGAATACAATGCCCGGACGATGATCGAAGATGACCGGGGCAACATCTGGTTCAGGTCGGAAAGAGGCCTGTACAGATACGACCCGGCGCTGGACAGCATCGTGCCCGATGAATATTTTAACAAAAAGTACAAAGGGTACAATTTCTCCTTCACCCGCGATAAGAACGGGATATTCTGGCTGGGGTGGGAAAAGGGCCTGCTCTGTTATAACCCGGCCGATACGGGCCAGTCGGCTATCAGGGTCATGGATTACCGGAATGGCTTGCCCTATTCTTTTATCACCCGGAGCACCATGTTCACTGACAGCAGGGGATACCTGTACGGGGGCGGTCAGGAAACCACGCGGCGCGGCTTTTTCAGGTTTCATCCCGACAGCATTCCTCCTCCCAACAAATTCATTCCCAATATTTTCATTACCCGTTTCCAGGTAAGAAACATGCCTTTCCCCATGGATAGTAATATTGCTTATGCCAGAAAGATTATCCTGCGTCACGACCAGAACTTCTTTGCTTTTGAATTTTCGGCCCTGAATTACATCGATCCTGTAAAAAACCAGTATGCCTATATGCTGGAAGGACTGGATGATGACTGGGTGTACACCGGCAACCGCCGTTTTGCAAATTACACCGGCGTCCCTCCGGGGCATTACATTTTCCGGGTAAAGGGATCCAATAACGACGGGTACTGGAATGAGGCGGGCGCCAGCATCGCCATCACCATTTTGAAGCCTCCCTGGCGATCATGGTGGGCCGGTACGATCTATGGCCTGGTCATCGCCGGCATGCTGATATCCATTTTCTGGTATTACCTGAAACGGCAGCAGCTCAAGAGCAGGCTGGCACTTGAACATTTTCAGAAAGAAAAACTGGAGGAGATGGACCGGATGAAATCACGCTTTTTCGCCAATATATCCCATGAGTTCAGGACCCCATTGACATTGATACTCGGACCTATCGAAAAACTAAAAGCCGGGACACAAGACCCAGAAACCACGGACGACCTGGAGATTATGCATCGGAATGCACGGCGCCTGCAGCGGCTGATAGACCAGCTGCTGGGCCTTTCAAAGATCGAAGCAGGTCAGATGAAACTGCATGCCCGGGAGGAAAACCTGGTCCCATTCGTAAAGGGATATCTTCAGTCGTTCGATTCGGCCGCCCGCCAGAAAGGGATCGAATTGATTTTCGAGGCAGATGAGGAAAATATTCCCGTTTTTATCGACCGGGACAAGATGGAGAAGGTGCTTTTTAATCTGCTGTCGAATGCCATTAAGTTTACGCCGGAGCGAGGGAGGATTGTTGTGACAGTCGGCGGTCAGCGGTCAGCGGTCATATCCATTACCGACACCGGTCCCGGCATATCGCCAGCCCACCTTCCCCATATCTTCGACCGTTTTTACCAGGCGGATGATTCCGACGCGCGGTTCCAGGAAGGGACAGGCATTGGCCTGGCGCTGGCGAAGGAGCTGGTGGAGCTGCACCATGGCGAGATCAGGGTGGAAAGCGAATTGGGGAAAGGGACGGCGTTTTTCGTGCTGCTGCCTTTGGGGAGCGGGCAGTTGAGGGAAGAGGAGAAGAGGGGAAGGGGGGAAGAGGGGAAGAGGGGAAGGGGGGAAGAGGAGAAGAGGGGAAGGGGGGAAGAGGGGAAGAGGGGAAGGGGGGAAGAGGGGCTTGAGGAATTTGAAACCTGGAATTTGGAACACGAAACTCGAAACACGAAACTCGAAACTCGAAACACAAAACACGAAACACGAAACACAAAACACGAAACTGATTACCCGCTTCTACTCATCGTCGAAGACAACGCCGACTTGCGCCACTATATCCGCGGATTCCTCAGGGAGAATTATTCGATCATCGAATGCGGAGATGGTAAGGCGGGGTTTGAAAAGGCTTTGGAAGCCATCCCTGACCTGGTCATCTCCGATGTGATGATGCCGGGGATGGATGGATATGAATTGTGCACGAAATTAAAGACCGATGAGCGGACAAGCCATATCCCGGTAATCATGCTGACGGCCAAGGCAAGTTTGGAAGACAGGATGGAAGGCCTGGAAACCGGGGCGGACGACTTTCTCACCAAGCCTTTCCAGCCGATGGAGTTGCTCATCAGGATCAGGAACCTGATCCGGCAAAGGCAGGTGTTGCGGGAGAAGTTCAGGAAAGAATTCGAGCATATACAATTAGTTCCGGAGGCCGGCATGGGCGCGATGGAGGTGCAATTCATGGAAAAGGCCCGGAAAGTGATCAAAGAAAACCTGTCCAACCCCGAATTTGGCATCCAGGATTTCAGCCAGCAGATGAACATGAGCCGGGTACAGCTTCACCGCAAGCTCAACGCATTGTTCAACCTGTCGGCCACGGCATTTATCAGGACTTACCGGCTCAATGCCGCCGCCCGGCTTTTCGAATCCAGGGCAGGCAATGTGGCCCAGGTGGCTTATGAGGTCGGGTTCAACAATCTCTCCTATTTTTCCAGGTGTTTCCAGAAACAGTTCGGGGTTAAACCGAGCGAATACCCTGGCAGGTAAGTTTTGAGGTTCCAATGGTTCCAATGGTTCCATGGAACTTTGGAACCCTGAAACCCTGAAACTTTGGAACCCTGAAACTTTGGAACCAAAATGTAACATGTGTGTCAGCATTTGAAACATGTCTGTTAGACAAGCCCCCCTTTGCGGTTGTAACTTTACAGGAAATTATAGGAACATGGACCGGAAAGAAACGACGGGTATATCACCGCGTGATCAGCGGTTCCTGAAAAGTGTCCTGGCGATCGTGCAGGAGAATATTTCCAACCAGGAGTTAAACGTGATGTGGTTAAGCCGTTGGCTGGGCGTGAGCCGGGTGACGTTGCACCGGAAGCTGAAATCCATCACCGGCCTGTCAGCAGGTGCTTATATCCGGACGGTGCGGTTGGACCATGCCGCGCGATTATTAAACGATGAAGGATGCAATATCAGGCAGGCGGCAAAAGGATCAGGGTTTTACAACCTGTCTTATTTTTCGAAGTGCTTCCGGGCGCAGTTCGGCTGCAGGCCTTCGGAGTTTGTGGGGCATAGGGCGTAGGGCGTAGGGCGTAGAGCTTAGGGCGTGGAATTAACTTTAATAAAAGATACTGCTATGAAAACAAAAATTATTCTTTTGGCAGCACATTTTGCCATTATAGCTGTAGCACCGGGTCAAACGCTCGATTTAAGTTTCACTGCTATCAACAACACGGCATGGGTCCAGCTCGACAGCATTAAAGTGATGAACCGCACCCAGGGAGGCGATACGGTGCTGTATTGGCCCGATACGGTGTTATCCATTTACTATGTTGGAATCCCTGAGGTTTCCAAAGGAGAAAGTTCATTCCAGGTGTTTCAGAACTATCCCAACCCAGTGGCAGACCAGACAACCGTTTCGCTGTATGTTCCTGAGAAAGATAAGGTCAGTATCACCGTGACCGATATCCTGGGACGAAGGATTGTCCAAAGTGAAAGGGTGTTGGATAAAGGAAAACACTCGTTCCGGTTCACCCCCGGAAACAGCAGCCTGTATTTTTTCATTGCCCGCTGGCAGGGACAGGGCAGCAGTATCAAGATCCTGCGGGCGGGATTCCATTCCGGTGGGACCGCAACGCTGGAATACACCGGAAGTGAGGATTATTCCCCACATTACAAGGCAATAGATGCTATCCAGGAATTCTCCTTCACTCCTGGGGATGAACTGCTTTATATCGGTTATGCAGACACCTTGCAATCCGGCATGCTGGATGCCCCGCAGGAAAACCAGGCCTACACCTTTGAGTTCGCCACCAACATCCCCTGCCCGGGAACCCCCACGGTGGAATACGAAGGGCAGGTCTATAATACAATTCAAATCTTCTCACAGTGCTGGCTGAAGGAAAACCTGAACGTTGGCGAAATGATTCCTGGAACAATAGAACAATCGAACAATGGAACAATAGAAAAGTACTGCTACAACAACGAACCCGACAGTTGCGCCAAATACGGCGGCCTTTACCAGTGGAATGAGATGATGCAATACACCACCCAGCAGGGCGCCCGTGGCATCTGCCCGCCGGGCTGGCACCTGCCCACCGATGAGGAATGGAAGGTGCTGGAAGGGGCTGTGGACAGCCAGTATGGGATTGGAAACAATACCTGGGATGATTATGAATACCGTGGTTACGATGCCGGGACGAACCTGAAGACCACCAGCGGCTGGAATTTCAACGGCACCGACCTATTCGGCTTTTCAGGTCTGCCCGGTGGTTACCGCGACTACTACTATGGTTACTTCATCGGTGTTGGCTACACTGGCGGCTGGTGGTCATCGACGGAGAAGAATGTTAACTTCTACGCGTGGTACCGTATCCTCGATTACTTCGACCCGGGTGTAGGCCGGGGCGGCAACTACAAGGAAGACGGTTTTAGCGTCCGTTGCCTTAGGGATGAATAATTTATTTTAAAACCATGAACCGGTTAAAAATTCCTGAAGAATGCCCCGCGGCCTCTACTTCCTCCGCCTGCAGGCGGGAAATGAGGTGAGGACAGGGAAAATAATCAAACAATAAACAAATCA
>JAWOHY010000038.1:0-9477 GCA_046484945.1 Bacteroidales bacterium
CGATATCCCGAACAGACGATATTCGATGTTACATTAAATGTCAGATCGACTGATCGTCTGATCGCTCTATCGTCTGATGAACTGGATCGCCTGATCGGGATTTCGTCTGTTCATTTCGCCTGTTCGCCTGATCGGGATTTCGCCTGATTTCTTACCCCTTTCGTAAGCCTTGACAGACAAGGATTAGCTCATTTCTGTTGCCTTCAGAAAAAATTTAGATACTTTATTCAGCCCCCATCCCCTACCCCTTCCCCCACCCGGGGGAAGGGAATTAATCAACACCAGTCGCCATCCCCTCCCCAGGTTGGGAGCCTGCCCCGCCGAAAGGCGGGGAGGGTTAGGGAGGGGGCTGGCGGCTGGGAGAGGTCGGGAGGGGGCTGAAAGACGGGAAGTGTTTTGTCTGCAGTTCGAGTCCGGGTCGGGGTTGGATTCAGATACTCGGGCCATGGTCAAAGTGTATTCGCCGGACCAATTGATCAGTCTGCGCCGATTTAATTTGACTGGCTCAATATCTGAAGATGTATCTGGTAAATTGTTGAGAATTGAATAGCCTTGATTGGTGAAAATTATCGGCCTTTGCAACCAATTTGATAACGGAATTCGCATTTTGATAAAATTACGGCTATTAATATACAATTTAAAACTACTGAAAAGTAGTCCGGTCGACGCAAAATAAGCCTGTATAATCTATGTTCAGCATCATTACTTACCTGCTAAAGTTTTTATGGCATGCGAATTGCTTACTTATGTCTTTAAGAAATAAAAATAAAGACGACTTGGAATCCAGTGCAACCAAAATTTAATAAAATGAAAAAACATCCATTATCACTAGCAACCATAGCATTGCTTATTATCATCCTCTTTGCCACATCTTGTAAAAAAAGCGATGATACCACGCCAGATTCGCAGTATACTGTCGATCCTTATTCCAATGTAAATGTGGACGGGCAGGTAAAGATATTATTAAATAATGTCAGCCAGGCTCCGCTGAAATCCGGTTCGGAATTCCTTGTAAAGGTGCACGCTACACCGGAACAGCTTAATAACTTAAGCATTCAGAGCACCGGCGGCACTTTGTACATCACACTGAGTGACGATATCATTATCGCTGATTCCGTAATCATTGAACTCAATACACTTGACCTGGTCGAGATCAGGCTTGAACGAGATCAGCAGGCCATCTTCGTGGGCATTGAGCAGGAGAATGTGAGTGTTGTTACTGAAGCAAATAGCCAGCTGAGCCTTCTGGAATCCAGGATAACCAACCTGGCATCCGTACAGGAAGGTGAGTCCGTTCTTAATCTGACCAACTGGTCTGGTGACTTAGGCCCTAACCCCGTCTTCCCCCAGGAGCAGGGGGTCTTGTTGAATGATACCACACTTGTGGTAGCGGGTGAATTTCTGGTCATCGGAGACAGCATTGTTCTGAGCCCGGCAGTACCCTTTATCTGGACAGTCTATGGTGACCATGTCCGGGAATATTTTATGACAACTTATTGTGACTTTAAAACAGAGGGAAATACAACCATCAATGCCGGCGGAGCGCCTGTATGGGAAGTAAATATCAACCTGGAAGGCAGTTCACAGGCTGAGGTCTGGGCAATTGACATGATAACAGGTAAAGGAGAAGGAAGCTCAAGACTCTATTACCGGGGTGATCCGGATATCAGTGGATTCATCCTGGAGGGCGGAGCACAGATCATTCCGCTGAATTAGCATATAATCCGAAGACAAGGCAGGTACAGGTCAATGGGGGGTTGTGGTGAAAGCAGATTACCATTGGAACTCCCTTTTAGGAATTCCCAGCAATTGGGACTTTTATGCCAGTGCAAGAACTGGAATTAGCTTTGGCGGTGATATTTATCCTGACCTTGGACTCCAGGTCGGAGGCCGCTGGTACTGGAACGACAAATGGGGCTTGAAACTTGAACTATCTGGTGGCACAGGATTCGATACCACATTTGGATTGAGCATGAAGCTTTAAAGCAATTGAATTCCGACTAATTTAGCCTTTTAATTTGCAGTACTGAAGTCATTTGGATGCAACTTTGATAACTTAGGGGAGCCGAAATCAATAACCTCTTTTCTCAATAAAGGAAGATGATTTATGATGATCCCCCAAACTATAATACTCCCCAAAATTCAGACCACAGGTTAAGTTGAAAAAAGTCTAATTCTAACCGTGGAATCATGAAAGCAAAAAGAAGAACATTCAGTCCGGGACTCAATGCTCATCCCCGGCTTTCTGTCTTCTGTCGACCTTTGGTTTATGCATCGGAACCGTGATTCCAAGCCAGGGGAAGGCTGCGAATGAATCCATGTCATTGAAAATGGGGACCACCAGGCCATAATCGATACCGATCCTGTTGATGATCGAACGGCCTCCAAAGGATAAAAGCACACTAGTCTCATTCCCTGAAAAAATATAATTCTCGGTGATTAAATAGGATCTGGGGCTTAACCTTCCAAATGCACTGAGCGTTATAACCGGTCGCTTGGCCCAGTCACCTGAAAGATATCCATATCCGAGACCGGCCGTTAAGTTTGTATTCCGGGATCCAATGGTAGCAAGACCATATACTATCCCGAAACCTGATTCCTCTGCCCCGAGCACAGTTCCGACCAATGCGCCTGCTCCCATGGCAAATTTGTCTTTCACGATCGGTAAAGATACTTTCGGGATAACCCAGACTGGTGTCGGTCCGCCGGCGAACATGAATAAGGGCACTATCCCCGCACCGATCGAGACATTATCGATGACACCGATACTTACCTGGTTGAACATGATCCAGATATTCTGATAGTAAGCTTCCCCCTTTTTCAGCCCGTATGCGTTTGGGGAGAAAAAATACCGGGTCGACTGCAGATTGGGATACCAGAATTTGCCTTCCTTAATATCGGTCGGAAGTATCCTGTCCATGGCTTTGATCTCGGACTTTCTGATAACCAGAGTGCCTAATGTTTCCGTAGACAGGGATATGAACACAGTATCTTTCTGAACGATACGGCCGAAGTAACTGTTACCGTCGTTGGTGGTGATTTTCCACATCACTGTGGTGTCCTGTGCTTCCTGGCCAATAATTTGGATACTGATGGCCAGCAGGAACAGCAGAAATAAGAACCTGGCTGAATTTTTCATGGCGGTAGAATTTATGGGATTTATCTTAGCACATGACAGATATTGACCGTATAAACAAACTTCTCGCATTGGTCTTGTTTGTTTTACCCGGGCGTATGTTGCCGGTGTTTTTTTAGACACGATATGTCCGATAAAAATTATAAAACATGGCAGAAGAGCAAAAAGTTTATTCAAATACGGGTTAACATATCTTGCAAATGTGCTGTTTTTCAACGATATAGATAAATTTAAAGACATTTGTAAATTTTTATCATGTACTTAGTGAAACGCATTACCGGAAATTTATAAATGCTAAGCCAGCTCCCGGGACCTGTTCTCCATTTTTCCGACATTATTTTCTTTGTCTTCATGGTTTCCTGATTTAACTGATCAAAGTTAAGTCAGGCGGCGGGCAGAGCGAAACGGATTTGTCGGGGGCCTTTCACAAGGCAGTGTAATTTATGCAAAACCAGGGCGTATCAAGCCCGGTTCAATGCAAAAGTTGAAAACAGGAGTCAAAAACTTATATTCGTTACTAATTATTGAGAAAGATCCTGGTGAGATTTGCAAATTTTGCCAGAGATAGCCATTATTTTGAGCGAAGGTTTTGGAAGATACTTGGTATCCGGAAAAATAGAAGGCATCTTTTTTAACAGAGATGCCTTTTTCCGGATGAGGTCTCGAGCGGATTCGAACCGCTGTATACGGTTTTGCAGACCGCCGCCTAGCCACTCGGCCACGAGACCGGCTTGGTACAAAGATAATGGAAATTCCAAACTACAAGCACCAAATTCCAAACAAAATCCAAACACACAAATTCCAAACACCTAATACCCAACACCCAACACCTAATACCGCTCATCTCACATCCATCTCCTCCACCAGATGCCCTGCTCCGGCGAACTTGTCGATGATGAACAGGACGTAGCGGATATCGACGTTGATGGTGCGCTGCACGGCGGGTTCGAAGGCGATGTCGCCGCTCATGGCTTCCCAGTTGCCGTCGAAGGCCAGGCCGATCAGCTCTCCTTTGGCGTTGATGACCGGGCTGCCGGAGTTGCCGCCGGTGATATCGTGGTCGGTCAGGAAACAGACCTTCATGACGCCGTCTTCGCCATATATGCCGTAATCCTTTGCCTGGTGCAGCTCCTTCAGCTTTTCGGGCACCACGAATTCGTAGTTTGTCGGGTCTTCTTTCTCCATCACCCCTTCAAGGGTGGTGTAGTAGTGGTAATAGACCGCGTCGGCGGGATGATAGCTCCGCACGGTGCCATAGGTGAAGCGCATGGTGGAGTTGGCGTCGGGGTAGAATGTCCGGTCGGGGTGCATCTCCCGCAGACCGGCGATGAACAAGCGGTTCCCGCGGGCCAGTTGCACGCTGGCTTCAGCCGTTGCCTTCTGGATTTCTCCAGCCTTTTCGGAAAAAGCTTTGTAAGCCTGGTATGCCGGGTCTTTCTGCAGGGTTTTCAGGCGAGGATTCTCCAGGAAAGCGTTGACATCCTCCAGTGTAGTCAATACCGATTTGGAAAAAACACCGGCTGCCCAGCGGTCATAATCGCCTTTGTATTTCTTCATGGTGGCGGCGAGGAAAACGGGCTGCTGGCCGATGGGCACATCTTCGTGGAACAACCGCATCATCGCGGCAAACATCTTTTGATCAATCGGAATGTAGTAATTTTTGAAATGCCCTTCGGCCCTGGCTTTCAGCCCGCTGATGATCTGGTCCAGTTTTTCCCTGTCGGCGCTGTTCTTCATCAGTTCATCTTCCAGGGCTTTGAAGCCGGCGGCGAGGGAGAGGATCTCGGGGCCGCGCTGGGCCGCTTCCCGGTAATAGACATTCGCCAGGGCATATTGCGATATGACCTTGTAAGCATCTTCGATCAGGGGCAAAGCCCGGCCGTATTTTTCCCGGTTTTCGGGGGAAGATTCCACCCATTTCCTGAAATTGTCTTCAATGGCCACTTTCTGGTCATACACTTTCAGCCGCTTCAGTCCTTTGGTCTGCCCGATGAAATATTTCCAGTAATTCGAAATGCCGGCGTCCTTGGAGGCATATTGAATTCTTACGGCATCGCTCTTCGACGTTTCGGCACGGATGATGTCGAGTTTTTCCTGGCGGATCTTCACGATCGACATATTGGTCGTATTGAGCCCCAGTTCCACCCCATAAGAGGTTCGATAGCGGTCGGTGCTGCCGGAATAGCCCAGGATCATCGAAAAATCGCCCTCTTCGTAGCCTGCCACCGATACAGGCAGGTAATGCTTCGGCTTCAGGGGGATATTGTCTTTGGAATAATCGGCGGGTTTGCCATCCGGTCCGGAATAGACCCGGAACAGGGAGAAGTCGCCCGTATGCCGCGGCCACATCCAGTTGTCGGTGTCGTCGCCGAAGTTCCCGATGGAAGAGGGAGGGGCGCCGACCAGCCTGACATCCCTGAAAATTTCATAAACGAAGAGATAAAACTCGCTCCCACCAAAGAAGCTCCTGACATTG
Organism: Bacteroidales bacterium; assembly: GCA_046484945.1. Lineage (GTDB taxonomy): Bacteria > Bacteroidota > Bacteroidia > Bacteroidales > JAGOPY01 > JAGOPY01. The sequence goes on from JAWOHY010000038.1 coordinate 5,613, forward strand.
CAATCGTAGTGCGTGCCTTCGGAAGCTTCTTTTGAAAGGACACTGGATATTTCGCCGATCTTCGCATTGCGCTCGTTCTCGGTCATGTCGGCCGTTAGTTGTGCCGTGACCTGTGGTGTCACGTCTTCCATCCTGACAAGGAACCTGGCGGTCAGCCCGGGGTTGGGCAGTTCCTCTTCAAGGCTCATGGCCCAGAAGCCCTCTTTCAGGTAGTCGTGCTCCACGGTGCTGTGGGCCTGGATCCTGCCGTAACCGCAGTGGTGGTTCGTCAACAGCAGTCCCTGTCCGGAGATGATCTCGCCGGTACAACCGCGGCCGAACTGCACGATCGCATCCTTCAGGCTTGAATTGTTGATACTGTAAATTTCCTCGGCTGTAAGCTTCAGCCCGAGCCTCTGCATGTCTTCGTAATTCAGGCGTTCGACAAGCATGGGGATCCACATCCCCTCATCGGCCTTAACGGCAGTATTGAAGGCCAGTAGCAGCGCCAGGATTGGCAGCAGGAATAGTTTTTTCATGAGTTAATTTTATTGTTCTATTGTTCGATTGTTATTTTTTTTACCACAGATTACCCGGATTTTCACAGATTTAACACAGATAACGCAGAATTCCCCTAATTCAAAATTCAACATTCAAAATTCAACATTCAACATTAAACAAACCTCTCTCCCTTTTGCATCCTCACATCGTTCACGATCTGGCGGATCTGCTGTTCATCCTGCTTGCGGCAGATGAGCAGGGTATTATCATCTTCCACCACGATATAGTCATCCAGTCCCTGTAAAACAACCAGCTTATCGCAGGGCATATTGATGATACTGTTCCGGGTGTCGTATGTCAGCACTTGTTTTCCGGTAACGGCGTTATTGTTATCATCCTTTTTGAGGATCTCATGGAGCGAGCCCCAGGTGCCCAGGTCGGACCAGCCGAAATCGGATTCGATGACATACACATTCTGCGCATGTTCCATGATGCCGTAGTCGATGGAGATGCTTTTACAAACGGCGTATGTATTTCTGACGAAGTCGGGTTCGGCGGGGGTGAAGTATTCATCGTTCCCCTGGCTGAAAAGCTGGCTGATCTCCGGGAGATAATCGTCGAAGGCTTTCAGGATGCTTTTCAGCGACCAGATGAAGATCCCCGAATTCCAGAGGAACTCGCCGCTTTCGAGAAATGTAATGGCCAGATCATGATTGGGTTTTTCGGTAAAGGTTTTCACTTTCGAAAGGCCCTCGTACCGGTCGTCGTTGATGTTTTTGTTGAACTGGATATATCCGTATCCCGTATCGGGCCTGGATGGTTTGATCCCCAGGGTCACCAGCCAGTCGTTTTCGGAGGCGGCGCGGATGGCGGCATCTATTTTTTCGACAAAGACCTCCTCTTTCTGGATGATATGGTCAGAAGGGGCCACCACAAGGATCGCATCAGGGTCTTTCTTTTTAATCTTATAGGCGGCGTAGGCGGTGCAGGGAGCGGTATTGCGCCGGCAGGTCTCCAGCAGCACCTGGTCTTCGGTGAGTTCCGGCAGTTGCTCGAGCACCAGGTTTTTATACAGCTCGTGGGTCACCACGTATATGTTCTCAGGCGGACAAATGTTTTTGAGCCGCTGGTAGGTTTGCTGAATGAGGGTTGTGCCTGTTCCGAGGATATCGATGAACTGTTTGGGTTTTGCCGTCCGGCTCATGGGCCAGAAACGCGCGCCGATCCCCCCGGCCATGATGATGCAGTGGGTATGTGTCATAGAGTGGTTTCTTGTTCCTGGTTCCTGGTTCCTGGTTCCTGGTTCCTGGTTCCTGGTTCTTTGTATATTTTAATTACCAAGAACCAATTACTAAGAACCAATTACTAAGAACCAATTACTAAGAACCAAGAACCAATTGCTAATAGTTATTTTCAGCAAAAATAATAATTCTTAGTTAACTCTCTGAAAGAAGTACCCTCGTCACAGGGCTGATGCGATAGATCCTTTTATTCTGGAGGTTCTGGCAGCGGTACCAGGTCCGGAGTTTTTGCTGTTTGACGAATTTTCGGCCGTCGGGCAGAAAGAATTCGGCGTTGTCGGGGAGGTCTTCCAGGAAGACCCCCTTTTGAAAGGAGTTGTAAGTATTCAGTCCGCGGGCCAGGTTTGCATTGCTTTTACTGTTCGCACGGGGTTGCTGCATATGGAGATGAATGAAGGGTTTGAGATCGTCGGGGAAGATATCCCTGCCCATCAGTTCGGAAAGAAGAGCCCCATATTGAGATTTCCAGGCTTTGCCATGAGGTTGTCGCTGCCGGCCGTGTTGATCATACACCAGCATATGGGCAATTTCATGGGTCAGCGTGAGTAGAAATTCATAGGGGTTCAGGTCGTGGTTTACCGAGATCCGGTGAAAAGGTTCTTTCACAGGCGGGCGGTAATCGCCGAGCTTTGTTTTGCGGCCCCTGGTGATGCGCAACAGCAAAGGAAACCCGTTCACCCAGTTCATCACCACCGGCAGGCTCTCCGGCGGGATAAATGTTTTAAGCCCTTCCTGCAGCGGTTGTTTCATCATACAGGTAATAGGTATTTGCCGGGTTGATGTAAGACCAGCGCGAGCAATCGCATTTCTTTGGTTTCCTGGGCTTGTATTTCTGATAGGGCGCCCGGCGGGAAGCGCAGGAAGTTGCCATAAAATAGATTATGATAAGCAGGAGTGGTATTAATTTTGAATGTTGAATTTTGAATGTTGAATTAAGCATCTGCTGGCTTGTATTATATTTTGAAATCAAAATTAGGTTTAATAACGACATCAATAATACTGTCATTGTGTTCTGTCTGAAATTCATGCTGTGATTCTCATAATCTTTCCTTAACTTTGTTTCTACGTAAATCAAACTCTAATTCAAAATTCAAAATTCAAAATTCAAAATTTACGTATGGTTTCTCTTCTCGGCAAATATCTCCTCCTGATGGCCCAGGTTTTCAAACGCCCGGCCAAGTGGAAGGTTTTCTGGAAGCAGCTGATGGCTGAGTTTCAGAAAATAGGGATAGAGTCGATTGGCATTGTGGCCATTATTAGTGTTTTCATGGGGGCGGTGGCGGCGATGCAGGTGGCTTTCAATATCGACAGCCCGCTGATCCCGCTGATCACGGTAGGTTTTACCGTCAGGCAGTCGATCATCCTGGAATTTTCTCCCACCGTTATCAGCCTGATCCTGGCCGGCAAGGTGGGTTCCCGGATCGCGTCGGAGATCGGGACCATGCGGGTGTCTGAACAGATCGACGCCTTGAAGACGATGGGGGTGAACAGCGCGAACTACCTGATACTCCCGAAAATGGTGGCCGCATTACTGTTCAATCCGGCATTGATCACCCTTAGCATGTTCCTGGGCCTGGTCGGCGGGCTGCTGGCCTGCGTTTCGCTCGACCTGGTGTCCTATACGGTTTACATTGAAGGCCTGCAGGCCTGGTTTGATCCCTGGTCGATCACCTATGCCCTGATCAAAACGGTGATTTTCGCTTTTATCATTGTATCAGTCTCGGGCTTCAACGGGTATATCATCAAAGGCGGTGCGCTCGATGTGGGGAATGCCAGCACCAAGGCGGTGGTGCAAAGCAGCATTCTGATCATCCTTTTCAACCTGATTCTTACCGAAATCCTCCTCTGATGATCGAAGCGAAAAACATATCGAAATCTTTCGGTGAAGCAAAGGTGCTGGATGATGTCTCCTTCGTTTTTGAGAAAGGGAAGACAAATCTTATCATCGGTCAGAGCGGTTCGGGGAAGACGGTACTGATGAAATGCCTGGTGGGTTTACTTGATCCGGATGAAGGTGCGGTGATCTATGATGAGAGGAATGTTATTCAAATGGGTACGGGAGAGCGCCGGAAGCTGCAGCAGGA
>JAWOHY010000014.1:0-10702 GCA_046484945.1 Bacteroidales bacterium
CCCGCAATGGCTGAATGATTATCCGGCTGAATTGATCAACCACACCGGCGGACATTATTACTTTATCGCAGTAGAAAAAGGAGATGAGACGATAGATATCCCTTCCGAAGAGATCAGGCTTCCGCTGCGATCACTTTCAGAATTGCAGGAAATAAGGGATAGATCGCTTTCCGATATTAAAGCGATAGAAAAAAAACTTGACGCGCATGCAGCGGCTTCCATTCCGGCGCTTGAGCGGTACCGGGATGCCCTGCTGCAACAGGCTGAATATGAAAAGGCCAGGTATCATACTGCTGCCGAAGCGGAAGATAAACTAAGGATTGTAGAAGGATGGGTTCCTAAAAACAAAGAAAAACAGACCGTTGAATACCTGGAGAAGGCTTCCGTCGTTTACCTGACAGAAGTGGCCAGGCCGGAGGACAAGGCGCCGGTTTTACTGAAGAACAAGAATTTTGCAAAGAAATTTGAAATGATCGGCGAGCTCTATTCGCTGCCGAAATACAACGAACTGGACCTGACCCCGTTCTTTGCCCCCTTCTATGCCCTATTCTTCGGTTTCTGCCTCGGAGACGTCGGTTATGGCATCCTGATCTCCCTGGCAGCATTGTTCGCCATGACAAAGGTGGCCAAAACTGTGAAACCGGTCACTAAGCTCATATTCTACCTGGGTTTGGCAACCATTCTGTTCGGTTTGATCGGTGGTACATTTTTCGGGATCAACCTTTACGAATCGGGCCTGCCGGGATACAGATCACTGCAAAGCTATATGGTGGCCAAAGACACGAACATCAACAATTTCCTGTTCACCTTGGCGCTCTTCCTGGGGGGGATCCAGATCATGCTCGGACTGGTCCTGAAGGCCATCAATGAAACCATCCAATACGGCTGGAAACTGGCGACAGGGACGATCGGATGGATCATCCTGCTGAGTGGCGTAGCCACGGTTTTCCTGCTGAACAAGTATGCCGGTGTGGAAATGGAAGCGCTGAACCCAGTAATGTATACGGCCCTGGCGATTGGTGGCGTTCTGATCCTTTTCCTGAACAACCTGAAGCGGAACATCCTGAAGAATTTCGGCATCGGGCTGTGGGAATCGTACAACATGATCACCGGCGTTGTCGGCGACCTGCTTTCATACATTCGCCTGTTCGCCCTGGGGATTGCCAGCGCGATCCTGGGGTTCGTTTTCAACAGCCTGGCCATCAACATGAGCGGTGATATACCGGTTTTAAATATTATTATCATGGTAGTGATCCTGGTGATCGGCCACGGGATCAACCTGTTCATGTCGGGGATCGGAGCATTCGTCCACCCGCTGCGTCTGACATTCGTTGAGTTTTACAAGAATGCGGGATTCGCGGGTGGCGGTAAAAAATATAATCCATTCAGAAAAATCATTTAACAAATAATAAACTTAATATCAACGATTATGGAACCGATTGTTTTAGCTTACATTGGCGCAGGATTAATGATAGGACTGGCCGGTATCGGCAGTGCTTTTGGGGTATCGATGGGGGGCAGCGCAGCCATCGGCGCCCTCAAAAAGAACCAGGAAGCGTTTGGAAACTACATGGTGCTCAGCGCCTTACCCGGAACGCAGGGCCTGTATGGATTCATGGGCTATTTTATCCTGTCAGATTTTCTGACGCCTGAGATCACCATGGCCCAGGGCGCCGCTATCCTGGGAGCAGGCCTGGGCCTCGGCCTGGTCGCCCTTTTCTCGGCTATCCGGCAGGGCCAGGTCTGCGCCAACGGTGTGGCCGCCATCGGATCAGGCTACAATGTCTTCGGCAACACGATGATCCTGGCCGTTTTCCCGGAACTGTACGCCATCATCGCCTTTGCAGCCACCTTCCTGATCAGCACCGCGATCGGTTAAGAGATTCTGTTGGGCTTAGGGCTTAGGACAAAGTGGCTGTATCAATAGTCAGCTAGTCTCTTTTTTTGTAGTCCGACGACTGAAGCCGTCGGTTCTAACTTTTATAATACACTAGGAACCAACGGCTTTAGTCGTTGGAGCAAAACCCTATTCCTGGAGGTAATCTGATTGCATTGACATTTGATACAGCCTCTTTGCCCTTTAATTTTTATCTGTCCGGGTAAATTTGCAATTATTGCCAATTTCTTTCTGAATCTTTTGCAAATTTTAGACCCTCCTCATTTTTTCCTGTCTTCTTAATCAGGACTATCCGGAACGACTGTCCTCCACTTTCATGATTTTGCAGAATCTGCAAATTCCCGGCCACATCTCGGGAAAAGCAGTTTCAGCAAGGGATAAGGCCGGATTAACTTTGTTCTGTAAACACAGGAAGCCATGAAAAAGATAAAATTCCACCCGGTACGAACCATAAAAAGCAAGCTGAATAGCATCAAAGCCAATCCCATTCAGATATGTTACGGTTTTGCATTCGGTGTTTTTATGAGCACCACTCCCCTTATTGGATTCAAATGGCTTGTGGCGCTGCCGGTAGTCTGGCTGGCCAAATGGAGCAAGATGGCCTGTATGATAGGGATACTGCAGGTCAATTACATAACGGGACCGTTGTTTTACGGGCTGGCTTACATGGTGGGAAAAGGGGTGTGCGGTTACAATCATACTGTCGAATTACCCGGCCGGATGAGTTTTGGCGCGGTGAGGGATATATTCTTCAGTAAAGCGGATGTTTTCATTTCACTGCTGGCAGGAGGGCTGATCCTGGGTATCCCGCTGACGGTCGGCGCCTACTTCCTGGCCAGGTCGATTTTCTCAGGAAATTTAAAACCCCAACTGGCATGAAAACATCGGAATCCTATACAATGATCACCGGGGCCAGCATGGGTCTGGGCAGGGAAATGGCCATCGAATGTGCCCGCAGGGGAAGGAACCTGGTCCTGTTAGCATTGCCGGGACGGAATCTGGAGCAGCTCTGCGAGGAACTGGAGTACAATTTCGGCATAAAGGCCTCTTACCGTGAATGTGACCTGACCAACGAGCAAGTGTTGAATGAACTGGCTTCCGATATCCTGTCTAAGTTCAGGATCAACCAGTTGATCAACAATGCCGGCATTGGCGGTACCGCAAGGTTCGAGGAGGCCTCCACGGAATACCTGGATAAGATCATTCACCTGAATATCAGGGCAACCACGATGCTTACCCGGTTACTGATCCCGGAACTGAAAACCCACCCGGAGGCCATGATCATGAATATCGCCAGCGTAGCGGCATTCGGTCCGCTGCCGTTCAAAACGATCTATCCGGCATCCAAAGCATTCATCTACTCCTTTTCCCGCAGCCTCGGCAGGGAATTGCGGGGGACAGGGATCAGGGTGGTGGTGGTAACGCCAGGTCCAATCGTTACGAACACAGATGTCGCCATGCGTATCATTTCCCAGGGCTTTTTATGCAGGATCGGATTACTCACTGCCGGAAAGATCACCCGCCTGGCTTTGAACGGGGCGGCGCGCGGAAGGGAGGTCATCGTACCGGGACTGATCAATAAACTGAACCGTTTCCTGATGCGATGGATGCCTGAAAACTGGACGTTATCACTCATGAGCGGGGTTATTCAGAAAGAGATTGACGGAAACACGAAAACATTAAATCAATTTTAAAATATATCTGTCATGAAAACATTGGTAACAGGAGCAAATGGATTACTGGGCGCCAACGTGGTGCGTGAGTTGTTAAACCGCAATCACCAGGTCCGGGTGCTGGTCCGGAAGGGATCCAACCTCTCCAATCTGAACAAACGGCGGGTTGAATATTTTTACGGCGACCTGGCGGATGAGCATCGTCTGGCGGAGGCCTGCCAGGGTTGCGATTATGTCATCCATGCCGCTGGCCTGACCCCAGGACGGCAGATCACATTCTCCGATTTCGCCCGGGCTAATATCGCCGGCACGCAAAATATGGTCAGGGCAGCCGAAAAAGCCGGGATCACGCGGATGGTGCATGTGAGCAGCTGCTGTGTTTTTGGAGGAGGAAGCATGCAACATCCCGGGAATGAACTTTCTGAATTTACCGGTTTCAAATTCAATTCCGGCTATATCAACAGCAAATACCTGGCACAGCAATGGGTTCTTTCACATGTTGAAAAAACGGGCTTCCCGGTGGTGATCGTCAACCCCACCATCATGATCGGGCCTTATGATGCCAGGCCCAGCTCCGGAGAGATCATCTTAAGGATCCTGAAGCAAAATTTGCAGCTATGCCCTTCCGGCGGAAAGAATTTCATCGATGTGCGCGATGCGGCAGCGGCAGCCTGCAACGCCTTAACCATGGGCGTACCCGGGGAATGTTACCTGCTGGCAGGAGAAAATATCACATTTGAAAATTTTTATGAGAAAGTGAACCGCATTTACGGCAGGCCAGGCATCATTATGAAGATTCCCGGTATATTTCTCTATAGCGCCGGCCTTGCAGGTAATGCCATTCAGGCATTGACCAGCCGTAGTGTTCCATTGAATTTTTCTAATTCGCGGCAGCTTACTAATGAATCCTACTTTTCGGCCAGCAAGGCAATCCGATTCCTGGATTTGCGGCAGCGGCCGGTTGATGAGGCCATCCGGGATGCCATCACATGGTTTGCAGCAAATGGCTACATCCTTCCAGTGATCAGACAGCTAGCGAAAGCGCCTGTTCCAGATGCAGCCTGAGCGGATTTGAAATTTTTACGATAATGATATTTATATCAAACAACATGATGAACACCATTGAAATACAGGCAATATTTGGCATCGCTTCAGCCGTCATCGTGTCTTATCTTTATTTCTTCATACAGGATAAGATGAAACCAGGGTATAAACCGGGGAATGATCACCGGGGTAAAATGATTTTCCTCTGGCGAAAAGTTTCCGGGTTTCTGATACTTGGGTTCATTCCGGCGGTAATGGCCCTGGGATTTTTCCAGATAACTCCTGTTCAGGTTGGTTTCTCACCCATCAGTTCGATAAATATTTGGACCTGGACGGTGCTGGCCTCCTTGTTTTTCGTGACACTGAATGTTTTTAACAGCAAAAGTGCAGCATTGCGTAAAAGCTACCCGGAGTTAAGGCTCGCAAAATGGGGAGTTGGCAGCATTACGCTTGCCGCTTCCGGCTGGCTGTTATACCTGGCCGGCTATGAATACCTGTTCAGGGGCTTGCTGCTTTTCAGCTGTTACCATTATCTTGGATACTGGCCGGCCATTGTGATCAACCTGGCCCTCTATTCCACCCTGCACCTTCCGAAAGGGATGAAAGAGGCGGTTGCAGCCATTCCCTTCGGTTTATTGTTATGCTACCTGACAATAGAAAGCCAATCGATACTTCCGGCAGTCATCCTTCATGCAGTCCAGGCTGTTTCCTGTGAAATATTCTGCATATGGCGGAACCCGGATATGAGTTTTAGAATTAAATTATATAGATCATGAAATGCTTTTTAACCGGCATTACCGGTTTTATAGGGATGAACCTGGCCAGGAAACTGGCCATGGACGGACATCAAGTAAATGCTATTATTCGCGGTCAGGTCCCGGCCGGCCTGGAAGAAATGACGGAGATCCGTTGCTTCAGGGGTGACCTGCATGATACGCGAATCCTGGAAAAGGCTATGGAAGGCTGTGAATTAGCATATCACCTGGCAGCTTATGCCAAACCATGGGCAAAGGACCCGTCAACTTATAATAAAATAAATGTGGAAGGCGCCAGGAATGTATTTGAGGCAGCACTGAAAACAGGGGTTAAAAAAGTTGTTTTCACCTCTTCGGCAGCTACCATGTCGCCTTCTGATGACGAGAGACCCGTTGATGAATCCGTATTCAGGACAGTCCCTTACTTCAATGCTTATGAAATTACCAAAGCCGAAGCCGAACAACAAGCCAGGGAATACTGCCGGAAAGGATTGTATGTTGTCATGGTCAATCCTTCGCGCGTTTATGGCCCGGGGCCGATAAATCCAAGCAATTCTGTCACAAAAATGATCGCTGCCTACCAGAAAGGCAACTGGTATATTATTCCCGGTGATGGAAAGAAAATAGGAAATTATGTATTTATCGACGATGTGGTAAACGGTCATGTGCTGGCGGGACAAAAGGGCCGTGCCGGCGAACGGTACATTCTGGGAGGGGATAATATCACTTTTGATGAGTTTTTTCAGATCCTGGCAAAGATTACAGGCAATCACAGGCATCTCTATCATTTACCTGTAAAAATGATGGTTCTGGGGGCGAGGCTGATGGAAATACAAAACCCGGTTACCGGCATTCCACCGGCGATTACAGTAGATTTTGTCAGGAAATATATGAATCACTGGTGCCTTTCCAGTGAAAAAGCCATCATGGAACTGGGTTATAAAATAACTTCATTTGAAGAAGGAGTGGAGAAAACACTTGAATGGCTAAACACTTCCAATGATATAAAAAATAAATAATCCTACATTTGCCTGAAAAAATGCCGGCAGCATTTCTATCGGGCATCCGCAACAACGCATTTTTATTATTCTCCGTCTACGCGCTTTTAAGCGTTATCCTGCGTTTCTTCAGCTTTTTCCCCAGCGTGATCGACCATGATGAATCGACCTACCTGGAGATCGCCCGCATGCTGCTTGCCGGTAAAACATTGTATGTCGATATGATCGACATCAAACCGCCCGGGATATTCCTCATCCTGGCAGGTTTTCAGGCTGTTTTCGGATATTCCATCTTTGTCACCCGCCTGCTGGTGGCCATTTGGGTTGCCTTTACTGCATGGATGATTTACAAAACCGGAAAGCTTTTGCTGAAAGATCAAAGATCATCTGTGGCCGCCGGTGTGATCTATATCTTCTTCATTTCCACCTGGTCGTTCTATGGGGTCTCCATTACCACGGAAATATTCTTCAACCTCTTTACGATTACTTCGCTGTATATATTATTGAAAAGCAATAATACCTGGAAGTACTTCCTGGCCGGGCTTGTGGCGGGCTTTGGTTTTATGGTGAAGTACTTCGTTGTTTTTGATTTTGCCGTTTTCATTGTGTTTTCCGTCTTCATCCTGGACCGCAGCCACAAGGATATCTCAACAGCCTTAAAGGTCATTGTTTCGCTTCTTCTTGCCGGAACCGGTTTCCTGGTCCCATTTGCCACAGTCAATGTCATTTATTATTTCAACGGTCACTTTGACAATTTTTACAATATCATCTACCTGGCACCGATGCGTTACCCTTCGGACTGGAATGCATGGGAAATGCTGAAATTCATCCTGGATTTTCACCTGCGGTTCCTCCCTGTTTTCTTCTTTTTCTATGTCTCACTGTTCAACAGGCGCATGAAAGCGAATGAAGCCTTCCCCGTGAGATCATTCCTGACAGCCTGGTCAATCCTGGCACTGGCAGCAGTTTTGATCTCCGGCAGAACCTTCGGCCATTATACCATTCAACTGATGCTGCCCGTCAGCCTGATGGCCGGCCTCTTCTTTCATTCTGAAACCAGGCTGCCGGTATATTTCCGTCAATTGCTTTCGAAAAGGACTGGTTTAATGATCCTTACTGTACTGGTAATACTGATTTCCGCCCTGAAACTGGAATATTTTTTTCGACATGACATTCCACGTGAGATTGCCGCATACCTGAAACCAAAACTGAATGAAGAGGATGTAATTTATACCGGCAATTATCATCATATTGTGTATTATCTCCTGAAAAAAGAAAGCCCTACGCCATACATCCACCGGTCGCTGCTCTACATGAAAAGTCATACGGAGGTCTTAGGCATTAATGCTGATGTCGAATTTGAGAAGATCATGAAACAGAAGCCTGTTTATATTATTACAAAAGAGGAGTTTCCAGATGGGGTGATGAAGGATTTTCTCAGGAAGTATTATGAGGTTGAAAGATATTTCGGGCAGGAGGTTCGTTTATACAGATTACAGTGAATGCTGAATGAATTTCCGGGTGATCGTGATGAACTGGCGAAGTATTGCCGGAGTTAAAACTTTAGCCCGATATTCGCGTAAATGAACGGCAGCTTGTCTTCCGAGAGGTACCGGAAATTGGCCGACATCGTAAACATTTTCACCAGTTCGTATTGAAAACCGGCAATGAAGTAATTCAGGCTTTGATTTTTATCCGGTTTTGTGACCTGCAGGTGGTCCCAGCGGGCCAGCAGATCAAACCTGCCGTAGAAGTTCCATCCTGCGAAGACCGAAAAACCGCTTTGATCGAAACCGCTCTCCCATTTTTGGTTACTCACATGATCATATTCCCCCCCGACCCTGAACCTGTCGGTTTTATAGCCGGCAAAGAATGAAACGACCCATTTATCGCCGTACGCCGCTCCGGTGTCGATAGCAGGCCCATAATCGCCGTAAAGCTTCAGGGTAAGACCCTCTACCGGACTGTATTGTAAGTTGTTGGAGTAAATGAATTTCCCGTTGATGTCCTGATAACGGAAAGGTCCTTCGCCATTGACTACCGAGAACTGGTTCAGGAATTTTTCCCCGGCTTTCACATCGAGTTGAACCCCGAAATCGGCCGGCATCCCCAGCCGGAAGCGCTCCTGGAAAGTGACATCGACATACCGGTAGCCCCAGAACGGATCCTGGAAGGTCAGGTATTGCGTATTGAGCAACTGACCGGCGCGCAGGGCAAGGTGTTCATTGATATCCCACCTGATCTCAGCCATCTTCAGATAAGCGGTGTATTTGCTCCCTTCAAAATAAGTTGATACCAGCGTCTGATAAGAGCTGTCGGTCAAATTGTCAAAATTGGTGGTGCGGGTCACATCAAACATGATCTTGCCGGACACATTGGGGGCTATCTGATGAAAATACCCGATGATCCCCTGGTTGAACTCAAAGGCAGCCTGTGGCTTATACGTGTCCTTCAAGCCATAACGGAATCCCATGAATATCTGGGCGAAAGGATAGCTGGCTTTTTCTTTCTCCACATCCTGTGCGGATTGGGAAAAGGAGATGACCGGGATAACAAGGGAAATCAGGATCAGAATTGTTTTCATCCGTGTTTGGTTTGCAAACAACAAATATAATGACGAATGATAAACAAGACGATGGATCGCGGTATTATGCCCGATATTTACGTGTAATCCCTACCTGAGAACGTTCTTCCAGAGGTAATAGGCCAGTTCCTTGCCCGCCTTGGCATAGGCCTCCTGGATCCGGTAGCCGGTATCGAAATCGTATCCCATGGCGTCGCGTCCGGGGGAATTCATGATGGAGATCTTGCCAATGGCATTGTCGGGATCATCTGTTTCCACCAGGTAAACCTCCAGGTTTACACTGGCATTCTTCCGGGTGATGCCGATGTTGAACCCCGGCTCGGTGAAGGTTGTATTAACAATCAACATATATTTTGAATCCTCATACTTGTCAACCTTCAGGTTCACCTTGCGCGATTTCATCTGATTGTTGAACTCTTCTTCGAAACGGGGATGAAACCGGGCATCCCGGTCGCTTTCCCAGGCTACCAGCCAGCTGTCGCCTGAACCCGGTTCCTTGTCATTATACTCGGATACTTTCTTCTGGATATAATCGGCTTCACTTAGCTTACCCACCTTCATGTCGTCGTAAACGTATTCAACCTCAACAGTTGAAATATCCTTTAATGCCGCAAAGGAACCCGATTCAACTTTGATCTTCTGCCCTGACACCTGCAATGTGAAAAGGATGAAGGCAATGGCACTGAAAAATAGAATAGCTTTTTTCATGATGTTATAGATTTATTAATTGGTAAAATGAAATTCAAAATTAAAACTTTTATGAAATGAGAGTGAAACTTAATTCTGCAATTTATTTCTGTGAAAATCTGTGGATGTCATCTGTGCAATCTGTGAGAACTTGTCAGATGTGTTTTCTCACAGATCACACAGATTTAAGGTCACAGATTTTCACAGAAGAAATATTGTTTAAAGAATAAATTAAAATATTGAAAAAATAATAATTATTTAAATAATTGAAAACAAGTTAAATAAATAATATAAGCGTTATTTTTGTTTAAGATTATTTATAAAAGAATGAACAAAAAGTATTCAACTTTCGTTAAGGTTTCATTAATTTCAAAATTTATGAACCTTCAAACACATTTACACATGAAAATCAATAAACTAACTTCAGGCCTTATTGCTCTATTGATTGTAGCATTTGCCGCCCCGGTATTCTCGCAGGCGAGGGTACAGGTGATCCACAACTCCGCCGACGCCGCTGCTCAGACAGTGGATGTTTGGTTGAACGACATTCTTTTGATCGATGACTTTGCTTTCCGCACAGCCACGCCATTTATCGATGCCCCGACGGAAGAAGAATTCGTAATTTCGATTCAGCCTTCCGATTCGAGGGATACCACTAATGCACTGGCACGCTTCACATTTTTACTGGAAGATGGCAAAACGTATGTGATTGTAGCCAACGGTATTGTTGTTCCGGATGGTTACAATCCGGCAACGCCTTTTGATTTACACGTATTTGACCTGGGCCGCGAAGCCGCCAAAGGGAATGGAAATACCGACGTGCTCGTTTTCCATGGCTCAACCGATGCCCCTGTGGTGGATGTGGTAGAGGTTGGCGTTGGCGCCGGTACGATCATCGATGACCTGGCCTATGCCGATTTTGCCGGCTACCTCGAACTGCCAACAGCCGACTATGCCTTACAGATCAGGGACCAGACAGGCACCACCACCGTGGCGGAATACGCCGCCCCGCTAGCCACCCTGGGCCTCACCAACACTGCTTTGACTGTCGTGGCTTCCGGCTT
>JAWOHY010000252.1:0-25781 GCA_046484945.1 Bacteroidales bacterium
TACCCTGGAAATAGCACTGGATGGATAGAAGCGTCTCCTAGATTATTAGTTGAAATTTGCGGCTGTGATTATGAATTTACACTGGTTGATGTTTCTGACTGTGGTGAAACCGAAAGGTATGCTGAGTTCAAATACATTGCCGGTGAGGATGGCATAGTTAAAATTCAGGGTGGATTGACAGGCGGCCCCAATGGTGCAAAAGATGTTGTGTCTGATGTGAAAGTCAATGGAGTTTTAATTGGCTCATTGTCACTTTTCTCATATCCTGTTTATAACTGGATTGGTGAACTTTATGAATGTGATGAAGTTGTAATTTCGATCGAATGGACTGCCAGCACCGAAGAAATCATAGACTCATGGTCGGTGGCCAGGTGGGATGGTTCAGAATATATTGACATTTACGATATGACTACTGAAGAAATTGACTGTGAATAAAGGATCAATTCTTTTTTAGATTTATAAGAAATTCAGGCCGTCACGCGAGTGGCGGCCTTTTTTGGTGGTTGTGGGGAAGGGAGAGGCTGGCCGGTCCTTCGTCGCTCCTACGTCGCTCCTCAGGATGACGGCGGTGTATTTTTTTACGCACAACAGCCGTCATCCCGACGAAGGAGGGATCTGTTTATTTAACGCACCGCAGCGTCATCCCCCTGATCTTTTGAACCCGATGCCTCCGCTGCCCGATCTGGGTGTTTCGGGCTGGAATTCTTTCAGATCTTCAATAATTACCAGATTTGTAATATCCGCAGTTCTTTCAGCAGGGCTTAATGAAGCCATCCTTAGATTCTGCTTGAGGACGATCCTGTCAACCACCTTCCTGACAGAACGGGCATTGCCGAAATATTGATTCCGGTGACCGTGAAGAAATGCCAGGTAATTCCGAAGATGTTCCGACGCATCCTGGACCAGGGTCAGCCCTGCATTTTCAAGCATGTTCAGCGCAATGACATTGAGCTCCTCTACTGTGAAATCATAAAAGGTAAAAGTATGGTCAAACCTTGATCGCATGCCGGGATTGGAATCGAGAAACTGCTGCATGGGCCTGGGATAGCCGGCAACAATGATGGCGAATTCACCCCTTCGGTCGTCCATCAGCTTTATCATTGTATCGATGGCCTTCTTGCCAAAGTCGGGGTGTTGCCCGTCCATCAGTGAGTAAGCTTCATCGATGAACAGCACGCCGCCCATCGCTTCATTAAGGCGTTCTTTTGTTTTCATCGCCGTCTGGCCCAGGTAACCCGCCACCAGGTCGCTGGCATCAGACTCTACCAGGTGCCCCCGTTCAAGGATGCCCAGCGCCTTGTAAATATTGCCGATGATCCTTGCCAGAGTGGTCTTGCCGGTACCGGG
The DNA here is from genome assembly GCA_046484945.1 of Bacteroidales bacterium. GTDB lineage: Bacteria > Bacteroidota > Bacteroidia > Bacteroidales > JAGOPY01 > JAGOPY01. The sequence continues at coordinate 1,348 of JAWOHY010000252.1, forward strand.
ATTGCCGGTAAAGACACTGTGGATCGGGAAGGCCTTGCGGACGTCTTTGCCTGTCTCACGGTAGTACCTGACAAGCTTGATCAGGTCCCTGATCTCGGTTTTAATATTTTGCAGCCCGATCAGGTTGTCGAGCTGGACCAGGGTATCTTTAAGCAATTCCTCGTCGGGAGGGATGTCAACGTAAACACCGCTCTTACCAGTAAAGATCTTCTTCACATCCGTCTCTTCGATGGTGCTGAGAATGGTCATATCTGGCTCTTTTTCAACCAATTGTTTCATCACCCTGACCCCCATGTTAATCTTTGCCTCGTCGATGACACTATGCACGAACCGGGCATTGCCGAAGGTCCTGTCGCGTTTCCTGTAAGCGCGCATCAGTTCCACCTCCAGCGCCTTCAGGGCTCCGGGAGATAAAATGACTTTCTTCTTTACTGCCGCATAACCGGCGATTTGCATTAATTCAGCCGGGGAATAGTCATCGAAATGAAACTCGTACTTGAAACGTGATTTCAGGCCAGGATTGGAATTGATCATCTCCTTGATCTCCGCCGGGTAACCAGCTGCCATGATGGCGATATCGCCCGGGCCGTCGCTCATTTCGGTGATGAGTTCCGCAATGGCTTCCATCCCGAAATCATTATCCACCCCTTTGCGGTATAGCATGTAAGCCTCATCGATGAATAAAATCCCACCGCGGGCCTTTTCGATCTCATCGGTGGTTGCTTTACCGGTCTGCCTGACATAACCGGATACCAGGTCGCTGCTGTCGACCACATGCACGTGCCCCTGCGATAAAAGACCCATCGCATGATAGATCTTACCCAGCAGCTTCACCACGGTCGTCTTTCCGGTACCGGGATTGCCGGTGAAGACACTGTGCAGGGAGATGGTATCTTCATCCTCGATCCCCATTTTCTTCCTGACCTGGAGGAAATCCAGATAGGAAATATGCCCGCGGATCTGGTTCTTGATCGACTCCAGTCCGATCAACCCGTCCAGCTCCTTCATGGCCTCCTCTACCATGATTTTCCTTTCCAGCCTTTCCATGTTTTCCGGGTCATCCAGATCAGCCAAATCATCCTCCGGGAGGCTTGCCTCCGCCAGCGTTCTGGCAATGATGGCATCGATATCGGGCTTTTCATCAAAAACATCTATCCCCGGTGTGGCCGTATCGCGGGAAACATCTTCGCGGTCTTCGCTGCCCACCGAAAACGGCACCACTGCAATGACCTGCTCCTGGAACTCAACCTCCAGGGTGTAGTCGTCGACCCGCCAGTTGCCCGTATGGGCATTTCCCCAGCCCTGGGTAATGGTAAATACATCATCACCCGGTGAATCACCGGAAATGATGTCGCTATATTGAATCCGGCCAATGAGCTGCCGGGTATCGTCATAAAAAGAGAAAAAGAGCTCGCAATGCCAGTCGTGCCGGATCTGATTGATAAACCGGAACTCGGCGAAAACATACCGGGTGTTGTCCGTATTAAAAGTGCGAAGATACTTTCGCTCTTCAAAAGGTAGATTGTCATCGGGACCCTCGTATAACTTGAGGGAAAGCATATCAAAATATGGATTGGATGCCTGACTGACAACACCCACATCTTCTATATGAAAATGGACACTTCCCAGCAGCTCGTCGTCCAGGTAAGCCTCCCACATATATTCACCTTTGGGCCAGCCGGTGCCTGCCTCATCATTTCCCCAGCCTTTTTCCAGCGTTACGATGTTATCGTCCATGCTGATGGAAAGCGATTCTTCGAAGCAGCATAATTCCTCTTTTTTCCGGTTTTTCTTGAGTGAAAATGCCTTGAAAGTGACCTGTGTATCCCAGTTTTCCTCATCAAATTTTTTGTTGAAGAATTGAAGTTCCACCCCTATATATTGTGCCTCCCAGCGGTCATACACCTGCCTGTATTTCCTGAAATTGTTGTTCGGACTGTCCCAGTTGTATGTCTTCAGTGAGATGAATTTGTAATTTGTAGTAGAATCCTTCCCGGATTTTTTTAGTCTTGATAGTGCCATTCGCTTTACCTTTATTATCAGCCTTCAAATTTATGATTTATTGGGGAAACTGCCCCTTTACGGTTTTGCATTATCTTTGCCTCATAAAAACCATCTGTAATGGAAGAAACCATCACGAAAGACCAGCAAAAAATCGCCCGTTTTGCCAAAGCCCTGGGGCATCCTGTCCGGATCTATATCCTGGAACTGCTTTCTAAACAATCCTGCTGCTATAGCGGCGACCTGTCGGAAATTCTTCCCATTGCAAAATCCACCCTGTCGCAACACCTGAAAGAGCTCAAAAAAGCGGGCCTGATCCAGGGCGAGATCGAAGCCCCCAAGATCAGGTATTGCATCAACCGCGAAAATTGGAATGTCGCTAAAGAATTATTTAAAAAATTCTGGCAGATATAATTTTTTTTATACTTTTGTTCGTAAAATTACGAATGATAAAAGAAGATAGAAGTTAGAAGATAGAATTTAAAAACTATTGATCAGATAATTACAACGAATTACAACGAATTACAACAAATTACAATATATTACCTCATAGCATGAACATCAAAGTCCTGGGCACCGGTTGCCCCAAATGTAAGACCCTCGAGAGAAACGTGCGTGAAGCGGTTACGGAAATGAATATCCAGGCTGATATCACGAAAGAGGAAGACATTGTCAATATCATGAACTACGGCATCATGCGGACACCCGGGCTGGTGGTCGATGGGAAGGTGGTTTCTTCGGGCCATTTACTGTCGGTCAAACAGGTGAAGGACTTGCTGGGAGCGTAGGGCATAGGGCATAGTGCGTAGGGCGTAGAGCCTAGAGCTTAGAGAGTAGAGCATAGCACCCAGTCCCGTGAGGACGACAGCACGGTAGCTATCGGGACGAATGAATAATATTAAATAAATTCCATCATATGAAAAAGATCTTTTTTATTGCTTTAATGATCATGGTCGGCATGGTCGCTGAATCATACGCCCAGTCGGCTGAGGAAAAACCTTTGGCTTCAGCGGGCAAGCAAACCATTGATGTGTATTACTTCCACGCCACGCGGCGCTGTGCTACCTGCAACGCAGTGGAAGACCAATCACAGCTTGCTTTGAAAAATCTTTATGCTCAACAGCTTGAGTCGGGTGACATTCAGTTCCATTCCGTCAATTTCGAAGAAGCTGACGGGAAAGCCTTGGCTGATAAGTTCAAAGTTCCGGGGCAGGCCTTGATCGTCGTAAAAGGGGAGTCGAAAACAGACCTGACCTCCGACGGCTTCATGTATGCCCGAAGCGCCCCTGCGAAACTTGAAAACAGCTTGAAAAAGGCCATTGATCCCCTGCTCTGATGGAGGCTTTTCTCGCCGGAATCCTTGAAAATTCACAGTGGCCGGTCTGGTCGGCGCTGATCTTGGGTTTGATGACGGCCATCAGCCCCTGTCCGCTGGCCACGAACCTGACGGCTATCGGATACATCAGCAAAGACCTGGAGAACCGGAACCGCGTGTTTTATAACGGCCTGGTTTACACCGCTGGCCGGGCGATCTCCTACTTCGGCGTGGCGCTGATCATTTTTTTTGGCGCCAGCCAGTTCCAGATATCCAGCGTTTTCCAGCGCTATGGCGAAAAATTTATCGGCCCGCTGCTGATCATCATCGGCCTTTTCATGCTGGGGGTCTTTTCTTTGAACTTCGGATTCTTCCGTAAACTGTCCGATCGCATCCAGCAAAGAGGAATGAAAAGCTACTGGGACGTCTTGTTGCTCGGGATCATCTTCGCCCTGGCATTCTGCCCCTATAGCGGCGTCCTTTACTTCGGCATGCTGATCCCGCTGACGCTCGGCAGTCCGTCGGGTTTGCTGCTGCCCGTTGTTTTCGCTGTCGCTACCGGTATCCCGGTGATCATTTTTGCCTGGCTGCTGGCTTACAGTGTGTCCGGGGTGGGATCGCTGTACAATAAGATAAAGATATTTGAGCTGTGGTTCCGGCGGGTGATCGCCGTGTTGTTCATCGGCGTGGGGATATATTATGTGGTACAGGTCTATTTCTAGCTTTACAATAGCTGATCACCTGCGGCGTTCACGTCATCCGCGTAGCGGATATTCTATTGTAAATGAGTCAATCACCAATCATCCTATGATCCGCGTAGCGGATCAGCTATAATATGGAAACAACAAAAGAAATAAAAATCCTTTTCTGGATCGTCGCCTTCTTCCTGCTGGCATTTTTCATGCCGCTAGAAAGTTTAAGGTTCCGCGAGGCTGTTGACGCAACGCTCGACCTGACCAGGTGGTATGCACAGGAACACGTGATCCTCTGCCTGCTTCCCGCCTTCTTCATCGCAGGCGTGATCTCGGTCTTTGTCAGCCAGGGAGCCGTGCTGAAATACTTCGGCGCCAACGCCAAAAAATGGCTGGCCTACACGGTGGCTTCCGTATCCGGTACCATCCTGGCGGTGTGCAGCTGCACCATCCTGCCGCTGTTTTCCAGCATACATAAAAGAGGTGCAGGGCTTGGACCCGCCGTTGCGTTCTTATACTCCGGCCCCGCCATCAATATCCTGGCCATTATCCTCACGGCCCGCATCCTCGGCTTTGAAATGGGCGTGGCGCGGATCATCGGTGCGGTTGTCTTTGCCATCGTGATCGGTTCCATTATGGCCCTTATATACCGGAAAGAAGAAAAAGCCAAGGCCGACGAGCAGATGAACATCATCATCCCGCCCGAGAAACGGCCCATGTGGCAAACCTCGTTCCACTTTTTTACACTGGTGCTTATTCTGGTATTTGCCAACTGGGGAAAGCCCGGCGAAGACGTAACTTCGGGCGCGTGGTACTGGATCTGGGCGAATAAATGGTATATCACGGCAGTTTTCAGCCTCATGCTGGTCTATTCTCTTATTTACATCCTGAAGATCAAATGGCAATGGGTTGCCCTGGCTGCTCTGGCGACCGCCGTTTCCGCTGTCCTGACCCCGTCTCCCCTGGTGCCCATGATCGTCGGTATCGCCGGTTTGAGCCTGATCACCTTATTTGATAAAAAAAACGAAGAAAATAAAGAATGGACCTTATCTACCTGGGAATTTGCAAAGCAGATCATGCCTTTGCTGGCGCTGGGGGTGATCGTGGCCGGTTTCCTGCTGGGCTCCACCCATGATGATGTCCGAATGGCCGGGATCATCCCGAACGAGTGGATATCTGCACTTGTCGGCGGAAATTCTGTCTTCTCGAATTTCTTCGCCTCCATCGTCGGCGCTTTCATGTATTTCGCAACACTGACGGAAGTGCCTATTTTGCAGGGACTGATCGCCTCCGGCATGGGAAAAGGACCGGCGCTTGCCTTGTTGCTGGCCGGGCCTTCCTTATCATTACCCAATATGTTGGTTATCAGGGGCATCATGGGCACGCAGAAAACATTGGTTTATGTGGTTTTGGTGGTAATCATGGCTACGATTTCGGGATTGATATACGGGACGGTAGGAGTGTAGGACGGTAGGAATTTAGGACTGTAAGTTTGTTAAGATAATGAATCATCGGAGCACTTGAACACCTGAACACCTGAACACCTGAACACCTGAACACCTCAACACATGAACACCACCCCAAGAAAAATAGCTTTCTTCGAGAAATACCTGACCGTTTGGGTCGCTTTATGTATAGCCGTGGGCATTGCCATCGGCCATTTCGCCGGGGATTCCATCCGGGTGCTGAGCGACCTGGAAATTTACCGGGTAAACATTCCCGTAGCGATCCTGATATGGCTGATGATCTACCCGATGATGCTGCAGGTTGATTTCCGCAGCATAAAAAACATCGGTAAGCGACCGAGGGGGGTTGTTCTGACCGTCATTGTCAACTGGCTGATCAAGCCTTTCACCATGGCTTTTTTTGCCTGGATCTTTTTCTCAAAGATCTATGCCGCATTCATCACCCCGGAACTGGCCGGGGAATACATTGCCGGGGCCATCCTGCTGGGGGCGGCGCCCTGCACCGCCATGGTCTTTGTCTGGTCTTACCTGATCAACGGCGACCCGAATTATACGCTGGTGCAGGTTTCCATCAACGACCTGATCATCCTGGTCGCCTTCATCCCCATCGTCGGGCTGCTGCTCGGTATTACCAATGTGACCATTCCTTACGAAACTTTGGCCGCCAGCGTGATTATTTTCGTGGTCGTGCCCCTGGTGGCGGGATACATCACCCATCATTACCTGATCCGTACCCGGGGAGAAGATTGGTTCAGGAATGTCTTCCTCCCGAAACTGAAACCGGTATCCATCATAGCCCTGCTGACCACCCTGGTGCTATTGTTTGCTTTCCAGGGGGTGAACATCCTGAATAACCCGCTCATCATCCTCCTCATTGCCGTCCCGCTCGTTATCCAGACCTATTTCATCTTTTTTATCACGTGGTTCGGCGGTCGCTGGCTGAAACTGACGCATAATATCTGCGCTCCCGCTGCCATGATCGGCGCCAGTAATTTCTTTGAGCTGGCTGTCGCTGTGGCCATTGCGTTATTCGGCCTGGAATCACCGGCCGCGCTTGTTACAGTTGTCGGCGTTCTGGTCGAAGTGCCTGTGATGCTCTCGTTGGTGGCGCTGGCTAATCGCTGGAAATACTAAGTGAAGCTTCTCCTCATTCTTCTGCCCTTTTCCGGACTTCGGAAATCGATTTTACCGGCGAATCGGTCAGTGCCATATTGGTGATCCATGACGGAACGCTGCCTGCCGGGTCGGCAAATCCCTCCAGGGTAAGGCGGATGAGGCCGTCTTCGAGAGGCCTGACAATCCAGTTTTGCCAGTAATCGACGATCCGGACCCGGTCAGGGTGCGCAGCGATAAGCTCCGGAGCACCCGTGGCGTGAATGGTCACGATTCCAGTTTCGTTGTCAGTAAAGATCCGTGCATCGATGCAAAGGTCGCGGTCTTTTATCGGCCAGGAAAGATCGTATACCAGGCAATATTTAAAGTATTCCCCTGCTTCTTCTTCAACCACGACCAATTCACTGATCTTATCGTCCCAGGCATCGAAACTCCGGACATCGGTGAGCAAATAAATCACATTTTCAATATCTCCCCGGAATTCGGTTTCACACTTGTATGCTTTAACAGAAAAACCCGGCTCGGGGCGTGAATAGGTCGTGATCCCATCGCGTTCCTTCACCATTTTCCAGGATTGCGACAGTATGAGTTCCGGCATGAAAATAAATCCGGAGAAGAATATGAGTAATATCAGGTTTATGCTTTTCAGCGTGTACGAATTTGTGCAAAGGAAAGGATTTTTTTAATACATGGCCTGGTAAGATTATCTTGTTTTGACGATATTCTCATCATAGATATCTTATAATCAGTGTTGTAAAATGTACGAATAAAGTCATGTCATGTAGTTCTAAAATTAGTTGTCCGCCTGAGTGCAAAAAGCCATTATTCATACAACTTTTATTTGACTTTCATGGATCGGAAGGTATACTTTTACCGTTCAAACTTAAATAATAAAATATGAAAAAGTTTACATTTACTATCGTTTTATTTGCAGTCGGGTTTTTGACTGCACTGGGCCAGCTACCGCAGGGTCATCCGGATAACCTGAACTGGACACCACCGTCTGATCCGCAAAGCGGGTTACGCGTAGATCCTGGCGTTTACCTTCAGGGTAATTTCGTTGAATTAGGTATTCATCCGGCAGGTTCCGGTGGTATATACGGAACGGTTCCGGCAGGATATCATCCCATGTTAGCCGGATTAGGCTTTGTTGCTGATCATGACAAGGACGGCTGGCTGGTAGGCGTACCGCCGCAGACCGGCGACTATTTTCTGCCGGGTTATCCCTGGGAAGGATGGCTGGTGGAATATACATACCAGGGGAATGAATACACCTTTATTAATTGTGGTGAATGTGGCCAGTTCGAGGTTCCGCAGACCTCACTGACCAATACCAGCGCCGGCACTACAAATTCCGCGGTTTGGGTGGGCACGGCTTCGGGCGGCGGCCAGAACCTGCTGGTGAATCAACACTTCTACTTTGATGAGAACGATGGCCGTTTCTTCATTCATGTCACGCTGACCAACACCGGCCCGGATCCACTGCAGGATGTGGAATACGCCCGTGCGGTCGACCCGGACCAGGAGCAGAACATTACGGGAGATTTTTCTACCCGGAATTTTGTCAGCCACCAGCCCAATGCCGGCAATGGATACCTGGCGGAAGTCCAGTCCTTTGGATTGGTGTACGACCTTCCCATGGCGCTTCAGCTCTGGCATCCCAATGCGAAGGCTCACGTTATACCCGATCTTAGACTCGATATATCAACCCCAAATGAACCTCTTGATTTTACAAATGCCCCTACGGAGGCAGCCCCTTTCATAGCTGATGTGGGTGTTGCCGTTGCCGTGAGGTTTCCGCTTCTGAATCCTGGCCAGTCGGAGTCATTCTATGTAATCTATGTATTGAACACCGAAGATATTATCAATCCTCCGCCTCCACCAGGGGTGCCTTTGAGCAACTGGGCCCTGTACCTGATGATCGGCCTGATCGTGATATTCACGGTGATCCGTTTCAGAAGGATGGGATAATCGAATTTGATTAATATTTAGTGAAGAGGATGGCTCATTGGGAGACATCCTCTTTTTTTGTGGGTTCACCTTCAATTCACGTAAAAACCGGATGTGCCGCAGGCCACGGTAAATGATTTATCGGCCTGTGTCGTTTCCGGATCAACATCACGGCGAATCCGAATCAGGATAATGCATTCGACAAGTTAACTCGCAAGCATACCTCCATCGATCCGGTGCACGGATCCTGTGATGAATTTGCTTTCGTCGCTTGCCAGGAAGAGGACGAGATCAGCAATTTCTTCGTTCTTTGCATATCTTCCCATGGGGATCATTTGCTCAAACTGTTCTTGGGCTTTTCCTGCGTCATTCCCGCCAAAACCCTTTTCCAGCGACCGCATCATCCGGTTGTCTACGGGAGAGGGATTTATGGTATTCACCCTGATACTGTGCGGGGCAAGCTCGAGCGCAGCTGATTTCATGATTCCTATGAGGGCATGTTTGCTGCCCACATAAGGGCTTACATTTGCCGTACCTATCAAGCCGGCCGCTGAAGAGGTGATAATAATGCTCCCTCCGTCTCCATTTCTTTTCATGGCCGGTATAACATATTTCAATCCGAGCCAGACCCCTTTTACATTCACATCAAAAACCTTGTCAAAGGTTTCAACAGGATAATCGGTAATAGGTTTAACATCCCCTTCAATGCCTGCATTGGCGAAAAATATGTCGACATGGCCGAACTTTGCCACGGTAGCATTGGCGTAATTTTCCACATCTTTTTCATGGCTAACATCCGCTTCGAAGAAAGCGACCTGATCGCTATTCAAATTTTCCGCTGTTTTCTTCAGTTCTTCTTCATTGATATCCACCAGCATGACCGAGGCGCCTTCGTCGATGAATTTACGGGCTGTTGCGCTTCCGATGCCTCCGGCGCCACCGGTTATTATGGCTACTTTGTCTTTTAGTCGGTTCATCTGTCTTTATTTTTTATTTCATATAAATTATTGCCGCAGGTTCGAGTAATTGGAAAGTAAATGCCTCTGTAAAATACAACAGGACTTCGTTCCTGTTATGCGTTTCATAGCCGATAGAAATATCCTGCCCAAGAGTAAGCCTGAAGTCACCGCCTCTTTCTGACACCAGCATGGCTCCTTTCAGGTTTTCCGCGAGTATCAGCGATCCTCCCAATAATTGCTGGAGTTGCAGCCGTAAGGGATAACCGTTAACATAAGAGGATATCTTTTCCCATTTTTCAGTGTCCAGGACCATACTGTAAGGTCCTTCCACCGCCGCTGTATTTAATTTCGTGACGGCTTCAGTAACGCTATGCAGTATTTTTGACGGGTCTTTGGGGAATTCCATGGTACGGTGTCCGGAACTGTTGATCATGCCCTTGATGTTCGCCTCTTTAAGGCCATTGTAAATGGCCTTTTCCTCGAAGGCTGCCATTCTTCTGGCTGCTTTAACCAGCGCGTCAAGGTTAATGTCTTTTGCACCCCGATCAGCATTATCAAGTTCCCATAGATTCAGGTTGAACGCGGAACGCACTTCCACCAACGGAAGCACCTCCTGAATGCCGTACAGGATCTCCTTGGTCTCCTGGTTTTTTGGGATAGCCGTTCTGCCTAAGGGAACTGCCCCCATGCTGATCCCATGAGGCCCGTCTACATCGGCAAATTTCCGGACCGACAGGGCGGATCTGAAAATTGCTTCCGATTGCTCATTTATTTCTCCCCAGGCCTTGTCGGTGATCGGGGCAAGGTTTTTTTTGAGTAAATCCATAGTATTTATTTTGATTGATTTTATTTCTCCTGGTTCATTGTCACCCAGTTCAGTCACATTGTTTTCATTCTCTTCAATTGATGTTATTCCGGCTTCCTTAAATATATAGTCCTTCAGGTTCCTGTCCCATCCAGCCATATTCCTTCTGAGCCATTCGATAGTCATGCAGGCATGCTCAATCTCTTCATCCCTGTTGTGTGCCAGGACTGAGGATAATTCATCGTTTTCAGTAACATCCGTACGCTGGTTATACCAGTCGATGGCCTCAATTTCTTCTTTAAGGCTTGTCAGCGCCCTTGTGATGTCCCTGGTTTTTTTCTTCAGTTCATTTTCCGGTTCGTGATATTGCGTCATGGTATAAGATTTTATGGACTTATTAATAAATAATCCTGCCATATAATTATCTCTCCTTACATCGTTGTATTTTGTTGATTAACAATTGCCTGAAGTTTACCAATATCTGCATTGTGTTGAAGAATCGCCACAGTACTGGGAAGGATCGTCCACAGGATGTGCTATGCCCGTTCTGGTCATATATAACGCGAATATGTACCCTCGTTCTTGATGCTTTTAGACGCCTTTCTAGGTGTTTCCAGCCGGTTTTCATAGCTGACCAGGTCCGTAGAAAGGCGAAGGGTTTGACTTGTTATGGAATAAAAATAGATAGTATGACCTTAACAACAGGGAATAATTATGCCCGCAAACAATAAGAAAATAGCGGATATTTTCAATGAAATTGCCGATTTGCTCGATATAAAAGGCGCAAATGAATTCAGGGTTAGATCTTATCGTGAAGCTGCCAGGACGATTTCAGGAATTTCGGAGGATATCATCCAGCTGGCTGATGACGAGAAGGAGATCATGTCATTGCCCGGTATTGGCAAACGAATGGCCCAAAAGATCAAAGAGATTGCAAAAACCGGAAAGCTGTCACAGCTGGAAAAACTCAAATCAAAGATCCCCGAACCGCTTATCGAGATCATGAATCTGGAACAGATGGGGCCACGGCGGACGAAGATCCTCTATGACAACTTGCATATTGCATCCCTTAGCGACCTGAAGAAGGCGCTCGATGACGGTGAAGTGGAAAAGCTTGAAGGCTTTGGGGAAAAATCCGTTGAGAATTTGTTGAAAGAGATTGAAGAATATGAAAAAGAGAATGGCAAAGGAAGGTTTAAAATAGCCGAAGCTGAAGAAATCAGCAAGCCTTTGATCAGTTACCTGGAGAAAAAGATTGACAACGTTACGATTGCAGGAAGCTTTCGAAGAAATAAAGAAACCGTGGGAGACCTTGATATCCTGGCGACTGCCGATAATTCCGAAATGGCTATGGACCATTTCGCCGATTATGAGGAAGTATCAAGGGTATTGTCAAAAGGTAAAAGCCTGTCAACTGTCAAACTCAAGTCGGGCATACAGGTGGATTTGAGGATCGTTAAAGAAAGATCGTTTGGCGCGGCGCTTCTTTATTTTACAGGCTCAAAATCCCATACCATTGCCCTCAGGAAAATCGGTCAGGAAAAAGGTTACAAAGTGAACGAATATGGGATATTCAAAGGAAAGAAACGCGAAGTTTCCAAAACAGAGAAGCAAATGTATGAAAAGCTCGGATTGAATTATATTGAACCTGAGCTGAGGGAAAACCACGGGGAGATTGAGGCCTCGGGGAAGGATGAATTGCCTTCGCTCATAAAACTGGAAGATATCAGGGGCGACCTGCAGACCCATACCAATGCAACGGATGGCCGGTTCAGCCTGGATGAGATGGTTGAGGCAGCCATTGAGAAGGGTTATGAGTACTATGCCATCACCGACCACTCCAAAAAAGTAGCCATGGCCGGCGGGCTCGACGAGAAAAGACTTTCTGAGCAGATAGAAGAAATTGACAGGTTGAATGATAAGAAGAATAAGATAAAGATTTTGAAAGGGATAGAAGTGGATATACTGGAAGATGGCTCCCTTGATCTGCCCGATGACATTCTAAAGGAGCTTGACCTGGTTGTCTGCTCAATTCATTATAACATGAAATTGTCGAAAAAGAAACAGACCAGGAGGGTGCTCAGGGCCATGGAGAATCCTTATTTTAACATATTCGCCCATCCCACCGGGCGAAAAATAGGAGAAAGATCCCCTTATGAAATTGACCTGGAGAAAATCATGAAAGAAGCCAAAGATGCCGGCTGTTTTCTCGAGATCAATTCCGATCCCGCACGTCTTGACCTGGATGACAAAAATATCCTCATGGCAAAAGAGATCGGCCTGAAACTTTCCATTTCGACCGATGCCCACACCATTGTATCACTCGACAATATGAAATACGGAATTGCACAGGCCAGGAGAGGATGGCTTGAGAAAGACGATGTCATCAATACACGCCCCTGGAAAGACCTTAAAAAGTTATTGAAACGTCATTGATACAGCATTAAAATCATAAACGCGTGGGAAAGAATCCTTATATGAAGGCCCCTTTCCCCGGCTTTGATGATGTTAAAAAGCTATCAGATAAAGAAGCCGGGAAAAAGATAAAACTTTTAAGGGAAGCCATTGAACACCATAACTACAGGTATTATATTGAAAATGAGCCGGCAATTTCTGATGAGAAATATGACAGGCTTCTTGATTATCTGGTCGATCTTGAAGAAGAATTCCCTAAATTTCAGTCTGAAGATTCTCCGACCCGGAAAATAGGAGCCGAACCGGTTGATAGTATCAAAAAGAAGAAACATCCCGCTCAGATGCTGAGCCTCAGCTCATCCACTGATACTGAAAAGATCCGGGATTTTATTGATCATGTGAAAAAGAATACCGATGGAAATAAGGTGTATTTTATACTGGAACCAAAGTTTGACGGGTTATCGGTTGAAATAGCCTACCGGGATGGCAGCTTCGATTATGCCGCAACCCGTGGAGACGGTGATACGGGTGACGACATATCCGAAAATGTTAAAACCATAGGTTCTCTTCCCTTGAAGTTGCGCAAAACAGAAGGATTGCCCGGATTTCTTTCTTTACGGGGGGAAATCTTTATTGGTAAGGAGGGATTTCTGGATCTGAACAGGAAGAGGATTGAGCGCCAGGAAGAACCTTTTGCCAATGCCCGCAATGCTGCGGCTGGCATTGTCAGGCAACTGGACCCGAAAAAAGTGGCGGAGGCTCCCCTGGATATATTCTTTTACGAGATTCTTGATCAGGACAGTAACGGATTTGAGAGCCAACGCAAAATGCTTGAAGATTTCGGGAAATGGGGATTGAAAACAAATTCAGAAACCGGCAGTGCAGATGATTTTGAGGGTATTCAGGATTATTTCATGAAAATGGGGGAGCATAGGGAGAAATTAACTTACGAAATAGACGGTATCGTTATCAAACTGGAAAACCGGAAGTTGCGCAGCAAACTGGGCACACGGCAGCGGAGCCCCCGGTGGGCCTTTGCCTGGAAATTCGAACCCAGGAAGGAAATTACAGCCCTCAGGGAAATCATTGTCCAGGTGGGCAGAACAGGTATAATCACGCCTGTTGCCTTGCTCGATCCGGTGGATATCGGCGGTGTTACCGTCAGCAGGGCCACCTTGCATAACGAGAACGAGGTGAAAAGGAAAGATGTAAGACCGGGCGATAAGGTAAGGGTGAAACGGGCCGGTGATGTAATTCCTGAGATAGCGGAAAGGATCAGTCAGCCAGGTGTAAAGAGGGGTAAGCCGTTTGAAATGCCTGAACGTTGTCCCATATGTAATGCACGCCTAACCCGGGTGGGGGCGTATGTTCAATGTCCTGCAGGACTTTCATGCGGCGCCCAGCTTAAACGGATGCTCAGTCACTATGCCTCCAGGGGGGCCATGGATATCAAATACCTCGGTGAGGAAGTAGTGGGGCAAATGGTGGATAAGGACCTGGTGAAAAAATTTTCCGATTTGTATAAGCTTGAACAAAAGGATATTGAAAAGCTTGATGGCTTTGCCGAAAAGTCGGCTGGGAAATTGTATAAATCCATCCGGGAATCCAGGTCAGCTGGCCTCGACCGGTTCCTCTACGCCCTTGGTATCCGCCATGTGGGTTTACACACTGCCAGAGTAATTGCTCAAAACTTTAACGCTATTCAAGACATGAAGCAGGCTTCTGTTGAGGATCTCAAAAAGATCGATGAGGTCGGAAACGAAACGGCTGAGAGCATTCACAATTTCTTTAAAAATGAGCAAAACCGGCAGATGCTTGATGATTTAATCAGCCAGGGTATTGATATCCATCCGGTAAGCGGGAGAAAATCAGGAAAATTGAAAGGCAGAACTTTTGTGTTCACCGGGGAACTTGATGAATTTACCCGTGATGAGGCCAAACGAAAAGTGGAATCGCTGGGAGGGCGGGTTACTTCGAGCGTGAGTTCAAACACCGATTATGTGGTTGTTGGTGAGGGTCCCGGCAGCAAACTGGACGATGCCAGGGAGAATGAAGTGAAAACCATAGATGAGAGTCGATTCAAAGAGCTGATCATGGTTTTTCTGCTATAAGCATTACATCACAAATAATATCGAGCTCCTCGCTCACGACAAATCCCCTCAAAAAATTCTCGTTCCAGTCGACATTGTAATCGAAGCGGTTAATCACACCGGTAACCTCGAATGCAGCACGAAGCTTGCCTTCTTTCTCAACCAGCCCTTTATACCTGGCATCGAAGCTCTCCGTGTTTGTCACGCCCCTTATCGTCAGATCGCCGGTCATCCGGAATAGACTGTCGCCGGTAGTTTCAAAAGAATGGCTGTTAAAGGTGATTTCCGGGTACTTTTCTGCATGGATGAAATCTTCTGATCTCAAATGATTGTCACGCATCGTAATATCGGTATCAATGCTCTCGGCCTTGATGACAACATTAACAGCGGTATTGGCAAAGTCTGTGGTTTTTGTAGTGATGGTGCCGCTATATTGGTGAAACTGGCCGTAAACATTGGATATGCCAAGATAGACGGATTTAAACTGTATCTTCGAATGTTCCCGGTCAAATTTCCAGGTTAATTCCTGTGCTTTTATAAAACCTGTTGTGCATATTAAAAGCACTGTAATGATCAAGTTGTTAAGTTTCATTTTATTATTTGTTTTAAGGATTAATAATTATTTTATTTTTTTTCAAGTAACTCAATATCCATGAGAAAACCACGATATATTCCCTGGGAATAGTCTGGTTTCAGTACTTTATAAGTGAAAAATTCGTCACCGCTATCATCTCTTGATGGATGAATCATGGGTATGGTCAGGTACATGACGGGATCGTCTTTGAGCTTGAGAATATAAATTTCTCCTTTTTGCGCATTCTGAGCGAGGATTTCATAATACCTGCTTTTAGGTTCAGTGTTTGCCATATCCTTTACAGTTCTTATATTATTCCATTTCAACATGGATCACCTCTACCGGGCAACTTTCTGCTGCTTCCTTAATACATTCTTCATGATCGTCATAATTAACTCCCTCGATAACGACAGCTATGTCTCCAGGTAAATCAAACACATCAGGGCATGTGTCCACACATATCCCGCATGCCGTGCAATCTTCATCTATCCATACATTTTTAATGGGCATAATAATTCTCTTTTATTGGTTCAAAATTATTCAGGATGATTAATGATAAAATATTGTGCCAGAAATTCAATTGATTTCCTATCGGCAGAAAAGTTCATTTAACCATGACTTCCCGGATGGCTGATTAAGCAGATTTGTGGAGAATCCTTTACATAATGTAGAAATACTTCACACAAGATCTTTGAATCGGAACCATAAGCCTGGCAAATAAGCGATCGGTAATCATGAATAAGCATGGAAGGAAACAGATATATGGTTGCAGTAAATGAAATAATGGCAGGATATATGATACTTTCCTGAATGTCCGGTGAGAAATCCAGGAACTGTTCAAAGGCGAGTCTTCAAACGATTTACACGATTTCACCCGCTTCCTGGTTGAACGAAAGACCGACGGCTTTTCCTTAAACCCGGGCGCTATTGCTAAGAGGCGCCGAACATGTCATGAAAGCCAAAGCAAAACTTAAACCATGATAATATTAATTTTTGGTCTGCCGGGAACAGGTAAAACATACCTTGCTGAGCATCTTGTGAAAGAATTGGATGCGGGTCACATGAATACGGATATCGTGAGAGAGAAAATTGGCAAAAAGGGAATGTATGATGAAAAATCAAAGCAGGAGGTTTATGAAACCATGCTGAATAATATGACGGCCCTTCTGCAGGATCATCATTTCCTTGTGATTGACGGAACTTTTTGGAGGAGATCGCTCCGTAACAGGTTCAGGGAGAAAGCCTGGGAATTAAATCATGATATCATTTTCATAGAAATGCTTGCTGATGAAGATACCGTTAAACAACGCATAGAAAAAGATCGTGACCACAGCGAAGCCGATTTTGAAGTTTTCCAGTTGATAAAGGAAAAATTTGAAAGGATGGATTTGCCGCACCTCGCGATACGTTCCGACCAGCAGTCGGTAAACGATATGTTAAACATGGTAAAAAACTATGTGTATGAAAAAAGAATTGCTCGAAAAAATAATTGAGAAATGTCTTTTCCCTGATTCCTGCGAAAAAGTTAGCAGATTGATTGAAACACATATCTCATGGGTCGTACTCACCGATAATTATGCTTTTAAAATTAAACGCCCTGTAAAGTTTTCATTCCTTGATTTTTCAAGCTTTGAAAAACGAAAATATTATTGTGAACGTGAACTGGAACTTAACAGGCGGCTTTCGCCGGAAATGTACCTGGATGTTATCCCGATCACCGATGGTGAATCAGATGGATCGGGCGACCGGATCGTTCTCGATCATGCTGTAAAAATGAAAAGGATGGATAATGATAGAGAGATGGAACGGCTGTTGCGGAAAAATGAGGTGACCGGGGCCGACCTCAAAAAGCTTGCAGCCAAAATTGCAGCGTTCCACAAAGAGGCCGAATTGGTCAAGGATCCTTTTGATACTAATGGGTTTCAGCAGAAATACGCAGATATTCTATTGGCTCAGGATTTTATTCAGAAGCATTTTGGAGGAGATAGACAGGAATCTATCCAAAAATGCGTTAAGCAATCGAATACTTACTTGAATTCAAACAGGGATTTCCTGAATGAGAGGATTACAAATGGCTACCGCCGGGATGTTCACGGCGACCTGAAGGCAGCAAACATCTTTCTTTATGACGACCCTGTTATATTCGACTGTATTGAGTTTAATGATGATTACCGCTATCTTGACCTCTTAAATGACGTTGCATTTATTTGTGTTGATATTGATTTTTACGGATCCGGCGACTCAAGTGAATTCTTCTTTCAGCATTACCTGCAGTCGTTGGATATGCATGACAACCCGGAATCAAGGGAGTTGCTGAATTATTACAAAAGCTACAGGGCAAATGTCAAAGCCAAGGTAACTATTCTAAAGAACAGGCATAAGAATGACATGCCAGAATATCTGGAGGACGTGCAAAGGAGCCTGGAACTAATGGAATATTATATCAGCGATTTTCAAGAAAGCATAGTTTGAAACCCCTGCCGGAACAATTCCCTCCTTTTCCCTTGCAATGAGGAATCTTCTCCATAGATGAGGTATAACTTCCACATTTAAGGGAAATATATGTAATCCTGAAGTTTTTAGTTGCCGCTGAGATCCGAAATAGTTTATCTACAGAATTACATTTCATAAATCCCATACCGGTCTTATTTATAGCAGGTAATCCCTGACATAAGGCACTCATGTGGTGAATACATAAAAAAACAGACCTAATTCAATATTATTGATCTCACAGGCAACTGGCATAAAAATTTCAATAGTAAGATCCAGGTTTAAAATGATCACATGATGAAGCTTAAAACATAAAAAGGTTTAATCCAAAGAATCATAAATTGAAAAATCTGTAACCATGAAAAAGTATCTAATCTTAACTGGAATGTTAATGGCATTTTTTGCCATGGCATATCCTCAAACTCAAACGGATATTGGTGACGTGGACATCGCAGATGCGATCGAGGATGAATACATCTTCGATCACGCGATCAACACCAATAATATCAATGTTATTGTCATTGACGGAATTGTGCAGTTGACCGGCAGGGTCGATAATATACAAGCCAAAGAAAGGGCGACGAATATCGCCCGTCTTGTAAAAGGGGTCCGTTCTGTTTCAAACAGGATAACAGTTGATCCCCCTGGCGATATGACTGATAGTGACATCAGGAATAATGTTGAATTAGCCCTGATGATGGATCCGGCTACTAATTCTTACGAGGTTAATGTCAGCGTAATAAATAATAAGGTAATCCTGACCGGCCTTGTCGATTCTTATCAGAAAAAGCAGCTCAGCGAACATGTCGCGAAATCTGTTAAAGGTGTAGTAGCCCTGGACAACCTGATCAATGTCGATTATAAAAGAGACAGGTTCGATACCGAGATCAAGCGTGAGATTGAAGAGCTCCTTAAATGGAATATCCTTGTTGATGATGGGTTGATCAATGTTAAGGTAGCTGAAGGTGCGGTGACATTAACCGGTGTTGTGGGCAGTGCTGCGGAAAAATACAATGCCTATCTAACCGCCTGGGTCGGAGGTGTTAAATCTGTGGATAATGCTGAGCTGGAGGTTGCCTGGTGGGCTGAAGATAAGGATCTGAGAAAAAACAAGTATGTGAGAAAAACCGATGATGAAATCGAGCAGGCCATTAAAAATGCTGCTTTTTATGATCCAAGGATATATTCTTTCAATATTGATCCCGAATCAGACAACGGCTGGGTAACCCTCAGGGGTGAAGTTGATAATCTGAAAGCAAGGAAAGTAGCTGGAAAACTTGCCGAAAATACAACCGGCGTGGTGGGGGTTACCAACCGGATCAAAGTAACAACAGCTGACCTGCCGCCAGATGATGCGGAGATAAAATCAGAGATCCAATCCAGGCTGGAAAATAATGTCATTACCGAAGCCTGGCAAATTAGCGTGATGGTGAGAAACGGGATTGTCACCCTTTCAGGGACAGTCGACAGCTATCTTGAAAGATCAGAGGCAGAATGGGTAGCCAGCGGCGTTGAAGGGGTGTATAACGTAAACAACATCCTGGATGTTAATTATCCCTACAGTTACTATTGGTATGGGCATTATCCCTATTATGATTTTCATATTATCAAACCCGACAGGACCTATGTAGCAACCATGAATGTTCCTGATGATGACGAAATTAAAAGAAATGTCGAACGGCAGCTATGGTGGTGCCCGTTTGTCGACAGTGATGACGTAGAGGTTACGGTTGAAAACGGAGACGTTACACTGGAAGGTGCCGTGAATTCAATCAGGGAGTACCGGAAAGCATCTGAAAATGCCTGGGAAGGCGGTGCCTGGACTGTGGATAATCAGTTAACAATCAAATCAATAAACAATTAAAAGTTAACGCCATGGTATATACAACAATTATTCTATCGATCCTGTTCGCTTTTATCTTTGCGCTTATACTGGGATATGGGTTCAGCAGAAGAGGGCCCGGACCGACGGGAGGTATATTTTTCATCTTTCTCCTTATATTCATGTTTACATGGGCCATAGGATTGTGGATCGAACCCATCGGCCCGGTAAGATGGGGAGTGCCCTGGCTGGGGTATCTGCTGATCGCATTTTTTATTGCCCTCCTGATCGGGGCACTATTGCCACCCTCAAGGCCAGGCCCGCCGGTTATTACAAAAGCTGAGATAAATGAAGAGATCAGGCAGGACGAAAAGGTCACGAGCGCCGTGCAGATCACCTTTGGGGTATTCTTCTGGTTGCTTGTTATTGCACTTTTTGTCATCGCGATGGTGAGAATATTCTGACATCACAATAAAATCTTAAAAATATGGAATCAAAAGAAAAATATGTAGTTGAAAATGAAGTGAGGGTCAAAAACCTGTTATCCGATATGTACGACAGCGAATCTTCCCTGCTTTCAAAGATCAATAAAATGAAAGACAAGGTTGAAGGACTGAAAAGTGACATTAAAAACCTTGAAAAGGATTATGAAAGCCAGAAGAAGCTTCGCAAGGATCTTACAACCAGGTTCGATGACCTGAAGCGTTCAAAAGCTTCCGACTGGGAAGAATTCAAAAAAGAATATGAATTGGCCCTTGGTTTTGCAGAAGGCGATAAATATGCTTTTATGCAGAAAGCAGAAGCTTTTATCAGCGAGCTGGGAAAAAGAATAAATGTCCTGGAAAAGAAAATGGAAAAATCTTCGAAGCAGGCCCGGGAGAAAACGCAGAAAACCGTTGATGAACTGAAGGAAAAACAGAAAGATATGCAGAAAAAGCTGAAAGAAGCAAGGGAAAGCACAGGAGACATGTGGAAGGATGCTCGCCAGTGGTTCATTGAGAAAGCAAATAGTCTTAAAGAGGCGCTTAATCTCTAAGCACTTCTGTCGGGCCGGATCATATTTGGGAACCATGGGAATGTATTACCCTCCAAGGCCTGTCAGGGTCCCTTACTTCATCGCCGAAGAAAAAGAAGTGGAGTCGATGCTGAGAAGTTTCAATGAAATGGAAAACTACTTTATTCATGCTTTGGATGATCGATTCGGACATGTGGAAGATTTGATCGTGATATTCATGGTAATCCGTTTCAGAAGTATGGGATAATCGAAATTGATTAATATTTAGCATGAAGAGGATGGCTCATAGGGAGTCATCTTCTTTTTTTTTGCGGACCCTGGGCTCGAACCTTATTCCATTTCAACATGGATCACCTCAACCGGGCAACTTTCTGCGGCTTCCATTATACATTCTTCATAATCATCATAATTAAAACAGGATTATGAAGGTTAAAATATTGTGCCAGAAAATATATCAAGTCAACAATTTCTATCGCCATTGTCTTTGCTCTTATACTGGGATACGGTTTCAGCAGAAGGGGACCCGGGCCGACGGGAGACATATTATTTATGTTTCTCCTTATATTCATGTTTACATTGGGCCATAGAAAAAGTGTTGAGATTTTCCTACAGTCCGGAAAACATTCTACATTTTCGTGATGATACCCTATAACATCCCGATTGGTCCAAAAAAGAGCAAACTCACCTTAATTTAACTGTTCCTCTGAGTTATTGTATATTTGCCTGTATCAAAATAATAGATCATGAAAAAATTCCTCCTTTCCCTGGTTTTTACATATTGCCTGACTGCAGCCTATCCACAGTGGGTACAACTTTGCACAGATTTTTTGCCAACCATTGCTATTACTACTTATGATTCTACTGTAATTGCTGGTATTTCCTATAATGCATTTGACCTGGCGCTTTCCCACGATGCAGGAATTACATGGACCGGAACCAGTCTGCCAGGTGGTGCGGATGGCGTATCCTACCTGCATACAGGTAAAATATGGGTATATGCCTGCACACCGAACGGAGTTTACCGGGCTGATAAGGACAACCTCGACTGGATGCTTTATAATCAGGGTTTGCCCGTTCCTGTCCTGGAGGTAATCGAGCGCGACAGTATTCTGCTGGCTTTTGATAGTAATAAACTGTTCAAAAGGGGGTTGGATGATAGTGCATGGACAGTTTTAAGCGATAATATACCGCATGACAACATTACAGGCATTGATTTTGAAGGAAACCTGATTGTTATAGCCGGAAACCACGGCGTTTGCGAAAGCGAGGACATGGGAGTCTCATGGAGCTTTTGGATAGGTTTAGATTATGTGATTGGCAAGATCATTATCAAGGGCGATACGATCATTCACGCCTCTCCGGGAGGCATAACCCGGAAACTTATCTCAACCGGTTCCCTCGCCAATGTCTCAGACGGGTTGATTAAATTATGGACCCCTCCGCCTGGCTGGTATTTCTATGGGACATTCGAGCAATTTCATCGGATCGGGGATAACATCTTTCTATGCGGGGAAACAGGCGCTTACAAGCTCAACGATACTATCTGGCACTGGGAGCACACGGGACTGGAATCCTGGACCTATTGCCTGGCGGATAACGGGGAGACGCTTTTTGCCGTCAAAGGATACGGTGGCATTTGGGGCCGTCCCCTGGATCAAATGATCCTTTCTTCTCCCGAAGTGAATCTGCCCGTTGCCCCGGTTGCATTATACCCAAATCCTTCTTCCGGCCATATCATGGTCAGATCAGATAAAACGATCAGAGAATTGAAAATATTCAATCATCTCGGCCAGTTTATTGAAGTATTTCATCCGGCCGATCACTTCTTCAAATGTAAATTAACGGATCATTCAACGGGAATTTACTTCTTTCATCTCACAACAGATGATGGTCCTGTGGTCAGGAAGGTAATTTTCCTGTAATATCTGGAGATTCCGGTTGCTGACTACCGGCACAGGCTTGTCAATGTTTCCGGCGTATGCAATATTGTCCATTGTGCTGATTACCCGCTCAATATTGTGTGAATTATATAACTAATTTATATTATTGTGTAAGACTTATCGCTCTAAGGATTTGCACCTTTGTATAATTAATTTTCAGTATTATGAATGATTACACAATAGAAAACAGCTTGAATCCGGCACTTAGTCGAAACAGAATTTCCGATGAAAAACTGGCAATGGGGTCAATAAGTAATAAACATCCTGTTATCCTGAGCGATCGGAGAACAGTAGTCTTTATTTCCGATAAAAGCAGGGAAGCCGAAATAAGATTGAAGTACGAATCGCTGAAGGACAAAAAGATTCCTAGCCGTTGCCCAAAACATCATTTATAAGACTTTTTACATATTAAAATCTATATATTATGAAAAAATTTACGTTAATGTTAACTATGCTTGTTTTGACAGGTATGGCGGGTTTTACACAGTCTTTCGAAAAGGGCTCCCAGGCAATTAATCTGGGTTTGGGTTTCGGTAATACGGATTATTTCGGAAGTAAGTATTACGGTTTTTTCCCTTCCGTTTCAGGATCTTATGAATATGGCATTGTAGCGGTTCCCATGGGGTCCAGACTTACCGGTATAGTGAGTGTGGGCGGATATCTGGGATGGAGCGCTTCCAATTATAAGGAGAATTGGGAAGGTTATTATTATCAATATAATACATTCATTATTGCCGTAAGGGGAAATTATCATTTTATCTTTCATGATAAATTTGATCCATATGCCGGAATATGGTTTGGCGGCAGAATACATAGCGGCAATTGGAAGGGAGATGGAAGCCATCCGGGTGACTGGAAACCTTCCAAATCAACCCCTGCAGCGGGAGCTTATATCGGCGCAAGATGGTTCTTTACTGATAAGTTTGCGGTTTATTCGGAATTAGGTTACCTGATCTCGGTATTTAATGTGGGCATTACATTTAAGTTCTGAAACTGGGCAAAGGAATGCACTATTAAATGCAGCGACCCGATGTCGCTGCATTTTTTGTGGGCCCACCTTCCCGATAGCTATCGGGACGAACCAGCCCCGATAGCTATCGGGGTACTGATTACGAGTCAGAATATTTATCAAGTAATTTTTGGATAATCTCAGGATACTGCTTCAGATTCGCAATATACTTTTTGCTCTTCATGCTTTTTATATGGGATTCTATTTCCCTGGCCTGTGCATAAGAAGCACATTCAATCGACATAAATAGTATCCAGTCATGAGCTTTTGCAGTGAACTTCGAATTTTGATAATAACCAGAAAGGTGTTGTTCCAGGCGTCCTTCAGGAGATAAGGAAGTCGCTCCGATATAATAACGATCAAGCTTTTCACTATAAAGAATATAGCAATAGTACATAATATAAAAAGCCTGAATAGGATCAGGCTTTTTGTGGGCCCACCTGGGCTCGAACCAGCCCCGATAGCTATCGGGGTACTGATTACGAGTCAGAATATTTATCAAGTAATTTTTGGATAATTTCAGGATACTGCTTCAGATTCGCAATGTACTTTTTGCTCTTCATGCTTTTTATATGGGATTCTATTTCCCTGGCCTGTGCATAAGAAGCACATTCAATCGACATAAATAGTATCCAGTCATGAGCTTTTGCAGTGAACTTCGAATTTTGATAATAACCAGAAAGGTGTTGTTCCAGGCGTCCTGCTCCCACCCATAAAGGAGAAACAACCCTGCACCAATCAACAGAAAATGCAGCAGCGGTTCTTTAAGCAAATTCAA